>JAIPHN010000091.1 GCA_021735185.1 Candidatus Bipolaricaulota bacterium
GTCAGGTGAAAAGATTGATTTGAGTCACTTTGATGAAGCCAGAACCCGGAACTTACGACCGCCGGAATGGGTCTCGGACGCAATATTCTATCAGATTTTTCCGGAAAGGTTTTACAACGGCAACCCAGAAAATGACCCGGAAGATACAGTAGAATGGGGCAGTAATCCGACCCGGGAAAACTTTTTCGGCGGAGATCTGGAAGGGGTTAACCGGAAACTGGATTACCTAAAAGAACTGGGGATTAACGCGATTTATCTCAACCCTATATTTAAGTCCCCGACGAACCACAAATACGACACCACGGATTATTACGAAATTGACCCGGCCTTCGGGGATAAATCGGACTTAAAATCCCTGGTTAATTCCGCCCATGATAAAAACATGAAAGTCATTCTGGACGGCGTTTTCAACCACTGCGGGGAGCAATTCTCTCAATTCCAGGACGTAAAGAAGAAGGGAAGCGACTCAATTTACTGGGACTGGTACGAAATCGACGACTTTCCGATAGAAACCGAGCCGGAACCGAACTACCGTTGCTGGGCGGGGGTTCCGTACATGCCGGAATTCGACAGGAGTAACCCGGAAGTAAGACAATACCTTCTGGATATAGTTCAGTACTGGATCGATGAGGCCGATATTGACGGCTGGCGCCTCGATACCACGAATTACCTCGAGCCCGGCTTCGTACGTCAGGTCCGCGCCG
The DNA here is from genome assembly GCA_021735185.1 of Candidatus Bipolaricaulota bacterium. Classification (GTDB taxonomy): domain Bacteria; phylum Bipolaricaulota; class Bipolaricaulia; order M55B111; family M55B111; genus JAGXLP01. The sequence continues at coordinate 705 of JAIPHN010000091.1, forward strand.
CCGCAAAGGAAATAAAACCCGAAGCGTATGTGATGGGAGAAGTCGTCGGGCCGGCATCCTCCTGGTTTAAATCGGGTTCACTCGATGGCGTCATGAACTACGAACTGTACAAGTACCTGGTAGATTTCCTTGCAAATGAGGACTACGGGGCCCGGGCGTTCCGCCAGCGGATATATTTTCTCCGCCGATCCTACCCAGAATGGGCAAATTTTGGGAATTATAACCTGCTGGGGAGTCACGATCGGCCGAGATTTATGACCCTGTGCGAGAAAGACCCTGACCGATTCAAACTCGCTTACTTTTTCCTGTTTACGTTCCCCGGTGCACCGACTATATACTACGGCGACGAAATCGGCATGGAAGGTGGGGACGACCCGGACTGCCGCAGGACTTACCCCTGGGAAGAAGACAGGTATCACGGAGAACTCCTGGATTACTTTAAGAAATTGGTCAAACTCCGGAAAGAAGTAAAATCATTGAGAGAAGGGGGCTTTAGGGAAATAGCCGCAAACGACGAGGTTTTTGCCTACGCGAGAGGAAATAGTAAAGATCAAGTATTGGGAGTAATAAACTCGGGTTCCGGGCAAAATCAAATCGAGGTTTCCAGCGAAGAACTATCCCGGGTTTCCAGCCCGGAAATACTCTTTGGAGATGTCTCTCTGAATATGAAAGAGGACGCATTACAGCTACAAATCTCAGGCTTCGGCTACTGCCTGCTGAAACTTTAACTATGAAACCTTACCATCATTCTATCTAAAATAACATCGTTGCTGATACTGGTGATACTTAAATATGAACAATAACTTTACTGAGCTAAATATTTATACGGACGGTGCCTCTCGCGGCAATCCGGGCGACGCCGCCTGGGGTTATTTGATTCTTGACGAAAACGATGAACTCATTACAAAAGAGGCAGGCTACATCGGTCGCTCGACGAACAATCAGGCAGAGTACTTCGCCGTTATCAGGGCCCTGCAAAGAGCCGGTGAACTGACAGAGGGGCAAGTAAACCTGAATTCGGATAGCCAGCTTCTGATCAAACAGGTTACGGGACAGTGGAAAGTAAAGGACGCGGAGCTTTACCGGTTATACCGCCGGGTAAAAACACTGATAAAAAAATTCAAAGAGGTAACTTTTACCCACCAGCCGCGGGAAAACTCCTTCATAGCCCGAGCCGACCAATTATGCAATGACCGTCTGGACGAGATTCAGAACTAATCTGAGCGGCTTTAACATTTAAGCTGGAAGGAAAAAGGTTATCCGTGAGGGGTATTTTACAGGCAAAATTTGGTCCAGCACCCAGATGAGCTCCGGAACCTAGCTCAAGATTTTTTACTCCACTACGGTATAGGCTGCCAGGCTCGTTTAATGGTAGATTATATTTCCAGGTAACTTTTCTCATCTGGGTGCTGGTTGAAAGTTTCGAGAGAGAAAGTTGGCCTGAATCTTTTAGAGGTCACCGACTGGGTGAAGCAATTGAATTTCACAAACAGTAGTTAGTATATCTTGTATGCTGATTTAGAAGTTGGTCTTAAATGAGAGAAACACAACTTAAGTCAGGATTATTAGGTTTAAATTTACCCATTTGTCTATATAATTAGTTGTTATCGCCATGAATAACCATAAATACGATTTAGAAACCGATATTGAACGGACGATTTATACCGAGGAAGAGATTCAGAGTCGGGTTAAAAAACTCGCAAAAGAGGTAGACGAGTATCTCGAAAACGAGATGAGCCGGAGAGAAATATGGAAACGTCCACCGATCGCCGTATGTATTCTTCGAGGGGCTTCGGTCTTTATGGCAGATCTGACTCGCTACATGGATGTACCGATAGAATACGATTTTATGTCGGTATCAACTTACGGTGACGCCACGGAGCCCGGGGAAGTCAGGGTGCTGAAGGACCTCGACAGGTCCATAAACGACAGAATAGTTATCGTCGTTGAAGACATAGTCGACACCGGCGAGACTTTGCATCACCTCCTAAAAGCTTTCGGGGCCAGAACGCCGCGACAATTGAAGGTAAGCGCCTTGCTGGATAAAAGCAGCAGGAGGAAGAAGAACGTGGAGATAGATTTTAAGGGATTCGATCTCGAAGAGGACCTCTTCCTGGTTGGCTACGGAATGGACTACGCCGGTAAATACCGAAACTTACCCTTCATAGGGACCTTAAAAGAGGAGTTGACCGAACAATAAGCTCTTTCTACACTCTCGGCCTGGAATCATCCTGTGACGAAACAGGGGTGGGGATAGTTGAAGGGGGAAGCAATATCCTTGTAAACAAGATTTATTCTCAGGCCGATCTTCACGAAAAATACGGCGGGGTCGTCCCGGAAATTGCCTCCCGGAATCATTTGAAGAAGTTTTCTCCCTTGATAGAAGAAGCACTGGGGGAGGCGGACATCGACCTTGAAGACGTTGACCTTGTCGGGGCGACATACGGTCCCGGTCTCGTCGGTCCCCTACTTGTGGGACTATCCATGGGGAAATCCCTGAGTTACTCCCTGAACGTTTTTTTCCTCGGTGTCAACCATCTGGAAGGCCACGTTTACGCACATTACGCCTCGCGGGAAGCAGAACCACCTTTTCTGGCACTGCTTGTCTCGGGCGGGCATACCAGTCTCGTCCTCGTCAAAGACTGGGGTAATTACGAAAGACTGGGATCTACCAGGGACGATGCGGCCGGGGAAGCTTTCGATAAAGTTGGCTACATGACCGGTCTGGGCTATCCCGCCGGGCCGAAAATAGATGAAATGAGCAAGGAAGGGAACAGGGCTAGTTACGATTTTCCCCGTCCGATGCTTGAAGAAGGGCTGGACTTTTCTTTCGCCGGTCTGAAGAGCGCGGTTGCGAGGGTAGTCGAAAGAGAAGACTACGACCTGCCGGATCTACTGGCGTCCTTCCAGGAAGCGGTTCTCGATACGTTAATAGCCAAATCCATCAGGGCAGCAAAAAGGGAAAACGTGAACCAAATCTCAGTTATGGGAGGAGTATCGGCGAATTCCCGTCTGAGAAAACAATTAAGTAAAAAAGCAGAAAAAGAAGGTCTAAAAGCGATATTTCCTCCATTTGATCTCTGCACGGATAACGGCGCCATGATTGCAGTAACTGCCAGCGATAAATATCGAAACCGGAACGAAACTTCCCCGCTGAGTCTGGGACCGGAGCCGTCCTTGCACCTGGGATAAAATAAATTAACCCTGACTTACTACATCAATCTCTTTGCTAACTGTAACGTCGTTCCCATCATTATCCGTTACCGTTAAGCTAACCTCATAAGTTCCAGCCTCCGGGAATGTGTGAGTTACGATCTTGCCTGTCTGATCCACCTGGTCGTCACTCTGGAAATCCCACTCGTACTTAGTGATATTTCCGTCCGGATCGCTCGAGAGACCACCCGAGAAGTTTACTTCCGATCCTACCGTGGGTGCTTCGGGCGAATATGCGAAGTCAGCCTCCGGCGGCTGACCGAATATTATTTCCCTCGGCCTCTGGAAGCTCCCTATCTCGATCTCTTTCGTTTCCCCACCTGCTAGATCGACCGAGATATCCGCGTTACCTGTCGTTATTTCCGATCGAGGTGGCAGCGTATCCTCGTTCAAAACGAGAGAATAAGTTCCGGGTACCAGACCACGGAAGTTTATCTCGCCGTCCTGGTTCGTAGTCCGTTTCCTCTCGACTCCTTCTCCCTCGAGGATGACTCCGACGGCATCAATCCCACCTTCTCCGGTCTCTCTGGTTCCATTTTCGTTCGCGTCCGCGAAGACGCTTAAGCTAATCGAGGATAGCTCCGTCAGAGGAACGTAAGTAGTGGTCTCTTCCCCTTTGACTACCTCCACTTCCTGGGGCAGTTCTGCCTTCGTTCCGTATTTTGATGGAAGATCCTCGATATTAAGCTCGTAAGTGCCGGGAGTTAACGGCGGAAATTTGAAGTAACCGTCTTCTCCGGAAGCGATCTTTGTATTCTCAATCGTTAGAACCAGTTCAGGAATCCCCTCTTCGTCTTCGTCTTTCTCTCCGTTTTCGTTACTATCGACGAAAACGTAACCATCCACCCTTCCCTGAGTGATAATGAATTTTAGCGGAAGGTCGCACTCGTAAGTAAAGTTAAGTGAGCCGCCAAAGGAGACATCACCCTGGCCTATAGTAGTGCTGGCAGAAAGGGAGAATTCCAGAGCTTCAGTCGGGCTAACGGTACTGTCAAGAGTAAAATCAAGCGACCGACTGTTCTTTGTCATGGAGAAACTAACATAAGGTGATCCCGCTGTCGCGATCCCCAGGCTAAAAGACCCGGCGCTGGAGGTCCTTTCCCCCGTCGTTAAGTTTTCCGTCAGGGTATTTGAGAAGCCCGCGTTGACGTTGAATCCTTCGTAAGAAAAACCTACCTCCTGACTTATATTAAACGATTCGAAGGTTTCTCCGGATAGGTTATTTGTTCGAAGTTCTTCCGTGGCGGAAATCGAAAAATCAATATTTTCGTAACGATACAGAACTGAGCCACTAAATCTCTGAGTTGATTCGTCCAGAGTCGGATCCTCCCTCGTATCTTCCCTGCTGGACATTTCAAATGAGCCCGAGAGGCTGAAGGCCCTGCCCTCCTTCCCTGCGGGCCAGGAGCCGCTCGCTCCAAGTATATCTACTGATGCGTTCCCGGCGAGTCTATCCACCTTCATGGTCGATCTCGTCTGTACGGCACCGGGGGTTCTATAATAGTAAGAATAGGTAAGGTCCTGATTGTAATTTTCTCCTCTGGCCGACCCCGAGAGCCGAAACCCCTTGTCCCCACTACCGCTCCCGGCAAATTCCGGTCCGATGAAGAAGGCTTCTCCTTCCAGAGTGATCGGTTCAAACCCTACTTGACCGTAAGCCTGATAAGCCTGGCCGTAGCTGCCGCCTTCCGGGGTGTAACCCGCCTCAAATTCCACTTCCCCGGTTTCCCCCTGTTGAAATCTCCCGACTACCGATTCCGTAAAAGCATTTTCACCAGCGTCATTCTCCAGATTTGCCAGATTGGCGGCAAGGTACAGACTATCATTCTCGTAACTTAACCTTCCCCCTCCGTTTTCTATCTCAGGGTAAAGATCCAGTAAAGACACGCTAAAGTTCCCCCGGGTCAGGGAAGCCGATATACCCGTGCCGTTCAGCGAGATAAGATCGCTAAAAGTCAATCCTACTCCGCCCGTATTTACCCGATAGTTTTGCTCCCCGTAGTCGAAGGCATTCC
>JAIPHN010000092.1 GCA_021735185.1 Candidatus Bipolaricaulota bacterium
CGTAAAACGTTTATTCCAGCCAGAGAAGCCATTTCCCTGTTCTGGGAAACCGCTCGAATGCTTTTCCCCCATTTGGTCCTTCTCAATAGAAACCAGAGCAGCAAGGCCAAGACACCCGTCAATAATATTACCAATAGCTTATGTGAATAAATTGATGCGGAACCGATTTTTATCATCTTCGGTGAAATCGGAGACGAAAGCGTCTTTGCTCGTTCGCCGTAACCCATGGCGACGATACTCTGGATAATTAACAGAAGGCTAACGGCACCCAGGAAAGTGGGAGCTATCCCATGTTTTCTCAGCTTTCTATAAATTAGAACCCCAAAAGACAGACTGATACAGGCAGTCAGAGGCACAACCAGCATGGGGGCGAGAAAATAGTTCAGACCAAACTCGCCCGCAATGGTATAGGCAAGATAGGCACCCAGTGTCAATAACCCACCCTGGGCCACGTCACCTATCTCTAGCACACCAAAAATCAGGGCGACGCCGAGAGCCAGCAGCCCGTAATAACTACCGAGAAATAAACCATCCAGAAGAAATTTAAATAAGACCGCCGGGGCAAACATACAGTACTAACTCGGACAGAGAGGGTCGAGCAAGCTCTCCCCGTAACCGCGATCCTTCAATAGATACTGTTCTTTCTCTCTGAAAGTAGCAACCCCGAGCCTAATGTTAAACTGTCCGCATTTTAGAAATCCGTAATTTCCGTAGGGCGTATTAACTACCGGACCCGTTTTACTCTGACCCTCCGGCAGTAGATAACCAATCGCCTCGCCCGGTAGATCGCGAGTCAGGCTCATATTTAGAACAGTTTCTTCTCCTCGCTCACTTATCAAGCCTTCGATTGCCTGTTTGATGATATAAATGCTACCCCAGCCCCAGCTTGCCGATGGAGGCGAATCAGGTGGTCCGCCAAATTTTTCTTCAAAAGCTTTTTCCATCTTCACTGCACTCTCGGGAGGGCGACTTCTCTCGAAGTCCCGCTCGAAATTAGCCCTTTCGTAGTGCCAGGAGAAAATTACTCCATTTCCCAGACCGTTATCAACTACCTGGTTCCGAAAAGCCACGGAACCGTTGGGGGTTTGACCGGTATAATAACCAAAGTTCCTCGGGTCTATCCCCCGCCTGTCGAATTCCCTGGAAACAGAGATGAGATCGGCCGGAATTCCCGTCCCGATGACCAGACCTTCGGCCGAGGAGTTCATGACTTTCGTTATCAGTGGAGAAAAGTCACGATTGAAAGGGGGGTAAAACTCGGAACCGACCAGACTTACACCCTCCAACCGGTTGAGGATCTTTTCCGTCACGTCCCGAAACGATTTACCCGGCTGGATATTCGGCGCAAGCAAAAACAACTTTCGCTGTTCTCTCTCTTCTGCGGCGTATTTTAAAATCGGCGCGGCCTGCAACGATCTCTGTGTACCGAAACGAATCGAGAGGGGGTACTTTTCATGCCTGTCGGTGAACCTGGCGTCCCCGCCGAAAAAAATCTGAGGTATTCTTGCTGAGGCCAGTATGGGCTGGCTGGCGGCTCCATGAGTACCGATCAACGGACCAAGTGCAAAACCGATATCGCCTCGATTCGCCAGCCGACGCGCCGCCTCCGACGCACCGGTCTGCGACGTCTTTCCGTCTTCAACTACCAGCTTCAACTCAATTTTCCCGCCGATACCCCCCTCATTATTGATCTTTTCCGTGGCCAGCCTGGCTCCGTCTCTTATGGTCTGGCCTACAGGCGCGTTCGGACCAGTGAGGGAGAGAATAGCACCTACTTTTAACCCCGCTGCAGCTCCCCGAGAATTGGTCGAAAAAGCCAAAGGCAAAGAAAAGCCAAACAGTGAACCGCCAGCGATCTTGAGAAATCGCCGCCGACTGAAACCCCCCGAACCGCTTTCCGTGTCAGAGTTTTCTTTAGGCAATGCAACCTCCCTTAAATACGATTGATCACCGAACTTGCCCGTGTTCGAACTTTCATGGCGGAACTTTCTGGCTAATAGCGGGCCTGGACTTCCAACCTATTTGACTTTAAAAAATCTTCCCCGATCCCGCAAATTAGCTATTCTAGTTTAAAAGCGTATCTGAAATGATAGCCCTGAGGATGAGAATCCCAGTTCAAAAACGGCAACCTGTAGATAAAGGGTATTTCGAAAGCCTCTTCGGCAAAGTTGCGCTGCTTTTGAATAGTTGGGTAAATATCGATCAAGTGCCAGCCCGGCTTGCCGGTGGCTCTTAGTTTGGCTTCAATAATCCCTGGAATATCGCCCCCACAGGCGTAACCGATAAAAGAATTATCGTAGAGGATAGTTACCTGGTTCCAGATTTCGTTCCATCCTATTCCCTGAGCATTAATAGTGATCTGGTCTCCGACGGAGCCTGTTTTCCTCGAGAGTTCCTGGAAAACGGGAAGCACCAGAGCTGAAGTAGTAGCGACTTTTTCACCACCGACAAAAGCATGTATCGGATGGGGTCCTCCCTGGACTGTCTCGGGGGCCGGTTTCATCTCGGCCTCTAAACTACCGTCACTGTCCGTTCTTTCTTTGACTATTACGGAATTCTTTTCTTCAAAACTCTCCTCTCGAATGTTACTACCTTCAAGCTCAGGCCATATAAGCTTGACCTCCGTGTCTCCCGGGAAACCCGATCCGGTTACCATCAAAGAGTTATTGACGGGAATCGCCCAGTAGTCCGTGGTTAAATGTGGCTGACCGTCACTCGGAAGTTCCGCTCCACTCCTCGGAACGTTATCAGGTATCTGCTCGTCAATTGGTGGGGGGAGATTGGGCTCGCCGTTTGTAAGTTCAAATTTCCACGACAGGTCCGGCGTACCGGGTAAAGGTGTCAGACCAATATGGGTCTGCCGGTAAGAATGAGCGTTTCCAAACTGGCTCCTCTCTACATCTACAATATGCGTGCCTGGTTGACCGGTGGCCGGAATATTGATCTCGCACGTCCCATTTGGCGTAACCGGACTAATTAGACCGGTATACTTATTATCGTAATAAATGTGGAAAATTGAATTGTCGACGAAGTTGGCTGCTGGCAGGGGAAGTCCATGAGCAGTAATATTTATTGAAGTCCCAAGAGGTCCCGACAATGGAGACACTTCAAAGCTACGAATAATTCTCACACCAACTTTATTTATCCTCTTTCCCGAGCTTACCAGGTAAATATCGTGTAGTCCGCCAAAATCCTCTGGAATTTTCAATTTCCGGGCAAACCTTCCCTCCGAGTCAGTTTCCAGAGTAGCAATGATTTTTTGTTTTTCCTGATGCTTAAAACCCAGGAATTTTTGCCAGAGGACACCATCAGAATTTTTCTCTATTTCCCAGTCCACCGAATGAGTCCGCCAGATGAGTTTGAACTCGATCCCCGCCGGAAGGTCCTGACCCGTGATTTCAACTTCTTCGCCGACTTTCGCCTCTTCGGGTTCGCATTTTAGAATACCTCGAAAGCCTTCTTCCGGGGTTGGCATGCTTCGGAGGTCTCGTACTACGCCTTCCCGTTTTTCAGAGTTCCCTGACATGGATTACCTCCTCAAAATAATAAGGGGGGCTAGTACATAGCCCCCCTAAATTAACTTTACTGCTTGAAATTTATCTTTCTTCTATAGTTAAGGAATGCGGGAAAGTATCGACTTCTTTGTCACCGAACATCTCCAGTTTGCCCGTCCGCCCTTCCTTGTCTTTGGCAGTTATTTCGTAAGTATACTGGCCCGGTGAGACTCCCGGAGAAATTTTCCAGCCGCCCCCCCAGTAGTAAATCTTCGGGGTTTCGTCAGGCGGGTGTTCGCTGTGATGCATATCTATCGTTGCCCCAGTCTCAAACTTTACCTGTACTTTTAGCCCTCTGTTCTTGATCTCCTGGTGGTCGTTTATCTTCTCGCCTGTGTTACCGCTAAACAATACGGCGTGCCAGACAATTTGTTCGCCTTTTTTAAAGGTACTGGTCAGACCACAGGGTGCACCTACTGCACCGGAACCGCCCTTCACTACCTCGGAAACTATTACGTAGTCCTGCCCTTCTGCGGCCGCTGCTTTGAAATTAGTTGCCGCTAACGAGCTGAACGCTACTCCACCAACTGCAGCTGCAGCCCCTTTTATAAAGTCCCGACGGTTCAAATTATCCAGAATACTGCCCTCTTCCTCTTCAGCTTCTTTAGCTTCTTTAATTTCTTCGGTCATACTTTATACCTCCATATATATTGAGTAAATTAATCCGCGTAGAATGGAAACCTCCAGACTATCGTTCTTCGGTGAAACCGGGACAATCACCCCCATCAAGATAAATAAGACAACTTACTGTCTGAGTAATATTTCTGATCCGAAAACCGCTTTTAAATCCCTCACGGTCCTCCTTGCCTGCTCACTCAACCCAGGATCATCGTATTTATGTGGATAGAGCTCAGCAAAATCCGATCGCGTCGGTTTACCGACCCGATCCACGAGCGTTTTCTTTAGGTGATTATAATCCGGGCGAATTGTCTTCAGAGTTTCTTCATCCTCCTGCCACTCGTAAAGCTCCTGGCTTTCCTCGTTATAGAGATATGAACTCTCTGCTTTGACCCGGTTCTGGAACCTGCGCTCCTGAATAACGGGATTTTCATCGATTACTAATTCCTGAACCCACTCGCTCGCCATCTTCCAGGCCTTCGCTCTATCCGGACCATAAGGTACTACAGAACCATTTTTTTTCTTATCGGTCTTTATTAGCCTGACTTCCGGAAGTTCTATTGCTTCACTCTTTCCCTCCGAATCGATTACCTTCAACAGGGGGGTAAGTACCTTTGCAACCTGCCCTCCCCCAACTTCCGCGCCTTCCTCTTTTTCTTTCGACCGTATTTCGAGCTTATCTATCGTCGTTGCACCTTCGACCATGGCAGTCATTATTTAACCTCACTGGCTGGTAAGAACCGCTAAACTGTTCTAAAAGAAATACCAGAAACCGCTCCGGTTCTCTCAATCAAAAACCACAAGTTTAGCTTGACGAACCCTATAACAATTGTAATCATTATAACAATTATGATATTCGTGTCAATACCTCTATCTCTCGATACGATCCAGAACTAAGGCTTGAAGGTATTACTAAAGAGAGTTTTTAAATTACAAAAATCCGCATTACGAATATCGGGACGGGAACTGTAACTGATTCTGGTTAAAGAATTTAGGCAAAACCCTGTTAAGCGATGTCCCTATCGTGTAGCATATAATAATTACACGGAAAACAGTTTGGTGATGCCTTGTTCTGATGTGGGCCTTTAAAGAACGATCAAGATAAAGTTATGATAAAGGTGATCTGAAAACAAATGCCAAATAAACAACTTAACAAACAAATAGACGATAAAGGTTCAAAAATTACTCCAAAGCAACCCTGCGAGGTAGCGATCTGGCATATTTTGCCCTGCATAAGGGCATGTCTGGCGCGAGAGTTAGTAAATATGGACCTTACTCAACAGAAAGCAGCCGACCTTCTCGGTATAACCCAGGCCGCAGTTTCTCAGTACGTCGGGGAGAAACGGGGGAATATCCGCAGCAGAGATAACCAGACTTACCATATGGTATTAGAATTAGCTGAGGACCTGGTAGCTGGAGAGGTAAAGGATATATCGAAAAGGATTTGCAAGATATGTAAGAGAATCCAGCACAACCCCGATGTACTTCAATCCTGCGGGGTCCCGGAAAGCCAGGCTGACAGGATAAATATCTGTTGAAAAATCCGAACAAACAGGCACAA
>JAIPHN010000093.1 GCA_021735185.1 Candidatus Bipolaricaulota bacterium
GTTAAAACCAGGTTCGCGACCAAAGGACCACAGGCAGCTCCGAGCGCCCATACGGCTTCGTGGATGTTGAATATCTTTCCTCGGTTGTTCGGGTAGAGATGCCCCAGCATCGGCCTTGTCAGGCCTCCGGGTATTCCTCCGGCCATACCCCGAAGGACGATCGCAGCCAGGAAAAGGGAGTAAAAAGGTGCCAATCCGATGAAGAACGTGGTAGCGGCGGTGAGAATTACCCCAATTTGAATGAATTTTTTTATATCCACCCTTCCAGCGACCAAACCCATAGTAAGGGCAATCACAGTAAAGCCCATTGTCCCGGCGGGCGATACAAGGCCCAGTAAGGATTCGGATACGCCAAACTCCACTTGAAAGTTCGGCAACATCGCCCCCCGAAATTGCATCACCACGGCACCGAGACCAAGGTAGAGGAGGGCAGATAGTGTCCACTTTTTCTTGTTGTCGAGATAATCCATAGATTAGTTCCCCTGCTCCAATAAGATAGTTGCGGTTAATGATTCTGCTTAATTGAAATAAAAGGTAAAATGAAAGTGGAGATAATTCCAGGGTCGCCTTCGAAAATTACAAAGACGTTAGGGTTCTCTATCTCAAAACGAGTATTCGGAGGAGAAGGTTATTTCCGAAGGAAAGGTTTCCGAATCGGATTCCATTTCAACCACTATTTCCGTACTATCCAGGGGCTTCCAGGTAAATTCCCCGGTCCAACGTTCGAAACCTGTCAGTGAACCGGTTTTCGTAGGATTGTAATCCCACCCGAGATCAAATTCGGTCGGTCCCTGGCTCGTCTGGAAGTCTACTTCCGTTTCCCCGGTCTCTAAATCGTTGGTGATATCGATCTCAAGAAATCCCAGCACCAGGTCGCTCAGGTTTACCTCCCGGACCTTCAGTCCACCGATAAAACCGGCGCTGGTTAAATCGACTTCGGTTTCAAAGGAAAGCCTAGCAAACTCGGTCTCGAATTCCGGTTCAATCTGGAGAAAATCCTCCGATATCCCCCAGGTTAGATCTACCTGAAATTCCAGATCGGGGTCGCCGGGAATGGGTTCGTCACGTTCCAGGTCAAATTCTATCTCCACCGGCTTCATTTCAATTAGCTCAAGGCTGGAATCGAGGACGAACTCTCCGGTTCCAATATCGTCAAACTCTATCTCCGTAAGGTCCGGAGGGAGACTAAAAGATCCCCCCTCATTGGTAAACTCGGACGATAGTTCCACCGATACGTCTTCCCCGTACTCCTGGTCGACGGTAATTTCCAGTTCCCTATCAGGGTTCTCATCACCTTCCCCGGAGACACAGTCAGTTTCATATACGACTTCCGCCTCCACCTGCGGGTTTAAATCCAGTTCAATTGAACTCTCCCAGGTGTCCAGTAATTTTTCGTCTTCAAACTCCAGGTCAATTTCCCCTTCGAGTGCCCCAAATTTGAGTTCGAATTCCAGTCCCTGCTCGTTATAACCTTCAAGGTCAAAATCCGTTTCGCTTTTAAACTGAAATATTCCCCTCTCATAAGAAATCGAAAGGGTGGAATCAAACAAAGGAGCCGATAACTTTTCTGAAGGTATAATAGTGAGTTCGTTGGAAGAGGTTATCTCAAGTTCCTGACCAGAATTGCCTCTAGCCGGGATTCCCGAGAGTAACGCCAGAGAAACTGCGGTAATAAGAATAATCAGCTTTAAACTGAGGCGGGAAGTTTTCTCTAAAGTATTCAATAATTCCGTGCTCAAAGTCTAGTGTATTAAATTTTGACGTTCCGGGCGGGAGTTTAAAGAATTAAATAAAATGCCTCCTGATCCTGGGGCACACTTACATTCCCCAAAATCCTATCAGGAGGCAATAAAATTCTCGCTGGCTAACTATTCCAGCAATTGAAGTTCAGCCTGTTGGAGATATATACTACGTACTTTCCTCCTCGTTTTGCTCTCCCTTCTCAACGAGCCTGTCAGCTAACTGCGCTAACTTCAGGAAAGCAATGATAGCTCCAATCCCTACTAGTAATCCCCCAACTCCAAATAAGAGTTCACCTATAGAAAAATCCATATTAACCGCCCGCTATTATTGTCGTCGAATTTTCTGCGGTCTCAACTAACTTTTAAAATATCCCCCGAGTTTTATTAATCGAAAAAACACCCCTAAAATCCCAATGGAAACTGCGAAAAAGCTAAGTGCCTGTAGTATGTCGTTTGAAAAAGCCACTTGGTCACCTCCGGGGGATCAGTCTGCTGTGTTGTTACATACCCTCTAAATATCCGCCTAATCTAATCAGAAGAATCGTAATACCAACGGACACCAGCAGATAACCGACGGCTTGTAGGATGTCTACCATTGAGAGTCACCTCCTATTTTTTATACGTTATATTATTGTTCCCGTTAAACCCAAAACACAACCCCATTTGTTAGTTTTTCAACTGACATAGGTTACCTTATTCTGCCTTCCGATTGCAACAAAAAACGCTTATACCTTGTCAAAACTAGCATGTTTATCACTAATCGTTGCCACATATCGGGCAACCGGGATCATTCTTGATGTTCACCCTCTCGAATTCGTTGTTTGCCAGGTCCACAAGTATTAGTTCGTTACCGGCCAACGAACCCTTTCCGGTTACGTATTTTATCGCTTCGTTTGCCATCATCGTCCCAATTACCCCCGCGGTAGTACCCAGCACCGGAATTTCTTTCCTGTCAGGGGGCTTTTCCGGAAAAATACACCGCAAACAGGGTGTTTGCCCGGGGATTATTGTTGTCAACTGCCCCTCGAATCCCTCGACGGCACCATGGATATAAGGTATTCCTTCCTCCACTGCGTATTCGTTCACCAGGTAGCGGGCCCGAAAGTTGTCCAGTGACCCTATTATCAAATCGGATTCGGGCAGGTCTTTTTTAGAAGAGGGAGTCAATTTTACATCGGACGTCTCGATCGTGATATCGGAATTAAGCTGCGACAGTTTTTCCACAGCTGAATTAGTTTTTCGGCGAGATAGGTCCTTTTCCCAGTGGAGAAATTGCCTGTTGAGATTGCTCTGACTAGCTTTATCGTGATCTATCAGGATCAACTTCCCCAAACCGGCTACAGCAAGATACGTAGCCGCAGGAGAACCCAGACCACCCAGCCCAACTATCGTCGCGGATGCATCACTGAGTGCCTTCTGGCCCGATTCCTGGATAATTTCCAGCTGTCTTTCGTATCTACTCGCGTCAAATTCGGAACTTTGGGAAAACATGGTTACAACCAGGATATTACACCAATTTGGTCCTATTTTAAACACATTCGCGCTTTACCAGTGTCTTTTAGGATTGTATCGCTGGAAATGGGTGGTCAAGATCTCTCCTAAAAAGAAGTTAGGCAAGTTCGACCGGAGGGGAGGTCGAACTTGCCCAAATGCTCCGCCGAGGGGGTGTGAGCATAACCTCAAAACATATATCTTGTTCCCACAAAACTTTTTGTTCCTATTAATGGCCAAATTCTCTAGCCATTCCAGTAAACATTTTTCATTATAATATCATAATTGAATTAGATTGTCAAGGTTATACTGTATTATAGGGGTAAAGCTCCAGGTTACTCAAGATATTTTTTACTTTGTACCTTTAGCGCTACAATTTTTTGTTCTCCAACTCCGACACCTACCTGAGACCTGAGGCAACTAACCGGTATAACCTCGAAAACCACAGATGTTACACCCACACCGAGTAAGCTGGTCCTCTAGTTGAATAATTTTAGTGCAATTTGAATTGGGACGGGAAATCCAATATGGTAAGCTAATCCATTTAAAAAACAACAGGTGAAAAGATGCGGCAAGACGAAAAAAAGTTCTGGGTGGGTATAAACATGAATCGAGCAATAAACCCCCAGAGGTTTCAACTGCTTCTAAATTACTTTCCCTCCGCGGAGGCAATTTGGAATGCAACTTCGGATGAACTCAAGTCAATAAAAGGATTTAAGGATGCAGCTGACAAATTCTGTCGGCATCGGGACGAAGAAGAACTGGAAGAGGAGTTTCAAAAGTGTCGAAAGCTCGATTTGAGAGTTCTCACACTCACTGATTCCAAGTATCCCGATTCCTTAAGGGCAATAGAGAAGCCACCTCCGGTCCTCTATATAAAAGGGAATTACGTCAAACAGGATCAGCTGGGTATAGCCATGGTCGGGACCCGAAAGAGTACCAACTACGGGAAGAGGATAGCTAAAAAGCTCGCAGGACAGCTCGTAAATAAAGGCTTCACGGTGGTAAGTGGTATGGCAAGGGGGATAGATACCTTTAGCCATCAATCTGCCATTAAATCCGGCGGGCGGACCGTGGCAGTTATGGGCACCGGTTTCGGACACACCTATCCCAAAAGTAACGCCGATCTTATGAACAAGATAGCCGATAACGGTGCAGTTATCACCGAATTTCCGTTTACCCAGAGGCCGACTAGATGGACATTCCCCCAGAGAAACAGAATAATAAGTGGACTCACCCGGGGGACGATAGTCGTGGAGGCTCCTAAATCGAGCGGTGCGCTGATCACGGCACACGACGCCCTTTCCCAGGGAAGAGAAGTATTTGCGGTTCCAGGCGACGTTCGAAAGTCGACCATGAAGGGAACTCATGGGTTAATCAAGGACGGGGCAAAGCTGGTTGAAGACGTCTCCGACGTAGTTGAGGAGTTCAGAGATATCCAGCCGGAGTTGCCGTTTGATAAAAACGACGATAATAACGACAAAAAGGAAGGCAAACAGGAGCTAGACAATCCAAAGAAGGAAGTATTTTTTCATCTCGACTTCGAACCGATTCATTTTAACGATATAGTCGCTCAAACCGACTTTTCCCCGGCCAGGTTATCCCATATAATGTTTCAGCTGGAGATGGATGATCTGGTGGAACGACTGGAAGGAAATAGA
This sequence comes from Candidatus Bipolaricaulota bacterium, assembly GCA_021735185.1. Classification (GTDB taxonomy): domain Bacteria; phylum Bipolaricaulota; class Bipolaricaulia; order M55B111; family M55B111; genus JAGXLP01. The sequence continues at coordinate 4,895 of JAIPHN010000093.1, forward strand.
TGGGTCAAAACCGAGTGAGACATCCCGCCTATTAAACGGGGATTCTACGTTTTACAATATATTAGGAGGTTGCACGTCAATGGAAAGAAGCCTTGTATTGTTGAAGCCGGACACTATTCAGCGTGGACTGATTGGTGAGTTGATAGGTCGCCTGGAGGACAAAAGTCTGAAAATCTCGGCAATGAAGCTGATGAAGGTAAGCGACGACCTGGCCAGGCGGCATTACGAAGAGCACCTGGAGAAGGATTTCTTTTCCGACTTATTTGAGTTTATTACTTCGAGTCCGATAGTCGCCATGGTGGTGGAAGGCGAACAGGCAATTGAGGTCACCAGGCGGTTAATGGGAGCCACCAATCCATTCGAAGCGGAACCGGGTACAATCCGCGGGGATTACGGGCTGGATCTAACTAAGAACCTGATTCACGGTTCCGACTCGGCCGAATCCGCGGACAGAGAGATAGATCTCTTCTTTGACGAGGAAGAGATACTGAATTACGAGCTAACCGAAAAGAAATGGTGTTAGGATGACGTTTGGACATTTCGAAAATTATGAGGGCGGGCGAAGTAAATAACCGCTAAACCAGGACATTAATTTACACATGGGTGATTATATGGGCAAGAAAGAAGTTCTTGACAGTACTCTAGACAGGATTAAGAGCGAGCACGGTGAAGGTTCGATAATGTGGATGGGGGATGAGGAAGCACTGGAGGTAGAAACCACTTCCAGTGGATCTCTTGCCCTTGATATAGC
>JAIPHN010000094.1 GCA_021735185.1 Candidatus Bipolaricaulota bacterium
GAGCGTAGACGTCATCGTGGTTGTTGTGGTTTTTCCGTGAGTTCCGGCAATGGCCACGCTTTTTTTCTTCTCCATTAAACCGGCTAGAGCGGATAACCTCTCCTGAACAGGTATGCCCCGTTTCTTCGCCTCTTTGACCTCGACGTTATCGCCGGAAATTGCGGAAGATACAACGACCGTATCTATGTCACGTGAGATATTTGACTTTCTGTGTCCTATATAAACTTCCGCGCCAGCATTACGCAGGAATCTAATGTTGTTTCCCTCTCTTATATCCGAACCCTCGACACTTGCCCCTAACTGTAGCAGCACCCGGGCAAGGCCGCTCATTCCGTCCCCACCAATTCCAATTAAATGATATTTGTTTTCTGGATTTATCGTTAACATTATTCTCCTTCGCTTATGGTATCTTTTAATGATTTGATGACTTCTTCGGTTCCCTCTCCAAAGTCTAGTCGTTGGTAATTATTTGACATCTCCTCTAGTTTATCCGAATGGGTAAATAGCCCGGATAATTCCCTGAATAAAGAAAAGCCGGACCAGTCTTCTTCCTCTACCAGCAATGAGGCACCGTTGTCGGCGAGGTACTTCCCGTTAAAATATTGATGGTTTTCAGAAGCTCCGGACCATGGAACTATAATTGCCGGGGTTTTCGTGGCTACAAGTTCGGCCATAGTTCCGGCTCCACCTCGACAAATAACGAGATCACTCATCCGGTACGCCGACCCCATGTCTTCTATGTATTCGATCAGCCGGACCCTCTCTGTTTCCAGCGATTCGACCCGTCCTGCAAAAGCGGAATAATTTACACTACCCGTCTGGACCAGGAACTGGTACGGGAGTGTTCCGGTATTGCCCCTTTCTTCGATCTCACTGATAGTTTTTTCGATCAGAACTCTGGATCCCTGTGAGCCCCCAAATACGAGAATTATAGGGGAATCCGGTTTTAATCCAAAGCTTTTCCCCGTGGGGCTGCGCTCGTCGGAGTTAATTTCTCTCCTGACCGGGGTGCCGGTCGTTTTGGTCTTGCGATCGGGGAGGTATTCTTCCGTTTCCCGATAAGATGTAAGGACTTTAGTTACGTAGCGTGCCAGTATCTTGTTAGTAATCCCCGGCTTCAAATTTAGCTCGTGTGTCAGAACGGGTATTCTCAGCAGAACGCCCCAGAAAGCCGGAGGGAAAGTAGTGTAGCCGCCCGTTCCGTAAATTACATCCGGTTTAAACCTTCTCACTATGAGCAGAGTCTGGAGAATGCCGACAGGTAAAAGGAATAGACCTTTGAGGAACCTGAGTGCGCTCTGTCGGCTTAACCCGGTAACGGTTATCTTTTTAAAATCTAACCAGTCGTACCGGGGCGCGATCTTCGACTCGAGCCCTTTACCGGTGCCGACGTAACAAATATTATGTTCCTGGTCTTCTTCGTGTAATTTTTTCATTACCGTTAATGCGGGATAAAAGTGACCTCCGGTACCTCCACCTGTTACCAAAACTCTCATGAATTATCTATATTGATGATAAAGCCAACCATTGCAAGGGAAACGATCAACGAAGTTCCGCCGTAACTGATAAACGGCAGAGTTAAGCCCGTTACCGGCATCAAGCCGAGCGTGACGCTAAAGTTCAACAGGGCCTGAAAGCATAAAACGAAGGTAAAGCCTCCCGCTATTAAAGCCCTGGTCCGGTCCTCCTGTTTCAAAGATATTCTAAACCCCTCAACACCAAGTGCTGTGAACAAACCAATCACCAGTATGGAACCAATAAACCCCAGCTCTTCTCCGACGATGGAAAATATGAAATCGTTGTATCCGGAAGGGAGGTAGAGGAATTTTTCGACGGAACCGCCCAGACCCTTGCCAAAAATACCACCGGAGCCGAACGCGATCAGGGACTGGGTCAATTGATAGCCCGTCTCCAGCCTGTCCCTTCCCGGGCCGAAAAAGGATATCAGTCGTTGAAGCCTGTAGGGCTCCATGACCAGCAAACCGCCAAGCAGGGGAACGCCCAGGGCTATGACTTTGCCCAGATCCACCAGGCGAGCCCCTCCAGCAAAGAGGATAAACCCGACCGTCGTAACTAATAGAACGGTCATGCTAAAGTCGGGTTGAAGCAGAGTCAGGAAAGATATGCCTCCCATTACGATGAGGAAGGGAACGATTCCCCGCCGGAAATCCTTAATTCGATCCCCCAGGTCCACTACCGCCAGAGATGTCCAGATAATCAGGCCAAACTTTAAACCTTCCGTTGGTTGAAAACTCAAAGGACCAAGGTCAAGCCAGCGGCCCTCCGTGGAGAAAGAGGGAATAAGCGTAAAAAGCGTCAGCAGGGTGAAACCCGCAAGTAAATATCCGCTGTATTCGATTATCATATCGATATTGACCTTTGCCAGGAAGAACAGTGAAGCAAAACCAAGCACTGCAGCCACCGATTGCTTTAATAATAGAAAATAAGAATTTCCGTAATAATAATCGGAATAAGCCCAGCTTGAACTATATACCATAATCAACCCAAAAGAAGTTAGTAGAAAAGCCGTCAATAAAATCCTGGCACTTGATCCGCTGAAATCTTCCATGACTTTACCAGCCCGGATTGTATTTTATATCTCGAATGTCCATCAGCTGCAAGGACCCCCGTCCTGTCAGGCTTTCAGCGCTGTCATTTTTTTTAGTGATTTATGTCGTAAGGTCAGTGGATTTTTCGATTGATAAAGTCACTTATCCACTTTTCAAACGCTTTACCCCGTTTTTCGTAGTTTTCGAATTCATCGAAGCTTGCACACCCGGGAGAAAGTAACACCGTTTCTCCTGACCGAGCCTGACGGAAGGCCTCCCTGGTTGCAATTTTCATGGTCTCGTAAGTCTCGTAATCTTCGAAGCTCGCTTTCTTCAGGTTTCGGGCAAGTTTCTTTCTCGATTCGCCGAAAAGATGAACGAACCTGACGGATTCCCCTTCCAGGAAATTTGCCAGTTTCTCGTAACCGGAGAGTTTTGCTTCTCCCCCAAGTAAGAGCCTTATCGGTTTTTCCGACCCCTTTATCGCAGCTATAGTGGCCGATGGATTAGTTCCTTTGGAGTCATTGACAAAGGTAATTCCATCTGCTGTATCTATGGTCTCTAGTCTATGAGGTAAAGAGAAGACCTTTTTTAGGGTGCCGGGTGGGGGTGGAGTGATTTCATCTCCGGGGAGTATGGACTCGGCTGCCTTCATTGCTGCTCCGAAGTTTTCCTTCTGGTGGGGGAGCGAGTTCTTAACAGGAGGTTCCAGTGGTCCGAATTCAATTGTTTTTGGCCCGTTATCAGGAAAGTTCGGATCTAGATTCCGATTAATTACGGCGTAGTCGTCTTCTGTTTGATTGGTAAAAAGGTTTAACTTGGCCTGACGATAGCTCTCGAAGCTTCCATGTCGTTTCAGGTGGTCCGGCTCCAAATTGGTCAATACCCCGACCTTCGGAGTGAACTCTGAGATAGTTTCAAGCTGATAGCTGCTGACTTCGAGAACGACGATATCCGATGGAGATAACCCTGAAACGACTCCGATAAACGGGGTACCGATATTACCGCAGTCAACTGCGGATTCCCCCTGAAATTTGAGTATTTCTTTGATTAATCTCACAGTAGTTGTCTTGCCGTTGGTTCCGGTTACACCGATGATCCTGTCTGTTGGTGACATCCGATAGGCGAGTTCGATCTCTCCTATGACGGGGATTCCCAGAGATTTTGCGCTCTTTACCAGATCCGAATCCTCCGGTACCCCCGGGGAAACAACTAAAAGGTCAGAAGCCAGGGCCCTTTTGGTATGACCGCCCGATTCCATCTCCGCTCCAGTTTTCAGTATTTTTTCCCGTGCCTTTCCTCCCGGCTCGTTTTTCTCACTGACGAAGATTTTTACTTCCATCTCGGATAAAAATTCTGCTACCGCCTGGCCGGTTACCCCGGCACCGACCACGGTGATTCCCTCGTATTTTTCTATGTCATCCGCTATTTTCATGACTTTTACCCGCCTTTAGCGTAACTTTACATTCTCCTTGGGGACCTCTCAACGACTGATGTCCGCTCCCCGGTAGAAGTCAGGGCCGATTTAAAGGATAGAGGCTTGATAAAGGTCGAATCGAAACATCTGAGAGGGGAATGGTTCTTAATTACAAAAGGCGAACTACCCTTTCGTCCTGAAGAGAGGTAGCTCGCCAGTACCGTTTCTCAATCCGGTTTATGGATAAGCGATTCTTTTGCTTCCCGAGGGTCTAGATATATTTTTTAACCTTATCCTCTAATTCGTCCGGTGATGCGAAATCAACGTAGTCTCTTGATTCATCCATCCTTCCCTTTGCTTCTTCTTTAAGATCACTCGGAACAACCAGTATAACAGGAATATCGTGCCTGCGGCAGGCAAACAGTCTGTCGTCTATCGTAACGTTTTCCATTCCAGAAACCGAAACCAGTTTGTGGAGGTAGGCGATGACGACATCGAGACCGTCGGTACTCGTAACGTGGGCAATATACTTGCCATGTCCGTCAGTACCGTTTCCCAGAGGTGCTGTATCGTGACCCTGGGCACAGAGACTACTAAGTAAATCCGGATCCGTTCCTTCCATATAACCGATCAAAGACATTAAAAATCACCTCTAAAATATTATAGAGGGGGGAACGTCTTGACGTCAACGAGTGAAACACTTCTTTGTCGTTATTATTCCCCGGGATACAGTTTTATCCGTAATTACGGTCCAGGCCGGAACTTTTCCTGGATCTTCTTTTGTAATGGACCAAAGTTTTTAGTTAAATAGGTTTTCTCCAGGCACCGTCTCCTGGAGCTGGATTATTGACTCCTGATCCCGACGTAGATGTGGGTAATTACGAGGGTTATCCATGTCTGAAAAACCGTACTCAAAAGCACGCTCACCGTGGCACCCCAGCCCGCCGGGAGGCCACCCAGAGAAAAGCTGAGGAGGAGGAGTGGTAGCTCGAAAATCAGGATGATCTGAAAAAGTTGCCCCCAGCGGTTGGTCGTTCTGTCCCAGCTATTTCTGATAGCCTCCAATATATCCGTTTCTCCACCGAGAAGAACTTCCTGGGTGGTGAAGATGAATTTAACGTAGAGGTAAACTCCCGGAACAATGAAGAGTAAAAAGCCGAGGATAATTCCAGTCCAGGCGACGAGATTTACCCCTATCAACGGCCAGTATCTTGCTCTGACATGGCTAAAAGCCGTTCCCGGGTTTGGCTCTTCTCCCGAATGGATGTATCTATCCATGAATATCGTCATTCCCGAAGCCACCGGCGTTAAAAGCAGAAGGACGATTAACTGAAGAATAATGCTCCGGCTCGAGCCAAAAGCGAATAGAACCCTGTCAGTTCCAAGGATTCCATTTAAAATAGCTGTTAGAAAAAATGGGACGAACAGGAGCGGAAAACTGGTCGTCTCTCGGACGGCCTTTTTGATTAACCCTTGGATGTCCATGTATTTATTCTTAATTACTCCTCGCTTCCGCTAGTGACTGGTCGATTATATCAAGACCCTGTGAAAGTTTATCTTCCCCGATAACAAGAGGGGTCAGAAGCCGAATTACGTTG
>JAIPHN010000095.1 GCA_021735185.1 Candidatus Bipolaricaulota bacterium
GCGTAAATTCCTTTTCGAAGGTATAACCTGTGGGAGTAGTTTTTCGTCGTGGCCAGAACCATTTTCGACAGTCCAATGTAACCGGGATCGATATTTACCGGCCGGAGAAGGTCCATGTTCAGGTTTTCCGAAAACTTTTCCTCCGTCTCGTTCGTAACCAGCTTGATTTCCGGGATCTTCCCGGGATCGATCAACTTTTCAAACGATATAAATTTCCTTTTTAGCCCTTCGCCCATTTCTTCCCTGTAGTAGTCCGTAAAATCAAAAGGTATAAGCTCGCTCTCGAGGTCGGTGGGTCCGAACTCCGCTCTCAGATCCTCTTCCACCCCGGGAATAATTGCTGGTCTACCGGTTAATAGGCCCGTGAACAGCTTAACTGGTTCCGGCTCAGTGGGTTCACCCATCGTTTTTGTCCTCCTCTACCATCGTTCCGACAGGTCCCCCCGTTCAACCCTGGCCAAGCAAATCCTCCAGGGCCTCTTCCAGTAGGGGATAATCGAATTCGAATCCCAGTTCTTCCAGTCTCGTTGGCTTAACCTTCTGACCTTCCAGAACGAGCTTCGCGGCCTCACCAAGCAACACCCGGAACAGAAACCCGGGCACTCTCAAATAAGAGGGTCGTCCCATAACCTCCCCCAGTTCTTCCCCGAACCCGTCGTTTCGTCTTGGATTAGGAGCAGTCAGATTGAACGGACCCTCCGCCTTCTCGTTTTCCAGCAAGAACCGGATTGCCTTTACTTCGTCAATTACGTGAATCCAGGAATACCACTGCCTTCCCGTTCCCAGAGGTCCCCCGAGAAAAAGCCTATACGGCAACTGCAACCGAGGAAGAACACCGCCCTCAGAACTCAGCACGATCCCGGTCCGGATCACTGCCCGCCGGACCCCCAACTCCTCGACAGATCTAGTTATTCCTTCCCACTTTCGGGCCGTCTCCGCGAGGAAATCTCCCTCGGGGGTCGAATTCTCAGTAACTTCACCTTCACCTGTACCGTAGTAGCCAATCGCCGACGCCTGAATCAGTACTCGCGGCTTGTTTTCCACGGACTTTACCGCCTCGTTAACAGCCTCACCTGCCTTCAACCGACTATTCAGGATTCGGCTCTTCTTGGTCGGCGTCCACCTGTCGGGAATAAGACCCTTGCCGGCAATATTTTCCCCGGCCAGGTTTACAATCGCATCGGATTCTTCAACCCATTCCTTCCATCCGTCCGCCGATTTAGCGTCCCACTCTACCAGTTTCGTGTTCCCGGGAACCTGTCTTTTCTCCGGACTCCGGGACAGAACCACCGCCCGGTGACCGCTCGCAGAGAGTTCTTTGACCAGCTCTTTCCCGATCAGGCCAGTCCCTCCTGTAATGATCACCTGCATTTGAATCTCCCCCGCGTTAATTCCTCGTGAAGCCCTGCTAATTACAGAACTTAATATCGACCCTAACAAACCGAGCTATTCCTCGAATCCGAACCCCGACTTTAAGTTTGCGCCACCGTCTACGTGGACGACCTCCCCGGTAACCATCCTCGATTTATCCGAAAGTAACCAGGCACAGGCATCCGCCACGTACTCCTGTGACCCGCTGCTATCCCAGTCCAGCGGGGCCAGCTCGTCGTATTCTCCCGCCATGGTAGAAAATCCCGGTATGCCTCTTGCCGATAGGGTTTTCATCGTACCCGCGGAGATAGAATTGGCCCTGATACCCTCGTCCCCCAGCTGTACGGCTAGCATCCTGGTAAAGTACTCCAGTGCCACTTTGAAAAAATTCATCCAGCCGTACGGGGGCCAGATTCGCTCGGTGTCGAAGCTGAGCGAAACTATACTTCCTCCCTCACTCATTAAGGGATGGAATTCCCTGGCTAGAGTAATAAGGGAAAAACTCGAGATTTCGAATCCAGTTAAGGTCTGATCTTTGTCCGATTTGAAGAAATCAGGATCTATGCAGTCCCGGTCGGCGTAGGCAATTGAATGAACCAGGCCGTCCAGCTCACCCCACCTATCCTCGACCGAACTCCTCGTCTCCTCTATAGTTCCCGGTTCGGTCACGTCCAGTTCCATAACCGGCGGGGGATCATCAACCCTGCTGGCTGCTCTTTTTGTCCTCTCTGGGTCGGGAGAAGTCAGCACTACTTCCGCACCCTGATCCAGAACCTCCTTCAAAATCCAAAACGCCGCCGATCGCTTATTTCGAACTCCGGTAATCAGTATTTTTTTACCTTTTAGCATTATATCCTCCCTGAGTTAATGGTTATCTTTTCCGGATCCGGCTAATACGCCTTCCATAAAGCCTGTGTCTCTAACTAACAGGATACAAAGAATTGTAGGGTTTGAGGCAGGAACATACTACATAAATTGACCGATTTTATCTCGAGGGCCAAAACTATAAGAAAGCAACCAAAACTAGATCACTACGGCCTAAGTCATGTGATTCTCTCTCCTGAGACCAACTTATAATTCAGTCTATAGGAAAAAGTAGTCCCTATTTGAGAAACTTAGTTATCTTCACCTATTAGGTGATATCTAAAGCGTTAAATCAAGTCCCTCTTCCAGGGCTTTCAACCAACTCTCGCTTATCAAACGCACCTTCCGTGTAACTCTGCCTTCTCGAGCCAGCGTGTTAAGTCACTCATCCAGGCACTGGTTAAACCCTTATCCCGCTGGCCACCCACCCATCTCCCGATTATATTAACTGAAGCGGAACTTGGAGAAAGGGCAAATAAACGTACCAAAAGGGGACCGGTGGGTGACTTCGTGAAACCGGGAAGAGACCACGGACTGAATACCTACATTCTAGTTACTTAGTTACTCGGCCCCGACGATTTAACGGCTTAGCTTTTGAAAGGCTCGGCCCCGTAAGGCAACCTTCCTCCATGGCAGAAAAAATTCAACCCTAGGTTAAGAAGGCGCTTGCCGCCAGATAACCGACCGTAGAAACTATCGCCGAAAGAAACCCACCCCAGACCAGGTCGACTCCAGTAACCTTCAGGGACCAACCGGACAGGGTCGCCAGGTTCGTCAGGTCATAGGTAGCGTAGGAGATTATTCCGAAAAGAAAACCAAATCCTATGCTCCGGATCAACGAACTTTTTTCAAGGGCCGGATTAATAACAAAAACCAGCAGGCCAACGACAAACAGGAGATAGAAAACAATAGCGGCAGTCCAGTTCGTCGATTCGGCCATCAGTTCTCCCAGCTCCTGGCGATAAAATTTCCTCGCGACCACTCCGAGCCACAGGAAGTCAACTGCCAAAAACGTTCCCAGACAAATCAAGTAAAGGTAAATCTGGTTTAAAAGATCCATCCTTTTCTCTCCTTGAAATTAAAAGCTTAGATCGAAGGAACCGGTGAACCAGGAAAGAAACGGAGCTCGGTTTGAGATCATTTTGCCGGAACCTTGTCCAGAGCCTCGAGGACAATTCTAACTATTATCAATCCCCAGCCCAGAAGTAAGATCAACCAGATTATCTTCTGGGCCGCCTTCAAGGCGCCAAAGAGAATTAGAGAGGCGGTCAAAACCCCGAGATAGCCCAGCGGTTTTTCCAGCTCCGAAACGTTTACTCCCGCTACCATATCCACCAGCCTTACCAGCCCTTTACCAATTATCTCAGCGGCACTATCAATAAAGGTTAACAGCTTGTCCAGAACACTATCCGCAACTTCACCATTAACACCGTTCGATTGACCGAGAACGGGCGAGACCAACCCAAATAAGAAAAACGCCACCAGGAGGAGACTTACCCCGGCTACAACCCTCCCGCGATAGAACATATTAACCCCCCTTCAAATTATTATTTCCGCCACATGGCGGGAGGTCAATCAGACCTAGCCCGACGCTTTGAATCGAAAAAACCCGAAGCGCAAATTCTGAAAAGCCACTTTCTCCAGGTTATTTAACAATAATTTATACCCCTCTCCTGATTAAAATACAAACTCTCCGGCCTCCAGCGGTCCCCTCCCTTTCTCAAACCAATACGAAAAAGTCCATTGGCAAAAACTTGCCGGGAACCTCCCGGGTTAGTCCCGGGGCTGGACGGAAGGTCTTTTGTCGGTAAAGAAAATGACTCTTAGCCTCTCGGGGGTGTCCCGGAGGAGACCCTTACCTTGTTGCCGGGTTATTGACTTTGTTATTATAATCCTGGTTTCGGTGATTTTTTATCGCCTTCGGTTTACAAACTTCGTTTCCAAGCAGGGGAGTCAAAATGGAAGAAAGCCCGGATCGAGAAGAAGATTTGAACGAGACAATTCTTAGTCGGAGGTCCAGAAGAGCAATATCAGAGGAGAAATTAACGGAAACTGAGCTGGAGACACTGGCCAGAGCCGCTCACCTGGCACCTTCGTGTTTCAATAACCAGCCGTGGCGATTCGTACTGGTGGAGGAATCGGCGAAGCTGGACAGAATAAAGGAGGCGTTGCCGGGAGGAAACTACTGGGTGAAAAAAGCTCCACTAATTATAGCTGTAGTTTCCCGACAGGAACTGGATTGTGAACTTTCCCACGGCCGAATATACTACAAGTTCGACTGCGGCCTCGCGGTCGAAAACCTCCTGCTTCAGGCGACTGAAATGGGACTGGTAGCACACCCGATCGCCGGGTTTGACCCGGAGGTAACGAGGGAAGTGCTGAACATTCCAGCTGAATTTGACCTAATAACTTTATTGATAATTGGAAAACCGGGGAATCCGGAAGAACTAAGCGACAAACACCGCAAAATCGAACTTGAGGAAAGGAAGAGGGTCCCGATGGAAAAGGTCGTCTCAAAAAACGAGTTCGAGGATCAACAATCCGGGAAGGAAACTTAATCGACTGGTCAATAAACCCGAATACATTCCAGGGACAACTCGGTCTCTCAGGAAAGGTCCGTTTTCCATTTATGTTATGATTTAAGAACTTTAAAAGTATAACTCAACACTCAGTTGAAGAAAATTATCGGGGAAGGAATCTCGCCTATGTTTTGTAAATCTTCACCAAGTCCTTTAGCCGGGCGTTTACCGAAACTGACCGACCCCCAGGCTAGCCCTGGGGATTAATCGGCTGGTTACCGTTCATTCAAAGGTAAGAATTTCCCAATAATATATTCGCTCCGAGATTCGCTTTCCAGTCAGTTCCGGAAATGAACCGTTAAAATTTCTTCAACGCTTTATGTGGCCCCGTTTTCTCTGTAACTTCGGATTTCTTTTTACTTCTTTAACCAACCAAACGTAATAAAGGGTTTCGTCCAGCTCCTCTGCTAACTTCCAATCAGGTTTTTCCATCCTGCTACGAATATACTCTACCTTTTGGGTCTTTTGAGAGGACTTGATAGTATCGCCTCCCCAAAAATAACGAGGTTAAGGTCAAAAACCAAGATTAACCGGGTCCCGAAAGAACTTGCTGAAAGCAATATGTATAAGACCAAATTAAGTGCTGAGTCAGAATCAGTTATTATATGATAAGTATATCACATTAGCCACTAATTTTAAAATTTTTCGCCCTTAATATGGTCTC
>JAIPHN010000096.1 GCA_021735185.1 Candidatus Bipolaricaulota bacterium
ATCTGACGAAGCTGGAGGATCAGGTGCGGACGAAATTTACGGAGGCCTCGGGGATGACTATATTTGTGGGGGAAACAACGATGATAAATTAGATGGAAACGAGGGGGACGATGTAATTGAAGGTAACAACGGGAAAGATACGATAGACGGAGGACCAGGTAGTGATTGCTTATACGGGAACAATGCCAAGGACGATATAGGAGGGGGGTCTGGAGATAACTATATAGATGGCGGCAATGGCAAAGATGATTGTTATGATGCAGATAATATTACTAATTGTGAGGAAGGAACGAACCCGAGTATTAAGCTTGAGAAAAAAACTGGAGTAATGGGCGATACCAACTCTATTCAAAAAGCTGATGATCCACCGGGGCCTATGATAGATGTTGGTCAGACTATAGAGTGGATATACGAAGTCAAGAACGAAGGTAGCGTTGCAGTTGACGGTATTACCGTGATTGACAATATGGGTGATGACACTACTAATGACAAAGAAGTTTGTAACGTTGACCTAGACCCAGGCACCTCTACTACCTGCAAATATTCAGATGAATATGTAGCGGCTACGGCTCAAATTGGACAATATTCAAACGAAGCTGAAGCGAATTATGATTATGGAGATAGTTCTTACAGCATTTCTGATCCCAGTCATTATTTTGGAATAGATTTTTCCGTTAGTCCTTCTGAACTACAAGCTGAGATTACTCAGGAAGACAACTTGGATAAGTGGAATTCCGGTGATTTAGATAAGTTAAAGTTTGAACCAGTTTCTGGATCAACTTATGACTCTCTGGAGGTAACTTTTGCCTATCCTCCAGATTACGACGTAAGCGTGGATTATACTGTTGATCTTGGACAAGCCAGTCCGGCATCTTTACAGAAAGACCCACTTATATTGGACAGCGCTAAAAATCACGGGGGAGACATCAGTGAAAGATACATCCCCCGCGATGGTAGCGGAACGCTCGAACTCAGAGCCGAAGGTGATTTTGGTGGTGTTCTCACCCAAGGAGATGGTGATTTTACCCAAAAGTACGATCTTCTTGTCGACCCTCAAAAACTGGTCGAGGATTATTCTGCGGAAGACGTATTGACTTTTACCGTAAACTTTACGGTTTCGGAGGATACTACATAGCCCTGGAATTGGGAAATTTCGAGATGACGAACTATAATATCAAAGACCAAGGTTGGGAGAGAGATTATCTGTAAAGCTAGAAAGAGACTGAACTTTGATGCGAAAATAAATTAGGGCTTACGATTTTATTTCTTATTGCTGACGAAATATTGTAACAAGATCAAAAAAGAGGGGCTAAAAAATGCTAACTAGAAAACACAAATCTGCACTTATTTCGTTCTCATTAATTTTGTCCCTTCTCTTAATTTCACTTTCAATGAGTGCCAAGCTGGCAGTGGCACCGCTAAGTTTGATAGTGGAACTTCCACCGGGAAAATCTACGACGGAAACAATTTCGCTCCACAATACCGGCGAGGAACCAGCCCAGATAAACCTGAAGCTCATGGACTGGGGGAGAACTCCTTCCGGAAGCCTCCAGATAAAAAACCCCGGTGCCCTAGAAAGATCCTGTGCTGACTGGATATTGTACTCACCAACGTCCCTGTCACTGGAGCCGGGTGAACGACGGGATGTTACGGTGGAGCTGGCGGTCCCTGAAGATACGTCGGGAGATCACTGGGCCCTGATTTTGGCTTCCGAAGAGACGCAGTCGGTAGAGGAAGATCAACCTGTTACAACCAGAATCTCCGTAAGTTATGCAATAAAAATTTTACAGAAAGACCCCCAAAACAGGATCAAAAGCGCAAAAATTACCGACATTGAGCTCGAAAAAAGTTCTCCTTTAAAATTATCCGTGAGTTTTCGAAATGACGGTATAGCTCATCTTCAGACCACTGGCCGGGTGGAGATAAGAGATCTTCAGGGGGAGACGATAAAAGAGTTCGAAATTGGTAAATTCCCCACTCTTCCAGGAGAAAAACATATAATAAACGTCGGAGGGGACGAAATTGAGAGCAACTTAGAACCGGGCCAATATTATGCTATAGCTACAATGGATTTTGGCGGTGATCGGTTGATTCAGGGCGGGCTGCCTATTGAGATCCCCGAAAGCGAGGGAGAATAGGGACTGGCTGACCATGAATAATTTAGCCATTAAAGTTATAAGAACACCTGTGGGTATAATGTTTAATAAATAGGTTTCGTTACTTCCAAGAACGGGAGGCTTGCCGGTCTATGTTTGGTCAGCTTTGACAATATTGAAGGAGGCAAGTTTAAGTTAATAATTGAGTACATAGCCCTGCTCGAATTACATCTTTTTAACGTACAAACATCACCTTTTAATGGCTCCGAACTTCATTTCTATAGTGCCGGCTTTAAGCTAACATATCAACCTAGTGATAATATTGTTTAAGTGGGCCCTCTAAAAAACCCGGAGTCCTGGTAAAAGACATGAAAATAGATAATTTACTATGTTCATTCCTCCTCTCATCCTTATTTATTTCTCTCTTCCTGGTGGCTCTCGCCCCGAGCATCCCGGGAAGAGCTTCTGATGTATCTATTACATCCACTGGGTTCAAAATTGCCGATCCAGGTGAGCTTGTAACCCACGTTTTTACTTTTAAGAACGAAGGATCATCTTCGGATACTTATGAGCTTACTTTGGAACTACCGGAAGGCTGGAGCAGTCTACCCGTGACGGACGGGGTCAGCCTGGACCCCAACCAGAGCAAGCCAGTGTTCGCGAATATAAACGTGCCCGACGACGCAAAAGCTGGAGAGTACGAGGTAACCATGAAAGCGGAATCGACGACAGGAAAGGAAAAAGCCACCACGACAACCTATATTCAAGTGAAGTCGGTGCCGAGCGTTGAAGTAGACTGGGTAAAAGAGCCACCAAGGGTTGGACCCGGGACCTCCGGCGAAGGAAGAATCGAAATAACGAATACCGGTAACCTGACGGATACCTACGAAATCGAGATAACCGTTGAGGAAAACTGGGACTACACGGTGGAAGAAGAAAAAGTCCAGCTTCTGCCCGGCCAATCAAAGGCCGTAACGGTATCTTTTTCCGTGCCCGAAGGGGCTAGATCCGGTGAAAGGTATAGAGTCGACATCACCCTGACCTCGACCAAAAGGCCCGGACTTGAAAGGACTCTTACGAGTACCGGGAGCCTTGCTCCTCCTCCGCCGGAGAAAGTTCCCGATGCCCTGTACCCGACATGGTACACCACCTTCGACACGAGCGTAAACCAGGAAGGAGACCCGACTTTCTACTTTGGTGGAAAAGGGGACATTCCCAACGTGGGCGAGATTTCCTCCAGCCTGAGTTTTGATATAGAAGGGTTCAACGGAGGTAGTCTTCGCGTGATGCGGGAAAATTGGGGGTTTTCCCTTGATAGTTCGTCTATATCGGGTTCCTATCTCGGGGTAAGTGGTAGTCCCCTGTTTATCGGGGATTTTAGTGAATCCAGGGGAAGAATACTATTCACGGAAGAAGCAAAAGCAATTTCCCTGGAGCAGGAGGGCGATTACTGGGACGTCCGGGGTGTGGTTGCGACGGACGAAACGGACGGGTTTTCTTTTGCGGAGCTTCAGGGAGTTTACGAGTTTAGTACCGGTCAGGTGTTGGACGGATTGATCACCACGGCAGAAGCAAACGACGAGTCCGGCACGATAATAGAGGCCGGAATGGAACTTGCGGGAGAGCGTATAGAGGTTTACCCCTCCTTCGTGAATATAAGCTCTGGTTATCCTAACCAGTTACCCAGCCAGGAATATAGCGTGAATATAGATTGGGAAGAAGAATTCACCTCGACTTTTAACTGGGACTATAGCCGAACTAGGATCGGAGAAGGTGCAACTAGCTATCACAGCACCGATAACAGTTTTTCCGCGTCAACTTCGATAGAAATGGGCGAGGATATTGATTCAAACTTTTCGTTAAGCTGGACGGAGAGGACCAGCGACGACGAACCCCGGAGCACCGACCTGGTTTCCCGAACCTTCTCGGGCTCCTTGAGTGGCGGGGAGACCTTTGGATGGTCGATTGGCGGGAGGTTCACCGCAACGCTTGATCGGGTAGTAGACACGGAGATAAATACTCAGTCTATCAATGCCAGCGTAGATTTCGAACTGAGTGAATCCGAACACACGATTAGTACTTCATTTGAAAGAACTTTCGGGACGTTTTACGATAGCTTAAGCAATACTTTTACTCTTACTTCTAGCTTCCCAGATGCTCCGCTTTCTCCGACTTTTTCTTTGTCGAAGGGGGCTACTGACACTATAGCCCGAATTAATGTCTCAGAAACAAGCGCAGAAGATCTTTCTATTAACCTGGCGTTTTCCAAGTCCCTTGCCCAGCAAGATAGTTTTTCACTTTCCTTTACTGCTTCCTTTCCGGGCTTGTTCCGTTTTGCTGGACCAACAAAAGGTCAGGTCAAAGGCTGGCTGTTCGTGGACGAGAACGGTAATGGTCGGAAAGACGAGGGAGAGAAAGGAGTTGATAGAGCGTTACTAAGTCTCGGTAATCAGAGTGCGTTGAGCGGAGATACTGGCAAATTTGCATTCCCACCTGTTTCACCCGGAGAGTACCAGGTGCGGATCGAAGAAATAAAGACAGGCTTAAAGCCGACTATTGAAATTCCTATGCCGGTGCGGGTTAAAGCCGGAGAAAGATCGGTGGTGGAGATTCCACTGCAGCCTCGTTCCTGGATAAGGGGACTGGTATTCGAAGACCAGAATGAAAACAGAAAAAGGGATCAGGGTGAACGAGGTATGGGAGGAATAGAAATACTAATTACAGGTCAGGGCAAAAAAAGAACCCTCCGCTCCGGGTCAAACGGGAGGTTCGTGGCCGACCTGACCCCCGGAACATATAAGTTGAAGTTACAGGAAGAAACCCTGCCGGAAAGATACGAGTCCACTACTCCTGCTAGGGTTAGCGTGAAAACGGAGAAATACGGGCGAACCGAGGTGGGGTTTGGCGTATACCAGAAGCCCCGACCCGTTGAGGTTACTTTTGGTCCTCCCACGGCTAAATTCTCTTACAGCCCTGCTGAGCCAGATGTGGGGCAGGAAATACTGCTGGACGGATCCGAGAGTACGGCAATTGAGACTGAGATAGAGGCTTACGAGTGGGTGCTGACACACGGTGAAAGGGAAATAAATAAGAGTGGAGAGAAAGTAAGGCTTGAGTTACCCAAGTCGGGTGAATGGGAAGTGAGCCTTACGGTCACGGATAAAAACGGCCTGAAGAACAGAACCGTAAAGACTATTTTCGTCTCCCAATAATAAACGGTCTTTAGAGCGAAAATAGAAAAGAGGGAGGATTCCTCCTCCCTCTTTATCAGTAGGCTGTTTTGTTGGTCTTAGTTTCGTTCGGTTAAGCTGCTTAGTCTCCTTCCACTTCGATTACCTGTTGAAGGGCACTTAAGTCGGGAAGGTCAATC
>JAIPHN010000097.1 GCA_021735185.1 Candidatus Bipolaricaulota bacterium
CCTGGAATAAATCGTCGAGAAATCCACCTTTTCCATAAGGAGATGGTACCCGGTCTCTTTTTCTATTTCTGTCAGAAGGAAGAACCATAAGATCCACCTCCGAATTTGTTTTATTTAGCAGAGTATCTTACACTCTGCTAATTTTATTATAAGAGGGTTTAAGAGTTTGTCAACACCCGAAAGGTGATCTAGCTATAACTCTTTTCTAAACAAGGTATTGTGCTTTAAGGCACCCAGCACTTACCCTTCGGTATAGTTGCGGTAATAAGATCTTGCAAACCGGTTGCGAAGGATAAGTGCTGGTATAAGCCGTCTCTGCAGTCTAGATTAGTTAATTTCTACTTCGATGGTTTGTTCCTCTGCTTTTGGTAGCGGTATTGCAATGTTCAGAACTCCATTTTCGTATTTTGCCGTCAGAGTTTCAGCACTGTCAATTCCTTCTGGTAGCGGGTAACTTCCTTTGACTGTACCCTGGCTTCTTCCCCGTGCCAGGTAATTGCGGTCTTCAGTCTCGCTTCCCTCTCCGGACTCTCCCATGACCAGTAGTTTATTTTCCCTGGTTTTTACCGTGATCTCTTCCTTGTCGAATCCCGGTAATTCTATTTCGTAGTGCAGGGTTCCGTCTTGTTCGTAAATATCCGTATTACCGAGCTGGGATCGTTTGCGGGTTCGCTTGCTTTTCCTTAAGTTCCTGGATATATCCTTGAGCAAGTTGTTGACTAAAAACGGACTATTGGGTCGATTACGTGACCTTGTTACTCTTCTTCTCATAGTTTTCATCTCCCTATTGATGAAAGATTTAAATAATTAGCAGAGTAACCATCACTCTGCTAATTCAATCATATTTGACGGATTTCCTATTTCAAGGGGTGTCTTTCTAGTTGGTTCGCTCGGTCCTTCACCAAAACTTGCCGAGGAAGCCCCGGGGAGGAATCGGCTTGTCGTTGATCTCCAGCACTCGAACGGGGACCGGTCTTCTTTGAGCGGTTTAATCGGTAGTTTTACAGTCAATCGTAACCTTCGGGGCCAATCAAGATATCTGGGCCCGTTTGAGCGCTGAAGGATTGATTGCCGGGTCCTGGTTTGTAAAAGACCGAAAAAACTACTAGAAAGAGATCGCTTACAGGCGAGATCCCCCGGGACGTTCTTCACCATTGTGTTGAAGGAGAGAGGAAATTCGTGAGCAAGAAGTTCATTTTACACAATGTGCTACGCCTTTCAGCTTACCTGGCAATTGATTTAACCTAATAAGCCTGGACAGAGACTGGATCCCGACAACCCGGTAGTGGAGGATAAGGACTGGAAAATTTAGTTAGAACGTGGCAGGAGACCAGTGCTCAACTCCCTCGCCGGGGAAAGTCGGGTTTTGGTATTTAGGTGATATTAACTAAAATAATTCCGGAATTCGAATCAGGATAATTGCCAGCAATGAGACCAATTCGGGAGTGTTAGAATGGAACCGGCTTATCTGTCACTATCTCGGGCCGAGCTCGAAGGTCGGGTCGAGGAGTTGAGAGCAAAACTTAGAGATTGTGATCTCTGTCCGCTGAAATGTGGAGTCAACAGGTTGAGCGGTGAGAAGGGGAGATGTAATTCGAGCGAAGAACTACTCGTTAGCTCCGTCGCTCCTCACCACGGAGAAGAAAGACCGCTGGTGGGCGGATATGGTTCGGGGACAGTATTCCTGTCGAACTGTAACCTGGGCTGCGTCTACTGTCAGAATTACGAGCTGTCCCAACTGGGAAGGGGGCGGGAGATGACCGCTGGAGAGGTTTCGGAGGGTATGCTGGAGTTACAGTTCAGGGGCTGTCACAACGTAAACTGGGTGTCTCCCACCCACTTTGTACCCCAGTTGGTTGCGGCGTTGTTTAAAGCAATAGACGGAGGGCTTGAGATCCCAGTAGTGTATAATTCAGGAGGTTACGATAGCCTCGAGACTCTAAAGCTTCTGGACGGTATAGTGGATATCTACATGCCGGACATGAAGTACGCGAGTAACGAATTCGGCCAGGAGTACTCCGGTGTTCCCGATTACTGGGAGGTCAACAAAAGAGCTGTAAAAGAGATGTATCGCCAGGTCGGGGATCTGAAGGTCGACGATTCGGGAGTAGCCCGGCAGGGATTGCTTATCCGACACCTCGTTTTACCGGAGGGGGTAGCCGGCACGGAAAAAGTTCTCCGTTTCATTGGAGAAGAAGTACCTTGTAATTCTTACGTAAACGTTATGGACCAGTACAGACCGTGCTGGAATGCTTCCGAATACGAAAAACTTGACAGGCCGATAACTGGACCGGAGTTTCGGCGAGCCGTAGATCTGGCCAGGGAGCTGGGCCTCGATAGAGGGCTTTAGAGCGGAGGCCCCACAGGTTTTTATGAGCCTTAGTTCTACTCTAACGGTGGAATTAGCTATCTGGGTCGAATAACTGCTCTCCGCCGCTTATCTGTGAAGGGTCAACCAAACGAAATTCTACAGTGGCTCTAACGTGCTAAAGATTTTATTGGTTGAAAATATTTACGTGAATCTCGATTACGGAGGTGGTGGAAATGTTAATTCAGGGCTGCTGTGGCTGGGGTTACTTTAAGCCCAATTCGTTTCTGGAAGAAGCGGGAAAGTTAACCGGGGAGGAATATTTGAAAAAGTTGCGGGATTTAATTGAGGAAATTGATTCGAACCGTATTTATCTTCTCTGGAATAACTATAACATGTACAGAGATTTGAAGAAGTTTGAATCTCTGTTGAGTCAATAATTCCGCACCGTGTGCGGGGCCTGTAGCAAAAACCGGTTTAGTTATCAGGTCATTACGAAGCGACCATGCGTTTATGCGAGATTTGACCGGGTCGTTGATTGAACGATCAATTTGGCCGAAGATTAATTACCGTGAAAAAGAGAAAGGTTAAATTGATCAAGCCGGAAGGGCCGAGAGGGGATAAGGATACCCTGACCGTTAATAGTTTCATCTCCACGATCGTCCATAATGGAGACAAAGACGCCTATTCGTTCGTGGAAAAGTTCCGGGAAGATATTTTTCCCGAAATAACCGACAAGGACATGGTAAAAGAGCCGATCCGGGAAAAGAATTTACTGCGCCGGATTATTACCCTTCATAATGCATCTGAAATCAAGGCGCGTTCCACAAGTTTTAGGGAAATGAAGGAAAAGATCGAATCCGGGAGTCACGTGTTGATGTCCGACGGATTGCCAAACGTCAAAATTGCGAAAACCAGTGGTGGTGAACTGGTCTGTTTCGACGGTCATCATTCCCTGCTGGCTTACATGATGGCAGGGAAGGAGTATTTAGAGGAGGTTCCGCACCTGCTGGTTACCGACGAGTACGGTGAGGGGTTGGGGGACGAGGAAGTTCACGCCTTCTTTGGTGATCATGCTAAAAAGCTTCGGGGTTCAGACTGGCGGGATTATGTGATAAGCTGGACCAACCCGCCGGAGCGCCAGTTGGAAGAAAGGGAACAGGAAAACATGGGCGATCTGCTATCTACCCTGGTGGAGGATTATTCCAGGGTCTAAAAAAATAGCTCGTGAGGCCTGTATAATTATATTCTAATAACGATCTCGGAAGAATTCTTTCACGGCGAATTTAGTACCTGACCTCAATTGAGGAAAGTCAAGAACCACGCCCCAAGGGACGGGGCTTGTAGAAAAAACGGTTTAACTACGGACTTTGTTCTTTTACAAAAGAAGACCCAGCAGTCAATCGTCCAGCACTCAAACGGACCCGGGTATCTTGATTAGTCTAAAGGTAATGATTAACTAAAAACAAGCAATCGAACCTCTCAAAGAAAACCAGTTCCCGTTTGAGTGCTGGAGGACAAAAAACAGCCGATTCCTCTCCACAGCGAGCTGTGGGGCTTCCTCGGCAAGTTTTGGTGATAAAAAATGCCTGAAGAAGAGAAGCGGTACGACCGTCAGAGCATTCTGTCTCAGTGGGACGAGGGAACTCAAGAGGACCTGAGGAACTCCAGGGTTATAATCGTCGGATGCGGTGCTCTGGGAACAAATACCTCGGCTACTCTGGCGAGGGCGGGAGTGGGAGAGCTAACTATAGTTGACCGGGATTTTGTAGAACTAAGCAACCTTCATCGAACGGCCCTTTTTAACGAAGCAGACGTCGGTCGATCCAAGGCGTCCGTCGTTCAGGAGAGAATTGAGGAAATCAACTCCGACGTGAGGACCGAGGCCTTGCCCACCGATCTTGACCCCTTAAACGCCGAGAGGGTTCTAAAGGGTCACGACTTGATTCTCGATTGTACGGATAACCTGTTGACCAGGTATTTGCTGAACGATTTTTCCGTTAAATTTGGGACCCCCTGGATATACGCGGCCGTAATCGAGACTATGGGGATGACGATGAACGTAAATCCTGAAGAGGGACCCTGTTTTCGCTGTTTATTTCCGGAACGCCCTCCGTCGGGAACCCTACCGACCTGTGATACGGCCGGAGTTATTAACACTATCCCTCAGGTCATTTCCGCGCTTCAATCAACTGAAGCGATAAAATATTTGACCGGAAAGAAGGTCAATACCGGTGACCTGCTGACCTTTGATATCTGGGCGCGCGATCTGTCCACCGTTCGTGTTGAAAAGGACGATGAATGTGTGTGCTGTGGTGAAGAGAAGTACCAATTTTTAGATAGTGAGGTCGGTCAAACCTCTCATTCGGTTTGTGGCCGGGAGGCAGTCCAGATAAATCCTCACATGGAAGAGGAAATTAATCTAGATGAACTCGCTGAAAAACTCGAAGGATTGGGCAGTGTAGAAGCCCGGGATGTCTTAATTCGCTTTGAAGTGGAGAATTACAGGATAACTGTTTTCAAAGACGGAAGAGCTATAATTGAGGGGACGGAGGAGGAACAAGTAGCCAGGAGTCTCTATTCGAAATACATCGGAAACTGATTTTTAGCCCAGAGGTGAGTGGTCCCGACCGGAAGTATTTTAGGTGGAGCCGTTAGTAAATTCGGAATAATATTTCACGACCTTTTCGTGTAGCTCGGGGTTGCTGTCTTTTAAGGGCTTTACCGTCTTCTCCGGATCCATAAGACCTTCCTCGTCCTTACTCTCTCGGTACGCCTTTCTGAAAAAGCTTCTAACCTCTTTTTCTTCCTCGGGGATGGAGTCAAGCAATTCCTGAAGAGTTTCGTTCTTCTTTCGTTCAAGTGCTTCTTTGACCCTCGAGAAGTCAGGCCCCAAACACTCTTCTGCTGCGGGACACCAGTCCGCACACGCCAGGTCGTCCCTGAGCCGGTCCCTCGATTTCTTGATCCTTGTTCCACATTCCGGACAGTCCCGAGAGCTGTCCGTCGGAAAAAATTCCACTTTGTACCCGCACTCAGGGCACTCCAGCTCGTCGACCGCCTGGTCGGGAGTCATCCGCCTCGAGCTCTGACCGGGACACCGTTTATTCATCGTAGTTCACCCCGTTAGTTAGTCCTTTTAAGTTTTG
>JAIPHN010000098.1 GCA_021735185.1 Candidatus Bipolaricaulota bacterium
GACCCCTTCGTTGTAAGGATCGGTGAGCCTGGCGCTCTTCATCCCTTTTTCCAGTTCTCCCAGATTTGCCAGGATAATATCCCCGGCCTCTTTCAACTTTTCCCTGTTATCGGACTGCTGGAGCTGATCTTTTACGTTCTTTAACGCCCCTTGTACCCTGTTGAGTTCTTCGTCAATTGTCTCTTCGATTTCCTCTCTCAGTTCCTGGGTCTCGAAGCTTGTTTCTCTCGCCTTGTAGTAATGATCCAGAGCGTCGCTCAGGCTTTCGAAGGAAATTTCCTCCTTATCGGAGTAGCTTTCGAGCTGAATCGGGCTGAATTCCACCGGTACTCCGTCCTCCTGATAAACCAGGGCGGAATAGTTCCCCGAGGTAATACGTTCAAGCAGGGAAAAGGTATTATCCGCCGCCCCCCAGAGGGATTCTCGCTCCTCGTCGGAAAGTTCCTTTTGGTCGGCCGCTACACCGGCCCTGACAGGGATCTCTCTGGCGAGTGTCGGGCCGATTCCCTCGATATTGTTGAGCAAATTTCTCCAGACCGGCTCATCGGGCGCGAGAAAGTCGTAAAACTCCTCTTTTCTGAGCTCAAAGGGATCCACTTTATCCTGCGCCGGTGGGAACTCGTACTCGCCTCCCGGAGATACCGATCTTTTTCTGCTTTTCCTGTTCCTCAGCCTCTCGGTTATTTGGCCGTCTTGAACGAGAAAAAGGTTGCTGTTACGCCCCATTAGCTCGACGTATAGTTCTTTTGTTTTTATTTCGTCTTCTTCCTCGTCCTTGACCCCGACAGAAATCCTCAGAACTCTATCCAGCCCCCTCTGTGTTATCCGGGATATCTTTCCGCCGGATAGGTGTTTTCTCAAAAGCATCGTGAAAGGAGGAGGCTCCTGCGGGTTTTCGAACTCCAGATCCGTCAGCTGAATTCTGAAATCCTCCCCACAGGAAATCAGTAGCCTGTAATTGTCGTCGTTCCAGACATTTATCGTGACGAGTTCCGGACGGGGCTGATAGATCTTTCGGATCCAGCCTCCGGTCAGGTTTTCCTGTAGCTCTCGCTTTATGCCGTGAAGCGTAATTCCGTCTAATGCCATGTTGACCTAAAAATCCCTCTGTTGTGACTTGAGCTCAAATTTGATGTCGGACGGGTATTTATCCAGAGTGTTTTGAACCTGTAAAGCGCAGCAATTATATATCTAGATTCGTGATCTGGTTGCTGTTTTCTTTTATGAAGTTCTTTCTCGCCTGAACGTCGCTTCCCATCAAAGTGCTGAATAGTTCGTCGGCTTCCAGGGCGTCCTTGACGGAGACCTCTTTCATTATCCGGTTTTCCGGGTTCATAGTTGTTTCCCAGAGCTGTGAAGGGTTCATTTCACCCAGGCCCTTAAACCGCTGTACGGAAGAAGGCTTCCGCTTTCTATCCGCGAGGTACTCGTCCAGTTCCTGGTCGGTATAGAAATACTGCTTGCTTTTTCCGGTCTGGATCTTGTACAGTGGCGGTTGAGCGATAAATACATGTCCTTCCGTGATCAACGGCTCGAAGTTCCGGTAGAAGAAGGTAAGCAGCAGTGCACGGATATGGGCCCCGTCTACGTCGGCGTCAGTCATGATGATGATCCTTTCGTAGCGCAATTTTTCCTTGGAAAAGTGGTCCTGTACTCCGGTTCCCATCGCTGTAATTATCGACTTTAGCTCGTTGTTCTCGAGCTGCTTGCTCATGCGGGATTTTTCCACGTTCAGTATCTTCCCTCTGAGTGGTAGTATCGCCTGGAACCCCCTGTCACGAGCGCTCTTTGCTGAACCGCCGGCCGAGTCACCCTCAACTATGAAGAGCTCGCTCCCTTCCGGTTTCCTCTGGGTACAATCGGCCAGTTTTCCCGGTAAAGACGTGGATATAAGGGCGTTCTTCCGAGCCAGTTTTCGTGCCTTCTTTGCCGCGTTTCTCGCTCGAGCGGCTTCTATCGACTTCTCGATTATCTTTCGCGCGACCTGTTTATTTGACTTGTAAAAATCCAGTAGTTCTTCCGAAGTTACGTTTCGGACGACTTCCCGGATTTCCGGATTACCCAGTTTCGTCTTCGTCTGACCTTCGAACTCCGGTTCCGGCAGGCGGACGTTGATAATCCCCGTCAGACCTTCCCTGATATCTCTGCCGGAAAGATTGTCGTCGCCCTTATTCAGTATCTTTTTGTCCCTGCCGTACTTGTTGGTGGTTTTCGTCATGGCGGTTTTGAAGCCCGTTACGTGTTTTCCTCCTTCCTGAGTATTGATGTTATTTGCGAAGGAGTAAGTGGATTCGGAGAACTTCTTGCTGAACTGGAGCGCCACTTCGACGAAATTACCGTTCTTTTCCCGCTTGAAGTATATCGGCTCATCATGGAGCTTTTCCTCGTTTTCCGTAATTGAAGCGACGTATTCCCTTATCCCACCCTCGAACTTGAAAGATTTAGTCACGTCCGCTTCGCGGTTCTCGAGAGTGATCTTCAAGCCCTTGTTGAGATATGCCAGCTCCTTCAGTCGGTGAGTTAGCTTCGGCATATCGTACTCGAAGTCACCGAATATCTCCTCATCCGGCTGAAACGTGATCTTGGTTCCCCTGGTTCCCTCTTCGGTACTGATCTCCTTTAATTCGGAAAGCGATTCGCCTCTGGTGAAGTCCTGCCGGTATCGCGAACCGTCCCGCTGGACTTCCACCCGCATCCACTCCGAGAGCGCATTTACGACGGAAACTCCAACTCCGTGTAATCCACCACTGACTTTATAGCTTTTATGATCGAACTTACCACCCGCGTGCAGAGTCGTCATTACTACCTCGACTCCGCTCATACCTTTCTCTGCATGGGTATCGACCGGTATACCTCGACCGTTATCGACTACAGTTACGTTATTGTCCTCGTGAACAATTACATTTATTTCATCGCATTCCTCCACGAGGGCCTCGTCGATGCTATTGTCGAGAACCTCGTCGATCAGATGCATTACTCCCTCTTGCCCGGTACTTCCAATATACATTCCCGGTCTCTTTCGGACAGCTTCTAAGTCCTCTAATACCTTAATTTGATCTGCTTCATACGGCATATAACCACCTCAAATCATAAAAGCCAATAGATTATAATGAAATATCGGAACAATTGCCAGCCTGATATTCCTATTCCAGAGTGGGTTTTGGCTATTTTGCCTGTATTCATGCGTTGACCTCTAACAGGTGGTGGTCCAATTACGCTACCGGAAATTTTCGGATAGATTTTTTAACAGAGTGGGGAAGAAAAGCTTTCGAAAGTCCCCTTGTCAAGGGGTAAATGTGCAATTGCAAAGTTGAGAACGGACGGCGGAACGTATACACTAGTAAAGATGGCCTGTCAGAACTGGTCAAACCAGAATAATTGACCCGAGGTTTGATATGAATACGGAAAAGTTTTTCGAGTTGTTCCGGGAAGAAGTTAATTCGAGACCGGAAGAGTTTCGCCGGGATCACGAAAGAGTAAAAGAAGAGGTGAAAAACTCTTCGGCCCGTTACATGGGTCAAACTATTGATTTTCTATTTCAGCCCATGTTCCTGTCTTCGGAAGATATCAACTGGCTTGAGGGAGTTATCTCTCGGCTTACCGATATTCTGGACAAGACGGTAGAAAAGTATCGAACCGACCAGCGTTTTCGCGAGGTATTTCCCTTTTCAAAGATAACTGAAGAGCTAATTCTTGCCGACCCCGGCTATGATAATCTTTACCCCATGGGAAGATTCGATGTTTTTTACGATTACGATCGGGGTCTGCAATTTTGCGAGTTCAACACGGACGGTTCCGCGGGAATGAACGAGGCCAGGGTGCTACAGAAAGTGTTTTCTGCCTCGAAGGCGATAAGCTGCTTATCGGTCGATTATCAGGTCTCTTATTACGCGCCGATGAAAAACTGGATAGATGTAATACTCGAAAATTACCGGGAATTTTCCGGAGGGCCCGAGGAGCCGGAAAAGATTGCTATCGTGGACTTCGAGGAAGAAGGTATAGCGAGCGAGTTCAGAGAATTCAAAAGGTTATTCGAAAAACGGGGTTATAATACAGTGATTCGAGACCCCCGGGAGCTAAAATACGATGGAAGTAATTTACTTGACGGGTCCGATCGGATCGATCTGGTTTACCGAAGGGCCACTACAAAAAAAATGGTCGATCGACACGAAGAAATCGAGGACTTTCTCGCCGCTTACAAAGACGAGAGTGTTTGCGTGGTGGGGGGCTTTACTTCCCAGATAGTCCACAACAAGGCCCTTTTTGCCATTCTCCAGGAAGAAGAGTATACGGGTTACCTTGATGACGAGGAAGAGAAGTTCGTAAAAGAACATTTCCCACTCAGCCGAATATTTAAAAACGGAGATGGAGAATTAAGGAATAGATTGATCGAAGAACAGGGAAAGTTCCTCCTGAAACCGTTCGATAAATTTGCCGGGCACGGCGTCCACGTGGGAGACGATTTCGGTCCGACCGAATGGAAGGAGAAAGTAGCCGAAGTTCAGGGGGAGAACTACATAGCGCAGGAATTCTGTGATGTTCCCGAGAAGGACTTCCTGCACGTCCGGGATCGGGAGATGGGTTTCGAGAAATTCGGATATCTTATCGGGATGTTTCTCTACAATCAGCGTTTGAGCGGCCTGTATACCAGAGCCGGCCGAGAAAACGTAATTGCTTCGCTTGTAGAATGCTTTACCCTGCCCAATTTCATAGTTGAAGAAATTAATTGACTGAACTACTGAAGAGTAGCCGGGTTGATCTGGAAAGAAGTTTATCGCAAAATAACTGAGACGAAAGGTTTTCATTCCTTCTCGGGGAGTAGCGCAGCCTGGTAGCGCACCTGCTTTGGGAGCAGGGGGCCGCTGGTTCAAATCCAGTCTCCCCGACCAGCTAGTTTCAATCCCCCTTAATCCCCCTTAGACAGGCTAATTACCTATACTACCCTTATTTCTCTTGCTTACATATTTTACCATGTCTCAGTCGAAGCAGGAGAACGGTTCATTCTCAATTTCTGAAGAAGGTAAGGGGTTAAATTATAACCCAGAGTTAGAGCTTGCCGAGGCCATTGAAGAGTTTGAATTGATGGCAAATGTAGATGGAAGGTCCGAGAAAACTATGGACTTGTATGATTATGTTTTCGGTCGGTTTACGGATTTCCTATCAGAAGAAATTACAATCGGTTCTATCTCCACAAAACAGATTCGAAAGTATTTGGCAGAATTGATAGAAGAAGATTTAAAAAGAACCACTGTCGCTATCCACCACCGTGTCCTCAATGCTTTCTTTACTTGGCTTGTGGAGGAAGGTTTCCTGAAAAAGTCTCCCACGGAAAAAGTTGACGAACCTAAGACTCCAGACAAACACCCCAAAGTATTAAGTAAGGAACAAGTTGAGAAGTTAGTCCAAGCTGCT
>JAIPHN010000099.1 GCA_021735185.1 Candidatus Bipolaricaulota bacterium
AGCCATGAGAGGTATACCAGAACGAGGGACACGATGGTCAACGTGAAAAATACCCAGACCATACCAAAATTATCCTTGATATAACCTCCTGTGGGCGATCCGATCAACCAGCCCAGGCCAACGGAGAAGGAATAAACGGGTAACGCATTGGAGGAACTGGTGATGTAGGACGGAACCGTTACCCAGGTTATCGAATTGGCAAGTCCGAGGAGAATTTCCCCCACGAATAGCAGGGGCCAAATCTTGATCGAAAGCAAAAAGGCAATTGATGCAGAAAGGTAAAGCAAGGAGCCGAGAAGTACGGGTCGATGGTGTCCGATCAGATCGGACAGACGACCGAGAGGAATCCGGGTAACAGCCTGCAGTAGATAATAGAGAAGGACAAGATTTCCAATCAGAGCTACCGGCATCCCTATTTCTCGGCCAAATATCGGAATATATGGAATTATATTGCTGACCCCGAAGGTACAGAACAGGGAGAAGACGACCAGAATTTTAGCGTCTCTTTCAATATGGAACACTTTCGCACACCCCCCTGCTTGACTTCTGCAGTCGCCGCTTCGTCCCTCGGTTAACCAATTAGCGTTAAGGCAATTTGACTTACGAACAGGACCGGAGTCTTCGAGAAAGAACCATCTCCGCAAGCTCTGCCTCGTGAATTTTATCAGATTTTAACTTCCAATCATTTTACCTACAAGGGCCGGCAGAGGTAACCCTTCCAGTTCCTCTGAAAGGCCGAGATCGGAAGCAGTAATTCCCTCGCGGGGGGAATACCTGCGGTTTTATCGAACGGGAAAGCAAAACTAGTAAATCATATGTGAAATTCTTATATAAGGGCTTGATCCGGTGTTCAAAATGAAGAAAAACAACTGTATAATTAGTTTATGCTACCATGACAGAAAATATTGAAATAAAAAACAGAGAAAAATTACTTACCGGTCCGTCTCGGGAGGCACGGAAGAAAGCTCTGGACCTTTTCGAGGCCGGGATAAATTCCGTTCTTCCGAATCGTGTAATCAGGTCTCACCTGAAACTGGAAGGGGACCGACTCGTTTCGGGTGGAGAGGAGATAGACCTGAAGAAGATCGATAGAATCATCGTAGTCGGAGCGGGGAAAGCCGGATACGGGATGGCGACAGCGATCGAAGAAGTGCTTGGTTCTCGTATTTCCGATGGACTGGTGATCACCAAGGACGAAATCGGTAAAAACGATCTGGAACGGATAAAGGTCGCTCGTGGTTCTCATCCGGTTCCGAGCCGGAGCGGCGTAGAGGCAGCGGAGGAACTTCAGCAGCTTGCCAGAAGCGCCGGAAGTGATGACCTGGTCATAACTTTGATATCCGGTGGGGGTTCCTCATTGCTTGCCCTTCCCAAACGGGGTGTTGACTTCGGGGAATTCACCGAATTGACAGAACGTCTCCTCTCTTCCGGGGCATCAATCGGAGAAATTAACGTTATCAGAAAAAACCTTTCCCGGATAAAAGGGGGCAGGCTTGCCCGAGAAATTGACCCCGCCCGGGTCCTGGGATTGATAATGTCGGACGTAGTTGGCGATAACCTGAGCACAATCTCTTCCGGCCCGACTGTTCCGGAAGAATCCCACCTTGAAGAGGCCCTTGCCATTCTCGAAGAGTACGAAATACTTGAAGGCCTGACCACTATAGAGAACTCTCTGAGCAGAGGCAATAGTTCTTCCACACCGGTCAGGAGAAACGAATTTCAGAATTTCGATGTTGAGAACCAGATAGTAGCCAGCAATATGACTGCCTTAAAAGAAATGGCCTGCAGGGGCGAGGAAAACGGTTTAAACACTCTAATTCTTTCTTCCCGCCTGGAAGGGGAAAGCAAATACCTGGGAAAGATCTCTGGCCAGCTGGTCCGCTCGGTTATCGAGGAGGAATATCCGCTAAATAAACCGGCCCTTCTCCTTTCGGGAGGGGAAACAACGGTAAATCTAGGCTCAAAACTCGGCGGCGGCGGACCAAACCAGGAATTCACCCTCGCAGCCGGCCTGGAAATCAACGGCCTGGACGGTGCAGTAATCGGAGCAATCGATTCAGACGGAGAGGACGGTAGCACGAAGATTGCCGGGGGGCTACTCGGCGGAACCGGTAATCTGAGCCGAGAAAAAATCTCCTCCCGTCTCCGGGATCACGATTCTTCCAGGGCACTGAGAGAACTCGACGGAGCAATTATCACGGGCCCCACCGGAACAAACGTAAACGATCTGAGACTCGGATTGCTCCTTTAACCAGGGGCCCGGCAATCACCTTCACTTCGGCTACAGTTACAATACTTTCTTTGGTCAATTCACCCGAAAAGCCCCTCGTACTCATCCACTACGTCCTCGCTAAAGCTGATTATCCCCTGCTCAGTCTTGTGATGGCTGATCATTTCCCCCATCACCTTAAACGGAATAGTCGCCACGTCGGTACCGGCTTCGGCTACTTCCCTGACCTGTCGAGAATTCCTTAAGCTGGCAGCGAGAACTTCCGTCTCGTAGTCGTAGTTGCTAAAAATTTGCTTTATCGACGCAACTACCTCCGCTCCACTGGATATTCCGGCGTCGCTTATTTTTTCCCGGACCTCTGCTACCTCCTCGTCGGAAAATATATCTTCCAGGTCATCTCCCTCGAGATAATCGTACCTATCTTTTAAATTGATATAGGAACTATGCTTTAACCAGTCCGAGTCGTGATAGGCACTTTTGGGGTAATCCTCGCCTCTGGTTAAGCCGACTTTTGACCTTATGAAGTCATCGATCCGCCCGGCAAAGGGACTGACGTACTGTGTTCCGGCTTTCGCTGCCAGCAGCGCTTGCTCTGGCTTCATAATCAGTGTCGTATTGGTAGGTATTCCTTCTCCGGAAAGTTTATTCAACGCTTTAAGCCCCTCGTAATCCCCGCTTGAGCTTCTGGAGGAGTTCGTATTTACGGGGATCTTAACGACGACGTTGTCGTTAACCGGATTGAACTCTTCGTACAAAAATTCCGCCTGTTCGACCATTCCTTCGGCAGTTAAGCCAATTACTTCAAGGCTGATCGGACCTTCCACCGTACGGCATATTTCCCTGATATATTCTTTCATGTCGACGTTACTTCTGTTTTCAACTGCTTTTTTTATAAGAGAGGGGTTGGTAGTTACGCCATCTAGTATCCCCCACGAGTTAGCTTCTTTTATCTCGTCTAGCTCAGCCGTATCAACAAAAACCTTCATAAAACCACCTCGATTTATTATAGCCATTAGGAACGGCAGGGTAAAGGAATTGACGTTGTCAAATAGAATCAACACGGCCTGAAAGACGATTTCCTCGAGAGAGGAAAAGGCTAAGGGAAAAGACCAGTTAGACCACAAGACACAAAACTATTAACCTGCAGTAGCAGGACCGGGTCCAAAAACCTATCGCTGCTTCCGGTGAGGGGTACTTTGATCTCCCCTCACCGAAAGCCATTGAATTTCAATAGAATCAGTTACAGGAAGTACAGGAGAAGAAGGGCCATAGACCGCCACCACAGCAAGAGGAACTGCTCTGGCAACAAGATCTAGCTTCATTGACGAAAAAAGTCGTACTAAGCGAGCCACAGCATTGAGTTTCTATCGTTACAGTATAACGGCCCGGCTCGACCATCTGACCATTATTGTTTTGCTGATCCCAGACCCAGTTCCAATCACGACCCGGAGCGAAGTCTTCGGTAAACTCGCGACTGAAAACTATTTCCCCGCCACAACATCGATCGTTCTTTTTGACATAGAGTTTCTCAAATTTCAGATTGCAGTCTCCACAATTGGAAAAACTGACCGTGATGTTTTCTCCGGTTTCGTAACGGTTACAAGTAGTATCCAGCCTGGTGTAAAAGCCACCGCAGCAGCACGAACACCTAGGTGCTCTGACCTCGTACTGAACCCTGAAGTCCGTCCGGTATATACCGCAACACTGGGTCTCCAGAAGTGCAAAATAGTGACCGGTATCGACCTGTTCTCCGGAATCTCCTTTCTGGTTCCACTGCCATTGCCATTCTGACATATCCTTGCTAACATCCTGGTTTATCACTTCAGTGTATACAACTTCTTTACTTGAGCCAACCTTTTGAATCTTTATTTCTTCCATCTTGTATTCGTCGTCTAACCCGGATAACGCAAGCGTGATGGTTTCTCCCAGCCCATAGGTATCCTCTGAAGGGTTGAACGATGTGTACCGGGGTGGGCAATCGGGTTTTTCCATATACAGACAACAATCTTCTTCCTGCGCCCCTGAAGCAACTACGGAAAACGCAAGCAACAGCAAAGCCAATATCAAGATACCCATCCTGCTTCTCTTCAAACTCTCCATAATACTTCACCTCCTTGATAAAAGATAAAACGATTCTAATTGGATTCTATATCAAACCTGGATTATAGTCAATTTAAATTCATCCGAAATCGGAATGAGTTGACAATCACGAGCGCAAATCCAGCAAATCGAGTTCTCTTAGAAGTTCTTCCCTCGGAGTTCCCTGAGCGTCATACCATCTTAACTCGTAGTAACTCTCCACCATCTCGTCCAGCTCTTTCTGGGGGAGATCTTCCCCTTCGATAACACCGGATTCAAGGGGCTCCTTCAATCTCTCTGGTAGATCATCCTCCGCCGCGGAGTATCCTTCTCTAGCAGCCAGCAATCTCAACAACACGTAGTTTCTCTCTCCGATTTTCAACATCTCTTCCGGCGATAAACTCTTACCCGTAACGGCATGCAGTATATCACGAACGGTATCGAAGGAATAGTTTTCCCCGACCATATCCGTAGTAAAAGCACACATTATAAGAGAATTATTAAATGATCTTAGGTCCTCGAAGAGCTTTGCTGGCCGTGCTTTTCCCTCGTAACTAAACCTATCCAACGGCTCGGTGACGCCAATTTCAGGGGCCAGAGGCTCTTCCTCCAGCATTGTATCGTGTGCTCCTTCCATGTGATTCGCGCCTCTCGGGGTAGTGGCGTAACTAATACCCAGCCCTTTTTTACCCCGTGGTTCGTGCATCGGAACTTCCTGGCCCTTTACTTCAACGGCAAAGTCAGCCCCCAGTTCCTTCTCAAGCTCAGCGACCCCCTTCGCCAGTTCTTCTCCCAGTCCTTCTCGATGCGCTATTTTCTCGACGAGGTCGACGATTACCTCCGGGTCTCCCCAGTTTACGTCTTCCTCCAGCAGGCCCTTTTCACTTGCTTCCATGGCGAAGGCAATAGTATCGCCGGCTGATATAGTATCCAGGCCGTACTGGTTACACTTCTGGTTTGCCAGGGCTATTGCATCTAGATCCGAGTTAAGACAGAGGGAACCAAAGGCGGCAATGGTCTCGTATTCCGGGCCTCCGTACTCGGGTCGAACCTTCTCACCTTTGAACTGGGTTTCCACAACTCTTTTA
>JAIPHN010000100.1 GCA_021735185.1 Candidatus Bipolaricaulota bacterium
GTTTACCTTATGGGTTTCGGCCTGGGTGGAGCCCTGGCCGGTCTAAGCGGGGCGTCAACCGCTCCCACGGTATCACTTACTCCCGAAATGGGTCTCAGGATATTTGCAGTGGTTTTTCTAATTGTCATTATCGGTGGGCTTGGGCGGATCTGGAGTTCGGTTATTGTTGCCGTTTCTTTTGCAGTGGTTCGAGGGCTTGCTACGGCATTTTTGGATCCGACAGGGGGGTTAATAATAACTTTTTCCCTCGTCCTGGTTCTAATTCTGGTCAGACCGGAATGGTCCGGAGGGGGTGGTGGCAATGCGAATCAGAGTTGAGTACGCGGTGGTTTTTCTCCTGTCCGCGTTTATTCTGGCTGCAACCCCGGTTTTTCTCGGTAAATTTCACCTGATACTCCTCACCGAGACGCTCATCTGGGGGATTTTCGCCCTCTCCTTTGACCTGGTTTACGGTTATACCGGAATGCTTAGTTTTGGCCAGTCAGTATTCTTCGGTACCGGGGCCTACGTTTTCGTCTATTCTTTCGAAGGTATAGCGGGTCTGGTTATTCCGCTCGTTCTTGCAGCCCTGGTCTCGGCGGTACTGGGTTCTTTCGTTGGCTGGGCAGTCGTCCGTGTTTCAGGGGCCCGTTTTTTTCTGGTGACTCTGGTTCTGGCAATCCTGTTTCATCTGCTGGCGATTGAAGGTCGCTGGCTGACGGGAGGAGATGACGGCTTGATCGTTCCGGTAGGATTTCCGGGGCTGGAGTATAACTATTACCTGGTTCTGGGGATCAGCGCACTCACAGTAATGGGTACGGTTATCCTGGTAAAGTCACCACTTGGTCTCGTTTTCAAAATGATTCGTGACAGCGAAAGGCGTACGCGTTTGCTGGGATACTCGGTAAAAAAGTACAAGATAATTGCATTTTCCCTGTCCGGTTTGCTCGCCGGCCTGGCAGGTGGCCTGTACTCTTATATCTCCGGCTTTGCTTCGGCCGGTTTCTTTCACTGGAGCCGCTCCGCGGACGTTGTGATATGGACTATACTTGGTGGGGCTGGAACCGTAGCCGGTCCATTTATCGGGGCCGCTCTTCTTACCTTTGTCCGGGATAGCCTGTCGGCGATAACGGGAAAAATCTACCCCGTACTGGTTGGCGGACTCATCGTATTTTCCGTCCTGGTTTTCCCTCGCGGCGTCATCGGGATGCTGGGTGAGGTTTACGAAAAGATCAAGGAGGGCTGGCATGGGAGATAGTTTGTTGTCGGTTAAGGGACTGAGCAAGGAGTATGATGGATTCGAGGCACTCCGGAAAGTTGATTTCTCTCTGGAATCCGGAGAAACAAAGGGGGTTATGGGGCCAAATGGAGCGGGAAAAAGTACCTTTTTAAAGTTAATTTCCGGAGAAATTGATGTCACTTCCGGCTTGATAAAGTTTGATGGCCGGAAAATTACGAATTATTCCGTCGAAAGGAGATGCAGGCAAGGTATCGCCTATGTTCCGCAGAAACCCAGCCCTTTTCCGACGCTTACAGTCAAAGATAATCTGCGGGGTGGTGCGCGAGCCGGTTCTTACCTTCCCGTACCGGGCAGGGAAGTAAAATTGGATTCTACTCTCGATCTTGTCGGACTGTCCGACCGGTCCGAAGTTGTTGCTTCTGAATTACCATACGGGGAAAAACGTTTGCTGGATCTGGCCATGTCCCTGGTAACTCGTCCGAGAGTTTTACTGGCGGATGAACCCACTGCCGGAGTTGATAACCGTTCTGCCGGTCGGATAACGGATCTGATGATCGAACTAACGAAATCGGATACCCCGGCGGCACGCGGGGTTGAAGGGTTGATTTTCGTCGAGCACGATCGGAACGTCTTATTTGAAGTGGCTGATGAGGTTGGGTTTTTAAAAGCGGGGAAATTACTGGTGGAAGGTTCACCGGAGAAGATAAAGGAAAGAAAGTGCGTGAAAGAGTATCTCTCCGAGCATGGGGCTTTCCTGGGGTACTCAAGGGGTGATCAGCGTGCTGGAATTGACTGATTACGAAGTTTTCTACGGTAGTTTCAGGGCTGTAAGGGGGCTGGGGCTTTCCCTGTCCGAAGGAGAAGCACTCGGTTTAGCCGGGAGAAATGGCGCTGGTAAAACTTCCGTCCTGAAGGGGTTGCTCGGATTGGTTGAGGTAAGGGGTCAGGTTTTCTACAGGGGAAGAAATCTACGGAAAATTCCTTCTTACAAAAGGGCGGATCTGGGTATTGGTTATTTTCCTCAGGAGAGGCAATTGTTCAGGGGCCTTACAGTGGAAGAAAATCTGAAGCTGGTCGAGGATAAAGCCGGATCATCCGAAATCAGGGATAAAGTGTTTGGACACTTTCCCGCCCTTCAGGGTCATTACGGGCAGGACGCCGGAGACCTCTCCGGCGGGGAGAAGGCCATGGTGGCCATGGCTCGTTTACTGCTCACGGAGCCGGAATTGTTGTTGCTTGATGAGCCGACGGAAGGCTTGATGCCCGAGGTATCGGAGAAGATCCTGGAACTGCTTCAGAATATGACCGGTGAGGGTAAGCTGGTCCTGGTTGCCGAGCAAAAAATTGATTTTCTCAAGTCCCTCTCCTCTGAGGTCTATTATCTGGAGCGTGGACGGGTAAAGGAAATAATGACCCCCTGAGAACGAATTTATTCTCTCGACGAACCTCGAAATTTATTGTAGTTTTATTCGATATCCATACAATAATATTAAAGATGGGAATTACGGGATGGGGTCGCGTAGATTATCATAACTGGAGGAGAAAAATATGATCGATAACGAAGTTTTGAAGGCAATTAGAGAACGGAGAATGGTATTTAAATTCAAGGACGAGCCCGTCGAAGACGAGAAACTTAATGCCGTCCTGCAGGCCGGTTACTGGTCGGAGAGCTTCGGGGATTGCGAGCCCTGGCAATTTGTAGTGATCGAAGACCAAAAACTTAAGAAAGAACTTTACGAATTGACGAAAAGGGTGACTATTTACACTGCCGGAATCAAGAATGCTCCGATTACGGTGGCGATCGCGATTACCGGTTGCGGCACGAGTCATTATATCGAAGAAGGGGCAGTTGCCGCACACAACATGGCTCTCGCTGCGCACAGCCTGGATCTTGGGGCTTACTGGCTCGACGTTTACGATCTCGAGAACAAAAAAGGTTCGGTCGAATCAGAGGCGAAGAAGATGCTCGGGTTGCCGGAAGACATTCGCTTAACTTATCTGCTTCCACTGGGTATACCGGATCAGAAGCGTGAAGAAACGAGAGCAAAACTGGACGACGTAGTTCATTACAATAAGTTCGGCAACGAGTAGATTTAACCAGGCTATAGGAAAAATAATTTTCAGGACCCAGCGCCGATCGTGCGCTGGGTCCTATCTAAATTTTTGCGTAATACTCTCTTTCTAATTTTTAAGTTCCGAAGAGCCTATCGCCGGCGTCACCCAGACCTGGATGAATGTAACCATTTTCGTCAAGATGATCATCTACGGCTGCCGTGTAGATCGGGACATTAGGGTGTTTATCCGAAAAATTCTCGACCCCTTCCGGTGCCGCTACAAGGCAGAGAAACTGGACGTTTTCTCCGCCCTCTTCTTTTACCAGTTCAACTCCTGCTTTGGCTGTTCCGCCGGTGGCGAGCATCGGATCCACTACGATAATCTGAAACTCACTAAGCGGTTGCGGTAATTTCTTATAATATTCTACCGGCTCCAGGGTTTGGTGGTCCCTGTAAAGTCCTATGTGACCGACTCTTGCTTTTGGTATCAGGTTAAGTACGCCTTCCAGCATGCCCACTCCGGCTCGCAGTATCGGGACCAGGGCCACGTTTGTTGCCAGGGTCTCCGACGTCGTTTTTTCCAGTGGTGTCTCCACGTCAGTCTCTTCCAGAGGATAGTTCCTGGTTATTTCGTATACCATCAAAGTCGTGAGCTCTTCGAGAATAAGCCGAAAATCTTGATTTTCCGTGTTCTTGTCCCTGAGGTAGGTTAATTTGTTCTGAATTAAAGGATGTCTAACTATGTTTAAGTTCTGTCCTTCCATCTGTTATTTTAAAACCTCCAGGTTGTTCAATAGCTCTTCCAGGGTGGGACTACCCAGCTCCTGGAGCTCGTAAGTTACTCGCGTAGTTGGAACGTCGAAATCTATCAGCCGCCTTAGATCGATCGGGCTACCGATTACGACGGATTCGGGTGAAGAATTCTTGATCGTAGCCTGTAAATCTTTGATCTGTTTTTCTCCGTAACCCATAGCCGGTAGAAGTTCAGGTACATGGGGGTAGTCTTCAAACGTCTCTTTCAAAGATCCTACGGCGTGAGGTTTCGGGTCTATTAGTTCTTTTGCTCCGAATTTCTTTGCAGCCAGCGTACCGGCACCGAGGTCCATTTCTCCGTGAGTTACTGTCGGTCCGTCTTCGATCGCCAGTACTCTTTTACCCGAGATGACTGACGGATCTTCGACCGTTAGCGGAGAACTGGCTTCCATGATTCTTGCTCCTTCATTTAATTCCCGAACGCTTTCCCGCACCTCGTTTACCTGGTCGGGTGTGGCCGTTTCCACTTTATTGATGACAGCTAGGTCGGCCATTCTTATACTGACGTTGCCCGGGTAATAAGTCCTCTCGTGACCGGCCCGGAGCGGGTCAGTCAGAACTATACTGTAATCGGACTCGTAGAACGAGAAGTCATTGTTTCCACCGTCCCAGACTATGACGTCTGCTTCCTTTTCTGCCTGGCGAAGTATCTCCCCGTAATCGACTCCGGCAAATAATATGTTACCTCTGTCAATATGGGGTTCGTATTCCTCGCGTTCCTCTATGGTACAATCGTATTTGTCCATGTCCTCGTATTTTTCGTATCTCTGTGCCTTTTGTTCGACAAGGTCGCCGTAGGGCATCGGGTGTCTGATTACTGCCACCTTTTTCCCCATGTTGCGAAGCACGTCGGTCACCCGTCGGGTAGTCTGGCTCTTGCCCGACCCGGTCCTTACCGCAGTAACGGAGATCAGCGGTTTGGATGATTTTAGAGTGGTATTTTCCGGGCTTAATAGTTTGAAGTTGGCTCCCGCTGCGTTGACCAGGGAAGCCCTCTCCATCACGTACTGATGCGGAACGTCGCTGTAAGAGAACACGACTTCGTCGATGTCGTTTTCTTTGATCAATTCCGGTAGATCCTCTTCGGCTTCGATCGGAATTCCGTCCGGATAAAGATCCCCGGCAAGTTCCGCCGGATATTCTCTCCCCGCTATATCCGGTATCTGAGCTGCGGTAAAAGCTACTACCTCTACTTCCTCGTTTCCCCGGTAATTCGTGTTGAAGTTATGAAAGTCCCTCCCGGCTGCACCCATTATTATTATCTTTTTCAAACTATCCCCTCCT
>JAIPHN010000101.1 GCA_021735185.1 Candidatus Bipolaricaulota bacterium
ATATCCAGCCCGCTCAGAGCGATTACTTCCAATCAACAAAGGGCGGAGGTCATGGAGATTATCGACTAATAGTTCTAGCACCGTCGACGGTTCCCGAGGCGGCCGAACTGACTTTTGAATCCTTCGATCTGGCTGATAAGTACAGAATTCCGGTTATGGTCCTGGCGGACGGGATGATCGGACAAATGATGGAACCGGTAGAATTGCCATCCCCGGTCGATCCATCCGACCTGCCTGACAAACCGTGGGCAACTACGGGTGCGAACGGGCGAGACCCAAACGTCATCAGGAGTTTTGCTCTTGGAGCCCAACAACTCAAATCAATCAACCAGGACCTGCAGGATAAATACGAAACGATCAAGAAAAAAGAAACTCGGTACGAAGAAATCGGTGTCGAGGATCCGGATATTCTCCTGGTTGCTTTCGGGACTGTAGCGCGAATTGCAAGAACGGCCAGAAGATTGGGAGAAAAGGAAGGTATAGATATCGGAATCTTTAGACCAATTACCCTCTGGCCCTTTCCGGACTCGCGATTAGCCGAGTTAAGCGAATCCGTTGACACAGTGTTAACCGTAGAAATGAACGCGGGTCAGATGGTCGAAGACGTTCGCCTCTCCGTAGAATCTCGGGCCCAAACACCATTTTACGGAGAGCTGGGAGGAGTTGTACCCACACCAAGCGAGATTCTGGAGGAGGTAAAACACCATGTCTAAAGAAGCCGTAGCCGAGAATACTGCCGGAATGGAAAAGGTATTTGACAGACCTAAAAGTCTCAACGA
The DNA here is from genome assembly GCA_021735185.1 of Candidatus Bipolaricaulota bacterium. Lineage (GTDB taxonomy): Bacteria > Bipolaricaulota > Bipolaricaulia > M55B111 > M55B111 > JAGXLP01. The sequence continues at coordinate 780 of JAIPHN010000101.1, forward strand.
CCAGCAGTTCAGTTACTGTCCGGGCTGTCACCACGGGGTTATAAACAGACTAATTGCCGAAACGATTGATGAACTCGGTATTCAGGACAATACCGTGGGAACTGCTCCCGTCGGTTGCTCGGTTTTTCTTTACAAATGGTTCGATATTGACGTCATTCAACCAGCTCACGGGAGAGTTTCAGCTGTAGCTACAGGAGTAAAGCGGGCCAGACCCGACCTCAACGTCTTCGCCTATCAGGGGGACGGCGATTTTGCTTCCATAGGAACGAACAACTCAACTCATGCCGCCAACCGGGGTGAAAATATTACCGTATTCTTTATAAATAATACCCTCTATGGTATGACAGGAGGGGAAATGGCTCCCACCACCCTGCTGGATCAAAAGACCACAACTACACCAAAAGGGAGGAAAGCCAAGGATTTTGGCTATCCGATAAAGATGTCCGAAATGTTGGCGGAACTTGACGGGCCAACTTATATTACCCGTCAGGCCGTCTATGACGTCAAAAGAATCGATCAAACCAAAAAGGCAATTAAAAAAGCCTTCCGCCTCCAAAAGGAGGGAAATGGTTACGCTCTTGTAGAAATACTTTCAGCCTGTCCAATTAATTGGGGGATGGATCCGGTAGAAGCGAACGAGAGGATCAAACAGGAAGTAGAAAAAGTCTATCCTCTCGGAGATATAATTGACAGGAGTTGAGGAGATAAGAATGGAAGAATATTCCACAATAGTATCCGGTTTTGGTGGTCAAGGCGTCATCCTAACGGGAAAGATTATTGCCAGGTCGGGAATGGAAGAAGGACTGGAAGTAACCTGGCTACCCTCTTACGGTCCGGAGATGCGCGGGGGGACGGCCAACTGTACGGCAATCATCTCGTCAAAACTTATAGGTTCCCCCGTAGTTAACAATCCTTCATCCTTAATTGCCTTCAACAAACCTTCGCTGGATAAATTTGGGTCCACGGTTCAGGAAAAAGGAGTGATCGTCCTCAATAGTTCCCTGATCGACAACCATCCCGATTACGACTCCACCAGAGTTGTTCCGGTACCGTTGAACGAAATCGCCAAACAGCTGGAAAATCAAAAGGTAATCAACATGGTAGCCCTGGGTGCCTGGTCAAAGGCGAGCGATAAGCTATCCCTGGCGGCCCTAAAAAAAGGAATGAAACTAACTCTGGAAGAATCGGGCAAGGGAAAATTCGTGGAAGTAAACGAAAAGGCACTTGAAAAAGGCTGCGCTGCGGCAGAGTAATAAAACTCTTAGAAACTCAAGCCATGAGTATTGTAGACGAGGATAAAAATCTGGCCGAAGAGACTATTGACGTGAAGGAAGCTTTCTCCGGGAGTCTGTTACGGCTAACAGTAAATAAGGTTCGAAGGTCGGACGGATCAACCGGGGAAAGAGAGGTCGTCCATCATCCGGGCGGTGTGGTTATTCTTCCCGTTATAGAAGGGGAGAAGGGCAGAGAATTAATTCTTGTTAGGCAGTACAGAGAACCAACTGGGGAATCCCTCTGGGAACTACCTGCCGGAACGCTGGAAGAGGGCGAGTCGGCATTAGAATGTGCGCGCCGCGAACTGGTGGAGGAAACTCGTTACAGACCGGCTGAGCTCGAGAAAAAGGTTGATCTTTTTACTTCTCCCGGATACTCCGACGAAGTCCTTTCCCTATATCTCGCCAGGGAGCTGGAAAAATTGAGTGAGAAGGAAGCTGCCGAATCGCCCGAGGGGGAGAACCTGATTTCGAAGAGTTTTCCAGTTGAGGAAGTATTCTCTAGAGCTAGAGAAGGCAAGATAACCGACGGAAAAACCCTGGCGGGTCTGTTCTTTCTGGTTTAATTTGACGGAAAGTTATCTGGTACTGAATTCCCCGAAACGAAAATAATGCCCCGCTACACCATCACTACAGATGTTGTAGCGGGGAAAACATTACTTAATAGATTCCAGCAGTGAATGAAGTATTTCGGAATTCTTCTTTAAGTTGCTTTCAATAACAGGTTTCACTTCTATGGTCCGGTTAAAAGTATTTATAACCCGTCCTTCTTTCTCGAGCCAGGACCTGATCGGTACTATAGCATCCACCGCATCAACTTCCTCATTGAACGAGCGGCCGAACTTAACCACTGCTTCGAAGGTTCCCAAGCCCAGATCGCCCTGATAAGGTACCTGACCCCAGACAAAGAGAACCTCTCCTCCTTTCAGCTCCTCGACCCTGTTCAACTCCGTCGGACCGTGCCCGTTAGCCTCTGGACTCGCCACGATCCTCCTTTCGAATAGTTCTTCGGTTTCCAATAGTTCTTCGGTTTCCGGAGTTAAAACGGCAATTCCGGATTTCCCCGGTAAATCCTCCGGTTTTTCTACAAGTTCGGCTCCAGAGTCCTTCGCCCTTTTCACCAGGGTTTTCAGAATGGGATTTATCCTGTAAGAGTCCTGGTCGACATAAATTGCAGGAGAAGTCAACAAGTCTTCAAGACTCGCAGTAGAACCCGAAAAAACGGGCGACCGAACCAATATACGTCCACCGGCAGAATCCACGATCTCTTTCAGTAATTCGGTCTCTTCAACTGTCGTCGATCTTCCGGGAACTACGTCTATCCGTTTCCCTTTAACTATTTCCATAACCTTTTCCCATTTCGCGACTTCCCAGCCATCGTTTTCCTTAACCTTGATTCTATCGACCCTTTTTCCCCAGTCCAGCATGCTCTCGAACTTTCCCTTATCGCAGAGGTGTCCACCGTAAAGTCCGTCATCCGCTGGAACCAGCTTGATAGGTCGTCCCTGATTAATCTGAACCCTGGCCGGGCAAGTGAGCCCACATCCCAAGCATCGAGTTTTCACTTCCATTTTTGATTCAAATGGTCCGGGCTTTTTCTCACGAACTACTTCTTCCAGTGCTCCCGTGGGGCAACTATCCGCCAGATCACCGATTAAATCGCTACTGGACTGGCCGAGGGGCTCCTCGAACGGCGGTGCTACCATCGTGGAAAAACCTCTATGGATGAACTGCAGTTCTCCCTCCCCGTGAATTTTTTCCGTAGTCCTCACACAGGAGCCACATAATATACACTTGTTGGGATCGCGCTCGACCATGGGGTGCGAGTCATCAATTTCCCTTTCCATGCGCTCTCCTTCGTATTGATCCTGGGAGGCTCCGTAAGCGTCCGAGTATTTTCTGAGTTTGCAGTCAAACCGATCCAGGCACCCGCATTCCAAACAACGGGCCGCCTCTTCACTCGCTTCCTCTTTCGTGTAACCGTGCTCTATTGGGGAAAAGTTCTTTATTCTCGTCTCCGGATCACCCTTTTCCATTGGCACCCGGTTCAGTTTCTCCTCATCGGTAAAATCTTCCTCAGTTTTTTGATCTCGGTGGACGTAACCAAACGGAAGTCTAAAGTCCTCAGGCGGCTCGTAGTCACTCAACTGATTACTCAGATAGTTGTTTATGACGAAAGCTGCCTCGCGTCCCTGACCGGTAGATTCAGCGATAGAAGAAGGACCTATCGAAGCGTCTCCGGCCGCAAATACACCATCGTAATTCGTTCGGTACTTTCCGTGGTTCTTTATGGTATGATCTTCTACCACTACACCTTCTTGTTCCAGCAATTCTTCATCGGGAGCTTCTCCAATTGACATTAATACCGTGTCGCAGGAAATTTCTTCCGTTTCTCCTTCGATCTTTATGGGCCTGGGCCTTCCCGACTCGTCAGGCTCCCCAAGTTTCATCTTTGCACAGGTCATTCCTTCCACTTGTTCTTCCCCGTTTATCTTTTCCGGGTTGAGTAAAAAGTTAAACTTTATTCCTTCCTCTTTGGCCTCTTCTATTTCGTCCTTAGGGGCAGGCGCCTGTTCCTCCGTGCGCCGGTATACTACGGTTACATCGGCGCCCAGTCTCTTCGCAACACGAGCTGTATCCATCGCACATCCGCCACAACCGATAACTGCCACTTCGTCCCCAACGTCAACCTTTTCTCCGGAGGCATGCTGAACCAGAAAATCCGTTCCTCCCGTAACGCCATCCAGTTCGTGTCCTGGTACAGGGATCTCCCAGCTCTCCCAGGCTCCAGTAGCCAGTAAAACTGAATCGTATTGATCCCGCAGGTCTTCCAGAGCTACATCTTCCCCCATTTTGGTCTCCATATGAGCCTCGATCCCGAGACCCATGATCCATTCTATCTCCTGGCGAAGAAGGTCATTAGGCAACCTGTAATTAGGAATCCCGTAGCGCATCATACCACCCAACTCCGGCATTTCGTCGTAAATCGTCACTGAATGGCCCTCAAGCCTTAAGAAATATGCAGCTGTCAGTCCGGCGGGTCCCCCACCAACGATTCCAACATTTTTACCCGTTTCTCCCTTTATTTCAGGGGTCCAGGGCTCTTCAATGTCCACCTCAGCGGCGTACTCTTTTAACTGACGAATAGCCATCGGCTCTTCAACCAGCTCTCGACGACACTCATTCTCGCAGGGGGCAAAACAGGCTCGTCCCAGGGAAACTGCAAGTGGCGTCTTTTCCTTAATTAGCTTCACCGCCTCTTTGGGACGTCCGTTCGCGATGTGAGCGATGTAACCCTGAACA
>JAIPHN010000102.1 GCA_021735185.1 Candidatus Bipolaricaulota bacterium
TAGAATGAGACTCTTCCTTTTCCATCAATCAGTCCCATGTAATAAGTATCCAGAGAGAATTCTGAATCGTCGACTAAAGAGCCGAATCTTTCCGTATCAATTACTTTATCATGAAATAGGTCCAGCACTTCCCGGGCGAACCCCAAGGAGGACTCGCCGATTGAGACAAGTTTCCCCTTTCCGTCGTCCGTTATCCCCTTGGACAGACCACCTGGAATTCCGGTAATGGGATGAATCTGATGACCTCCAATGATCTCGATAGCCTCATGAGCCAGTCTCCTCGTCTTGATTACCTTTTTTCCCAGTCCCTCTCCGAGAGAATTTATCACTCCAACTATATTTCTATCCTCTTTTTTTCCGTCCTTAGCAAGGAAGTCGGGCCCACCAAGATAGAATAGATGAAGCAAGTGATCTGCAAAAATATAGGAGTTGTAAAGGAGTTCACGTAGTTTCAGGGCAGTGGCGGTGGGTTGGGTAGAATACGCCGCATCCAGCGCTTTCGTGGAGGCAAAATGGTGAGCCTCCGGGCATACACCGCAGATTCTTTCAGTAATTCTGGGCATGTCCTCGCCTTTTCGTCCGCGGGAAAACTCTTCAAATCCTCTTAGCTCAGGAACCTGAAGCACTGCGTCCTCTGGTTTTCCGTCGTCCCCGAGGAATATTTCTATCTTTCCATGCCCTTCCAACCTTGTAATCGGATCAATAGAAATCTTACTCTTGCTCATCGTTACCTCCATCCGAGACCTTTCCACCAAAGATCGAGTTTGCCAGCGAGAAGTTGTAGAAAGTCCCAATGGTGTCGGGTAAATTACTTAATAGGGCTTTCTCTCCTTCCAGCGATCCGCCTTCCTCGCCTATTTGAACCACGGAAGCCAGGCTGTTCAACATTTCTGTTCCCTGATCCTCGACTTTCTTTGGAGGTCCAAAACAGCCCTTACAGGGAAGGTTTGCCTCCGGACAACTTGCCTCACATCCACTTCTGGTTACCGGACCCATGCAAATAATCCCCTGGTCCAGCAAGCACTTATCCGGATCTATTTCTACTTCCTGTGGCCTGTGGAATTCGTCGATCGTTTCCTTATTCCATTCCCGCGAGCACTCGTCGCACACGGTCTTTTCCCCGGCAACTACGGATCCCTTAGGGGGAAGATTGCCCGCAAGCAGCAGATCCAAGAAGTCTTCGGTTAATTCGGGTGGTGGTGGGCAGCCGGGAACAGTATAATCTACTTCTACTACCTGGCTCAGGCTCTTTACTCTCTCCTGCAGTCCGGGCAAGTTGAGGTTCCCTTCCTCTCTTTCTGTCAATTCCTGTGGCACCACTCCCTCGGGATTAACGGTTGTGGGATTGTTTTTATAAACGGTCTCGAATAGCTCTTCGTTGCTACTCATGTTAGCCAAACCAGGAATTCCGCCTTGATGGGCACAGGAACCATAGGCAACAAGGAGTTCAGACTTTTCTCTTATTATTTCAGCGATCTCCCTGTTTTCTGACGTCCTGATTCCTCCATTGAAGAAAGTCAAGTCAATTTCGTTTCGTTCATACCCTTTTAAGTCTTCATACTTGAAGTCAGTTGCTGCCGGCCAGAACGCTATATCGGCGAAGTCCAATAGATCAAGTATTCTCTCGTGCAGGCCGAGCAGAGCTACATCGCAACCTCCGCAGGAAGCTGCCCAGTAAGCAGCTACCTTTTTCTTACTCTCTTTCTTTGACATTGCTATATGGCCCCGGTCCCAATTCTTTTATCTCTTTCGTAAATTCCTTGACCGTCTGGGCGAATTTATCCCCCTCCGTTGCCGAAATCCATTCAAGTTTGACCCTGTCCGGGTTCATGCCGAAATCCTCCAGGACGTGTTTTAGCAGGGCTACTCTTCTCCATGCTTTGTAATTTCCGCTTGTATAGTGGCAGTCCCCGGGATGACATCCGCTAACGAGAACTCCGTCAGCTCCGTCTCGAAAAGCCCTTATAACGTGGCTAACGTCTATCCTGCCCGAACAATTTACCGTGATCGGCACCAGGTTCGAGGGATAGCTTCTCCGGCTGACCCCCGCCAGATCCGCCCCGGCGGAAGAACACCATTTACACAAGAAACCGACCAATTTGGGTTCAAATTCCATCTTAATCACCGATTTGAGCATGAATCATTTCTGTTAATTGTTCATCCGTCAGGTTCTTAAGGCTTAACGCGTTTGTCGGGCATCCAGAAGCACAGGTTCCACAACCCTCGCAAAGTATTTCGTTTACCTCGGCTACTCCTCGAGAATTCACCTCGAGAGCATCGTAAGGACACTGGCTGATACAGAGACCACAGCCGCTACATAGGTCCTCGTCCACCTCTACTACCTGGGGGTCGTGAGTGAGAGTCGGTTTTGACAACATTTCTATCGCTTTTGCTGCAGCTCCGCTTCCCTGAGAAACCGTGTCTGGAATATCCTTTGGACCCTGACCCGCTCCGGCGAAGAAAACTCCACCTGTCAGGCTTTCCACGGGTCTTAATTTGGGATGTGCTTCCTTGTAGAAGCCATTTTGACCGAGATTTAAGTTTAGCTTTCTGCTTGTATCCTTTGCCTCGCTCGAAGGAATAATAGACTGGGCAAGGACAACAAGATCGGCGTCGATTTCCATCCGCTCTCCCGCTATTTCGTCCATTCCCCAGACTCTGAGTTTTCCATCTACCTTTTTAAGCTTGGATACTTTTCCTTTAAGGTAGAGCACTCTATCTTCTTCCTGGACTTCCTGAATGAACTCCTCGTAATCCTTTCCTCCGGCTCGAATATCGATGTAAAACACGTAGGCGTTGCCGTCGGGAACACTTTCTTTATATAGCTTAGCGTGTTTTGCTGTGTACATGCAGCAGATTTTGGAGCAATAGGAGTTGTGGTTTTCGGGATCCCTTGAACCGGAACACTGAACGAAGACCACGTCTTTCGGAACTTTTCCGTCCGAGGGCCTTCTGACTTCCCCCCTGGTTGGTCCGGTTGCGGAAAGCAGTCTTTCAAATTGTAACCCGTCAATTACGTCCTCGTATTGACCATATCCGTATTCGCCCATCTTTTCCTTCGGATAGAGGTCGTAGCCGGTGGCAACAATTATCGCCCCAAATTCCTCTTCAATGAATTTCGAACTCTGATCAAAATCTACTGCATCTGCATCGCAGACATCGGCACATTTGCTGCATCGGAGGGGGTTGAGTCCCAAACAGGCCTCCTCGTCGAGGGTATAGGATGAAGGTATTGCCTGAGCAAACGGAATACTAATTGCTTTTCGCGAAGTTAATCCTTGATTAAATTCATCCTGAACGTTAACCGGGCATACGTCTTCACAGTCTCCGCATAAATTGCAGGCATCGGGATCTACGTATGTAGGTTTATTCTCAATCTGTACGCTGTAATTGCCTATATATCCGGATACGTCTTTAACTTCACTGTAGGCCATCAGTTCGATATTTGGGTGTTGATTAACCTCGACCATTTTCGGTGTAAGAATGCATTGAGAGCAATCAAGTGTGGGAAAAGTTTCCGAAAGCTGAGCCATGTGACCACCGATCGTGGGCTCCTTTTCGACAAGCACCACTTCGTTTCCCGCCTCAGCTACGTCAAGTGCTGCCTGAATACCGGCCACACCGCCGCCGATGACAAGACACTTATCCGAATGCTCCCGCTCAACCGGCTCCATCGGGATGTTTCTTTTTACTTTTTCTACCGCTCCCTTGATTATCCTTAGCGCTTTTTCTGTCGGTTTACTTCCGTCTCCATCATGAACCCAGGAGCATTGCTCTCTTATATTGGCGATCTCACACCTGTAACGATTAAGGCCTGCTTCTTCAACCGCGCTCCGAAAGGTTTCCTCGTGCATGGAGGGTGAACAGGCAGCAACTATTACTCCATTTAAATCTTCTTCCTCTATTGCTTCTTTAATTTTGTTTTGCCCGGGATCGGAGCACATGTACTCGTAGTCCGTGCTAAACGTCACGTCATCGTAATCTATTATCCGCTCTGCCAGCCCCGTTACATCTACGGTGCCGGCGATGTTCTCGCCACAATGGCAGATAAATACGCCAATTCTTGGCTTGCTGGCCATGGTACCTCCCAGGATCTAATTGGTGGTTAGCTTCTCTCCGTACTCCAGACCGCTTTCAAATGCTTCTTCGTTCAAATCTTTTGTACCCTTAGGAACGGATGACAGAATGGCCTCTCTCATCTTTTCTTTATCTACTGAACTAGTTATGGCCACCAGAACACCGAGCATCACTACATTAGCTACAATCTTATGCCCGAGATCCTCGGCAATTTTGGTAGCGGGAACCTTGTACTGATGAACTCCCTCTGGTTGTTCCACTTCCTCAACGAGGTCTTCTTCAAGTATCATTATTCCGCCATCCTGAATATCGTCACTGTACTTTTCGTAAGCTTCTTGAGACATTAGGATAAGGATCTCTGGAACAGTAATTTGCGGGTAATCTATCTTTTCATCTTCGATAACTACATCCGCACTGCAGGCTCCTCCCCTGGCTTCTGGACCGTAAGACTGAATGAGAACAGCGTTCTTGTCTTCAAAAATAGAGGCCGCTTTTCCAGTGATGTTTCCGGCCGATATTATCCCCTGTCCCCCGAATCCTCCAAACCTTATTTCCTTTCTCACTTTACCACCTTTAGAAACTGCGTTTATTTTACCTTACTCAATTTATTTTTAGAATAATAGCAACCCCGAAAACACCGTGCCATGATAAAGATCAACCTCGAAGATGATTAAACTCAATTTGGAAGGATTCTCTTAAATGTTTCGAGATATTGATTCGCCAGAACACTTGTTCCTATGGTGTTTCTTTGCGTTTAAAAAAACTTTTTCTCCGACTTTCGCCCCAATATCCTTTTCGACCAGAGGGCACTTTACCACGAGAAGCAAAAAGAGATTGTTTTTGCGGTAACCGCTTAATCCCTCGTAGTTGGCTTGCCCTTTTGAAATCGTCAGGTCATGATCGTCTATCCAATCCTCTACTTCGGGCGACCAGAGTGGGGGAGATTCCCCTCCGTCTCCATTATCTACCGTCCTTAATTTGACTTTTTCCATTTCGTCAAATTGGAGGCTCCTGGCGTCCTGCAGGGTAACGTCGTTCAGGAAGGGCCCGTCTTTGACTACCAGGTCCAGTTTCTTCACCGGCGAGGAATCCAGTAAACGTTCAATAAATAAGCGGTCGTAAATTATTTCTCCTGAATTATCGGTAAAATAAAGTATGTCTTTGGCATGCTTCAATTGATCGATGAACTTAGGCCAATGATTTAGCTTAAACTCCTCGCTTAATCCTTGTT
>JAIPHN010000103.1 GCA_021735185.1 Candidatus Bipolaricaulota bacterium
TTTTGCGAACTGGCAAGATACTAAAGTTACGCAAAAAACGATAGAGGCCTCCTTTGGTAATATGGTCTTTACTATGAGGAAAACTTTACAAAATGGTATTAACCAGTAGGAGCGAAGTATCAACATTTTCTTGTTTTTCGTAGCGGAGCTCTTTAGAGCTCCATGTTGAGTCTTTAACCGTGGGGGCTAAAGCCTTCCTCTACATGGTTGGTATAGCTTTCCGTCCGTAGAAAGAGTTAGCGTTTTATTAGACGACTCACCTATAATCGTTAGGGTGATACGAATGAGTCGTAATTATTCTTCTGTCTTTAGGTTTAAAATCGAATTGAAGGATTTCGAGCCAACTATCTGGCGGCGGATTCAGGTCCCGGAAGATTATTCTTTCTGGGAATTGCACGTTGCGATAACGGATGCCATGGGGTGGAAGGATTCTCACCTGCACCAGTTCACGATAAATGACCCTGAGGCGAACGAGGAAGTGGTGGTCCGAATACCTACGGAGGACGGACTGGACTGGAATATAGAGATAAGGGACGGCTACGAGGAAAAGATTGCCGATTACTTTTCCGAAGCTAGCCCTACATGCGATTACGAATACGATTTCGGGGATAGCTGGAAGCATTTAGCTACCTTCGAGAAGTCGGAGCCGCGGCAAGAAGGTCGGGTTTACCCCAGTTTGCTGGGCGGAGAGGGGACCTGTCCACCCGAGGACGTCGGGGGTATCAGCGGGTATGAAGAATTTCTGGAGGCAATTGATAACCCGGAACACGAAGATCATGACAGGTTCCTGCGCTGGGTCGGCTGGGACTTCGATCCTAATGCCTTCAATCCACAGCAGGTTAAATTCAGAGATCCGGAGAAGAGTTATCGCCAAGCTTACGGTTAATTCTAAGTCCAAAAGTACGTTTGTATAAGGAGGGTCCGGGTGCAGCCTGCAAAAGAAAAGATAAAGAGTTTCTGTAACCAGCAATCCTATGATAGAGGGGTTCGTTACCTGAGGCAGGGCAGGGTGGAGCAGCTAAGTTTAAAAAGGGAAAGCGTGAAGTCAAAGGTCCGGGGATCCCAGCTCTACGAAGTCAGGCTGAATCTGGATGAGCCTGATTTTGACGCCATCTGTACCTGTCCCTACGACTGGGGTGGCTATTGCAAGCATATCGTAGCAGTACTCCTGGAACTGTCCGAGAGGGACAGTTTCTTTGACATGGCTCGGGGGTACCGAGGACAGGATGAACCGATGGAAGCTGCTACGATTTATCGTGCGGTAGCTGAGGTAATTGCTGAGGGTACGGAACCGATAGACAATTTTTCCGGCTATCACGGAGACGAGTTCGAACTGGCGATAAATAACTACGCCGAGTCCGTCGTCGAGGCGGAGCTGGGCTTCCAGGAGAAGAAGGAGCAGATAGATTACCTCTTAGAGAAATACAATGAAAAGGCTCCGGACTACTTCGAGGAATATTACGTTAACGCCTTAAAAACAATTTGTACCGAAGAAAAGCATTATCGGCACTGGAAAAAGCTCATGCAGCCATTACTCAAAGATGAGCTAGCTTCGGAAATAGAAGGCGGCTTGCGAGAGAATTACGAAACGATCCAGTTAGTTAAATCGTGGATTCATATCCTGAAAAACCTGGAAGAGGAGGACGAGCTCGAGGAGCTGTATGAGAAGATCTACCGGGTTAAAGCAGAACTTTGCCTGGACTACGGAAACTGGCTTAAAGATAAGGGTAGAGGTGAAAGAGCTATAGAAGTTGTCGAAGAATGTCTGAAGGAGTTTAACCGGACGAGCCGGGTGGAGCTCCGAAAACTGCTGGTCGATCTTTACGAAAGCAGGAACCCGGAAAAGTACGTAGTGAACCTCATGAAGCTATATAAGGACAGACCAAATTAAAAGTACTACCGAAAGCTAAAAGCTTCGGCTCCGGATGAAACCTGGGAAGAGGTAAAAGAATGGCTTGAGAAAAACTTTCCGGAGATAAATTGATAGACTTTTACCTCCGGGAAGGAGACATGGAAATGGCTTTTGCGGAGGTCATGAAGTCCGATAGCTTGCGGACTTTTCAGCACTACATAGACGATCTCGGTCAGTACGACGCCGAGAATTATTTCGATGCCTATGGGGAACTTATATCGTCTTTTCTGGCCAAAGATACCGGACGCCGTCATTATAGAGAGGCGATAAACCATTTGATGGAGCTTAAAAAGCTCGACTTGAGCGATCGGCTCCGGGAATTGGTCGAAGAGCTGAAAGAGGTAAACGACAACAGGCCGGCCTTTCTGGACGAGATATCGACTTTTTCAACGTTTTAATTTTTCTAACTTTGAACTTACAGAATAGTTTTTAGCTGACTAACCAAGGTGAAAATCCAGATCTTTGGAGAACCTGTGTAAGTCGTGTAAAATTCTTAAGCAATACTCCTGTGAAAAATTAGTTCCGATAGTAAGCCGACCTAACACATTTCCCTTAATATAACTGGATCAAGCTCCCCTTCACTGAGCCTCTCAAATATTTCTTACCCGAGACACGCCGTTAGGGTGTGAATTGCGAGAACGAGCCTCTGGGTCGAGTTACTCTTTCAAACAATCTCTAATTTGCCGGGAAAATTGTCGAAAGTCCTCCCTGTTCTCTTTAGCTATCTGAAATACGAGCTGATCGTCGATAGAAGCATACTCGTGGACGAGGATATTTCGAAAGCCTCTCATTCGATAGAGTTTCTCCTTCATTTTCTCCGTAATTACTCCTTTTTCCGCCAGTTTGTCGAATAGGTCGTTCTCTTCCGCGGGAAGCCCCAGATCCAGCCCTGAAACTATTAAATTGCAAATATCGATTGCCGCTTCAATCGTAAGCTGCAAAAGCCGTTCAGTTGATCGTTTTTTTTCAGTTCCCTGGTATTCTTGATACCTTTCCGGCAACACCCCCTCCAGTTCAGCTAGATAACCTTCCATTTGGTCTATTTTGATCAATACCTTTTCTTCGTCGAGTTTAGCCATGTTTGACACCCTCCAGGTATTCCCTCAATCGGGGTTCAAAGTCTTTATATTCCTGAATGGTTCGATACACAAGTCCGTAAAATCTCTCTCTATCTCGCCGGTATCTGACTCTTCCTTCCTCCAGGACTCTCTTTCTGATATAGATCGGTAGCTGTTGGAATATCTGAATGTCGATCTTCTCCGGATCTATCTTGGAGAGGTACTCAAGTCTCTTGCGGGAAAGTAGTACGTCTTCTTCCTCCCCACCTTTTTCCTCATTTTTCCCCTCAAGTACCAGGCAAATATCCAGGTCCGAGTCCCGAGTTTCCTCACGGGAGTCGTTAACCCGACTTCCGTAGAGAATGACCGCCAGAATATCTTCGTCGCTTTTTGCCTTGCTCAGTATTTTTCCTAGCTTTTGTTTTTGAGGATCTGTCAACATGGTACGATAATTTTGCTAAATATTTCTGTCAAAGGCAAGTTGGTTAGTTCCGAGTTTATGGGCTCGTAGAGTTCATCGGGTTTGTCGAGTTCATGGGGTTCGTTGGGTTAAACCCGTCCGAGTTCAAAAGCCCAATGCCGAAAGAACTTATTTCTTTCTGTAAGAGAGGGCATTCAACCCAAGATAACACAGGGACCCGGTCTGCTTTTTGTGCAAGGATGTGCAACAATGCATAGGTTATTCAAAATACTCGGCTCGGAGCCGAGGTTGAAGTTGATCAAGTACCTGCTCGGGCTGGAAGAACCGATCTGCTACTGCGAGCTGGAGGACGTTATCGACAGGGATAGGTCGGTGGTTTACCGGCACCTGAAGAAGCTGGAATCGGTCGGACTGATAAGGACCGAGAGGGTCGGCAAGCGGGTCGAGTGCGAAATCCGGGATAAAGAAAAAGTAAATAAATTGCTGAAAGTTGCAGAAGAATTAACACACCAAGAGGTGAAGTCAAATGGTAGTTGAAATACTTGGAAGCAGCGGATGTTCAACGTGTGAAAGTCTTAAAGAGGACGTCGAGAGTATAGTTGAGGGTATGGGGATGGAAGACGAGATTGAAGTAGCGAAAGTCGAGGATCCGGCGAAGTTCGCCAGCTACGGTGTGATGAGCACTCCTGCACTGGTAGTCGATGGTGAAGTAAAATTCAAGGGAACGGTCCCCTCGGAAGAGGAAATTCGGGAAGTACTTTCCTAGAAAGCTAAAGGAACTTTATGTTCGAATACATCGCGGTTCAGTTAGTAAACTTAACCGGTCTAACGGGTCGGTTGGCGGCTTCGCTGGAGTTCTGGATTTACGATACGCTGAAGATCACCGTCATTCTGCTTGGTGTGGTCTTTGCCGTCAGCTACCTTCGCACCTACCTGCCGCCGGAAAAAATCCGGGATTTCCTGAAAAAGGGAAGAAGGCGATAGTTGGCTACGTTTTAGCCGGAGTGCTGGGAATTATCTCGCCTTTTTGCTCCTGTTCGACCGTCCCGCTTTTTCTGGGTTTCGTCGGGACGTCCATTGCCTTCATGATGTCGGTAGCTGCCCTTTCCGTACCGCAGTTCGTCCTGCTAAAACAGGTTATGAAGAGAAACCTGATAATTGCCTACGTGGGGATAATCGGGTTCGGGATCATGATACTGGGGTTCGTCTTCAACCTGATCTTTTGAGCTGTTGACCGAAAGATATATTTGAAACCCGGAGGAGTATTTGGTGACTGAAGCAGAAAAGTGCGTTGCGTTTTTATGTGCCCAGAATGCTAGCAGAAGCCAGATGTCGGCCGCTTTTGCCCGGCCCAAAAGCAAGAAGAGGACCTGCAGGTAAAGATTATAGCCGGGGGAACGGGCTCGGCCCATTTCGTTAAAGACGCAGTCGTAGGAGCGATGAAGAAGAACGGCTCTACCTTTCCACTAACCGGCCGAGGACCGTCGAACCGGGGGAACTGGAGGGATGTGATTACGTAATCACGATGGGCTGTTCGTCAGAAGGCGTCTGTCCGGCCACCTGGGAAGGGACGGACCTGGCATGGGACCTCGGCGACCCCGGAGAAGCAGAAATAGAAAAGGTCCGAGATATAAGGGACGAGATCGAATCCAGGGTCGATTCACTTCATCGCTTCATCCAAGTTCAGGAGGGTAAACAGGGTGCGAAAAGTATTTCTACCAAAATTTGCCGAGAGTGCCCCAGGGCTTGCCCTGGGGGTGAATCGGCTATTTTTAGTCCAGCAACCAGCACTCAAATGAGTTTAGAACCCGGAACAAGATCATTTGCTTCGTCATATTTCAGGCTGCCATCCACCTTCTAAGGTTGAATTGTTCTCCAAGCACGTTTTCTCATTTGAGTGCTGGTATGAGATA
>JAIPHN010000104.1 GCA_021735185.1 Candidatus Bipolaricaulota bacterium
CGTCAAATTTGCCCCCTTGAGGGAAACCTTCCGCCCCAAAATTGAACCCCAAGAATTCAGGTTTCACGAACTTCCCTTAAGAATTTTAACTACAAAAAACTTCCGGTCAACTAATGTTAACCAATTGAGGGAAATGATGAAAATAAATTAAGCTACCTTTGGTCTCCGGAGCAAAAACTGGCTTAATTGAGAGCCCGGTTGTGGTTATCCGTTTTCAAATACTGATACTTTCGAGGAAGTTATCCCCCCCTATTGATTATTTTGCTGGAATTAGCTTTAATTTATTCTTAGTGGCCCTGCAGAGATGATCGGGCGTATGTAAATGACCCGTATTCTGCCGCAGCATTATATATTTTATTCTATTTAATCAACCTCAAGGAGGGAAAAATGAAAGGAAACGTAGCGGATCCCGGGTTAGCTCCGGAAGGAAGAAGAAAAATAGACTGGGTAAAATCACACATGCCCGTAATGTCGGAGATCGAAAGCCAGCTAGCAGACGAAAAGCCATTTGACGGACATCGTATTGGAGTAAGTATTCACCTGGAAGCAAAAACCGCCAGGCTGGCACAGGCTCTTAGAGTTGCCGGAGCGGAAGTTTTTGTTACGAGCAGTAATCCACTATCCACCCAGGATGACGTGGCAGCTGCACTGAACGAAGAAGAGGGGATAACTGTATTTTCCCGCTGGGGAGTCAGCGAAGAGGAATACGAAAATCAGCTAGAACAGGTTCTATCAAACGAACCCGACCTGATAGTCGACGACGGCGGTGACCTGGTAAAGCAGTTACATGGTCCACTGAGTCAGTTCAGCAGCAACGTAATAGGTGGAGCCGAGGAGACCACCACTGGCGTACATCGACTCCGAGCCCTGGATAGGGAAGATAAATTAAACTTTCCCATGTTTGCCGTGAACGACGCCCGAATGAAGTACCTCTTCGACAATAGATACGGAACGGGCCAGTCGACGTGGGACGCCATTACCCGAACTACAAACCTTACAGTCGCCGGTAGTACCGCCGTAGTAGTTGGATACGGCTGGTGTGGCAGGGGAATCGCAAAGATAGCTGACGGAATGGGCGCAGAAGTCATAGTGGTAGAGGTCGATCCGGTCAAAGCCCTGGAAGCGAGAATGGACGGACATAGAGTCATGAATATCGAGGATGCCGCTCCCCTGGGGGATTTCTTCGTTACGTCAACCGGTAACATCAACGTTATTCCAAAAAGGGCAATCAAGAAGCTCAAGGACGGCGCGATTCTGGCAAACTCGGGGCACTTCGACGTCGAGATAGATATCGACGCTCTGGAAGAACTTTCAACCGATAGAGATGAAGTAAGGGAAAACGTCGAGCGTTTTTCTTTTGAAGATGGCAGAGAAGCATTCCTGCTGGCACAGGGGCGGTTGGTCAACCTTGCAGCCGGGGACGGTCATCCGGCGGAGATAATGGATATAAGTTTTGCACTTCAGGCTTTAACCGTCAAACACGTACTGGAAAGCGACGGACTCAAAAACGAACTATATCCGGTCCCGAAAGAAGTAGACCGAAGTGTTGCCGAAATGAAGTTAAAAAGCCTCGGAGTGGATCTCGACGAGTTAACTAAGGCACAGAAGGACTACTTGAGGGAATTCAACTAGAGAAATTTTCCGGTTCGTTTTCTCCCTGTCGCAATTCTTCAAGGTTTTCCAGTTCGAAATAATCGAGGAAGTACTGGGTGACGGAAAGCAATTTCGTCCGCCCTTCCTGTTCCGATTTGACGAAATTTCGCTCGATAAGTTGATTTATATGGTCGTAGGCGCCGTTTCCCCTGATCTCGACAACTTCCTTCTGGAGGACAGGGCTGTTATAAGCTATAACGGACAGGGTCCGCAATACCCCCTTTGACATATCCTGGTGAGGAGCCAGGTGTTTGACCCTGTCCAGTAGTTCTCTTTTTATTTTCAGGCTATATTTCCCGTTATTCTCAGTCAGCTTTAGTCCGCGATCGGGATCCGCGAGGTCAAGTTCCAGTTCGGAGAGTACTGAATCGAATTCCTCTTCCGAAAGTCCAGTCAAATCCAGTAGTTCTGATTCTGCCACCGGATCGCTTGCAAGGAAAAGCGCCGATTCAATTATTGCCTTGGGTTTTTGCTCGGGCTCCGGTTTACCGGCTTCCGGCTTCGTCATATCGTATTCCCGGCCATTGATTTATTCCGCGGAATCTTCTTCATTCAACTTGACCTTTATCTCGCTAAATGGTTTTTCCTGTTCACAGCTAATTTTTCCTTCCGACTGCAGATGAATTAGTTCCATAAATTTCGTAAATTTTTCTTCTTTCGAATCTCGATCCAGCAAAGAAGAAAATAGCACCTCTTTCCCCCGGGACAGTTTTTCCTTTACCTTCCTGTAAAGTCGCTGAAGCTTTACCCTAAAATTATTTTCTCCTTCCAGATCCATCCCCCAATCAGGAGCTACTTCTCCCCCATCTTCCTCCCACCTTTCCTCTCTTCGTTCGTGAACTTCAATTGCATGGTTAAACGCACCTTTTAACTCCTCTCTGGTAACGGTTCGTTTGTTAATCCTTTTCATAGGAACGTCCAGACTCGGGATATAATGCTCGTCTTCGAACTCTTCGTAACCCCAGAATCCAGGCTCGATCTCTTCTTCGAACTCCTCTTCACTACCGTTATCCCGGCCCTGCAAATCCTCCGCTTTTGCCCTCAGCAAGAACGCACATGTCAGTACCATCCGCCCGGAAAGGTCGAGATTCCTCCCTTCGAGCTGATCCAGCTCGTGTTGAAATTCCTCGGCCATTTTGGATATAGAAATTTTCCAGGGATCTTCATCGCAGGCAAATTGATCCAGCCTTTCTCTCCAGTGAGGATCCAGTAAACCTTCCACGGAAATCATGCTATCGTCTATTCCCGTTGACCGACCCTCTTCCTTTCCGTTTTCCGCCATTATATAATACCCTACCTTTAGTTCAATTTGATCGATAGGACTTCGGACTGACCGTTATTCATCGACACCCCAAAGACCTTATCGGCGTGTTTGGCCGTCTCCTCGTTATGAGAGATCAATATTAGCTGTGCATCCGCAGCGTACTCTTCCAGCAAATCCGCCACTTTTGAAGACCGGCGCTGATCCAGCGCAGCATCTATCTCGTCCATTACGTATACCGGGGCGGGGTTCATTTCCTGGAGGGCAAATATAAAAGCTATTGCCGTTAAAGTCTTTTCTCCACCCGAAAGTGAATCCAAAACTATAAGCTCCTTTCCCGGCGGATGAGCTTTTATCAAAAGACCTGAGCTGATATCTCCTTCTCGGCTCAGTTCCAGATGTGCATGTCCGCCGCCGAACAACTTCTGAAATATCTCCCCAAAGTATTCGGAGAGTTCTTCCATAGTGGAGTGAAACTTCCGTTTTTTCTCTTCCTCTATCTTACCGATTAACCGCTCCACCTCTCGCTTCTCACTCCTCAAACTATCGAGCTTATTCTCCAGTTCCTCGACCTGATCCTTAAAATCTTCGTACTCGTCTATTGCTTTCATATTCACCGGCTGCAGCCTTTCCAGGTCCCGCTTCAGATTGCGCTTCTTTGTTATCAGTTCCTTCAACGGCCTGTCCAGAAAATCGAGGTCTTCCTCCGGCTCCGAAAGATTTCGGAGATCTCTTTTCACTCCCTCAATGTCCTTTTCCACATTGTCCTTTTTTCGCCTCTTTTTTTCTGTCTTTCTGTAGAGTTTTTTCTGCCTTTTTTTCAGGTCAGCCAGTTCTGACTCAAGCTTTTCGGTTTTTTCCTTCAATTCCCGATCCGTTTCGGTTCGGTCTTCAAGCTGTTCTTCCTTTTTCTCAAGTTTACTTTTTAGACTCTTCAGTTCTTTTTTTTCACCCTCGATCTTTTTTTCCAGACGATTTATCCTTTTTTCCTTTTCCTCGATCTTTTCCTGAAGATCCTCTTTTCTGCTGCTCCCGGAATTACTCCGCTTTTTTTTAGAGGTTCCACCGGATACGGCTCCGCCCCGGCTAAGAACGTCTCCATCCAGCGTAACCACTCGCACGTTTTCCGCATCTTTTACCGCTTCCAGTCTTTCCGCTATTAAAGTGTCGCGACAGACGTATTTAAATGCCCTCTGATACTTCGAATCGAAATCAACGAGCTCAATAGCGTAATCTATTACGCCCGATTTCTTCTTAGCATTTTTTGATGCCTGGCTTTTCCTGCTACCGGAAATGCTTCGGAGGGGGAGAAACCTTGCCCTGCCGAGGTTATTTTCTTTCAGGTAATTAACTGATTCAATAGCCGTAGAGCGGGAATCAACCACCAGGTCCTGGAGGTGTCCCCCGATAGTGGTCTCCAGCGCTACCTGATATTTTGGATCGACTTCCATAAGTCCTTCCACCGTGCCGTAAATCCCCCCTCTACCGCTATCCAGCAGTGCCTTGACCGAGCGCTTTTTCCGGGAGGATTTTGACCTGGACTTGCTTTTTAAATTCTTCAGCTCTTTTACCGTATCTTTTAAGTTATCTATCTCTTTTTCCCGGGAGCGAATATCGCCTCTTTTCTGGACCAGATCCATTTTGACCCGCTCTACTTCCTTGGAAAGTTCCTTCTCTTGATCTCCTTCTCGTTCTTCCTTTATTTCCTGGAGTTCTTTTTCCTTTTCTTCAGCCTCTTTATCGGCCGCCTCCAGTCTTTTCTCGAGCGCCGACAGTTTTTCTTTGACCCGTTGCTCTTTCTCCTGAAATTTTTTCAGTTCTTCCTTTTTGTTCTTGACCTTCTTATAATCAATTGATTTTTCAACGAGGTGGAGGTCCTCCTCCTTTTCTTTATAGTCAAGAGCTGCGTTCCTCTCCTTTTCTAGACGGTTGAGCTGGGTTCTACGTTCACCTAATACGACCCGGTTGGTCATCAGTTTTTCCTTTACATCTCTCAGATCTCTGATCGCCTGCTGTTTTCTCTCGTCGTATTCACTGATTCCCGCTAGCCTGTCAATGATCGCTCTCCGGTTTGAAGAACTCATATTGACTATTTCCGTGATTTTTCCCTGGTTTACTATGTGATGCCGGCTCGGGTCCATATTGGCTTCGTCCAGTATTTGATCAATCACGGACCTCTTACAATTATTTCCCATGAACTTGTAAGAAGAAGAATTTTGAGTCACCTTGCGCCCTATTGTAATTTCATCAGGGTTCTGACCGTTGGAGAGCTGTTCCTCGACTACACTGGAAAAACGGTCGTCGCTATTATCAAGGCTTATGGTGACTTTAGCTCTATCGGCCGGATTACCGTTTTCCCCACCGTTATAGA
>JAIPHN010000105.1 GCA_021735185.1 Candidatus Bipolaricaulota bacterium
GGCACCGGTTGATTTATTACCTCCGTGTAAACTACGCCCTTATCCCGGCCGATTAGCTTCTCTACTTTGATCTCTTCAATCAGGTATTCCTCGGTTAACCCCGCAAGGGTTAATTTTACTGTTTCTCCGGGTGAATAGTTGTCTTGAGAGGGGTTAAACGAACTATATCTGGCGCGACATTCGGATTTTTGCTGGTACAGATAGCACTCTTCGTCTTGAATCCCGAAAGCCCCCAAGGAGAAAACGAACAAAAAAACCAAAGGAAAGACGAATAAGGCAAATTTCTTCCAATTACCAATGAACATTTTCCACCCCCTTATTCCTTTTTGTAAAATTCACATAATCATTTTAACCCAACCCGAGTTTTTTGTCAATTATTCCCGCTATAAGGTCCAAAGCTCAGACAAACAAACTTATTAATCGAGAAGTTCCTCTATACCCAGATCTGCGAGCCTTTCCCGTGTGGGAATTCCTTTTTCGTCGTATCCTCTCAACTCGTAATATTCGGACAGCATCTCCTCCAGCTTTTCTTCGGGAATTCCTTCCCCTTCGGTCGCACCTGAAGGTAAGGGTTCTTGCAACCGGTCAGGCAGTCGATCGTCCTCGGCCGTATATCCTTCCCGTGATGCCAGCAGTCTAAGCAGCAAGTAATTTCTCTCTCCCAGGTCAAGCATTGATTCGGGTGAGAGATCACGGCCGGTAACAGCTTTAACCATGTCCCTTACAGTATCAAAGGAGTAGTTTTCGCCTACCGCGTCCGTAGTAAAAGCACACATGACGAGGGAGTTGTTAAACGACCTCAGGTCTTCAAATATCTTTGCAACTCGTGCTTTTCCTTCATAACTAAATCTATCCAGCGGTTCCGTCACTCCCAGCTCCGGTGCCAGCGGTTTTTCTTCCAGCATTGTATCGTGGGTTCCTTCCATGTGGTTTGCTCCTCTCGGGGTGGTCGCGTAGCTGATACCCACTCCCTTCTTACCCCTCGGTTCGTGCATCGGAACTTCCTGGCCTTTTATTTCCACTGCAAAGTCAGCCCCCAGTTCCTCCTTAAGTACGCTAACACCTTTGGCGAGCTCTTTCCCCACGCCTTCCTCGTTAGCAATCGCATCAACCAGCTCAACTATTGCCTGCGGGTCACCCCAGTCAACTTCCCAGTCCAGCATACCTTTCTCACTGGCCTCCATCGCGAACGCGATCGTGTCTCCGGCTGAGATTGTATCCAGGCCGTACTGGTTGCACTTCTGGTTTGCGAGGGCTATAGAATCCAGGTCGGAGTTGAGGCAGAGAGAGCCCAGAGCTCCAATCGTTTCGTACTCCGGCCCTCCGTACTCGGGACGTACTTGCTCGCCTCTAAATTCCGTTTCTACCACTCTTTTGCATCTAACAGGACACGCGTTACAGTTATCCCTCTTCTTCAGGATGGTATCCGCCATCTTTTCACCGCTTATCTCCTCGGCTTCCGAGAATTCTCCCCGTTGAAAGTTCTTTGTTGGCAGGATACCACTTTCACTGAGGCTTTCTAATCCTCCCGCGGTACCGTATTTACCCAGAGAGTCGGCCTTATCCTCGGCAAGAGCCCTGGCAAATTCGGCCTTTAGGGATTTCAACTCGTCCGGAGAAGCGAGGTCCTTTTTCTCTTCTCCTTTAACTGCAACACCTTTAAGTTTCTTGCTTCCTAAAACCGCACCAAATCCCGGCCTCCCGGCAGCTCGATTTTTGTCGAAAATTACACAGGAGTAATTGATAAGGTTCTCTCCCGCCTTTCCGATCGAGGCGACTTTTACGTCTCCTTCCTTTTCTCGAACGCGGTCCTCGAAAACGGCTGTCTCCCGACCCCAGAGATCGTCGGCGTTCTTCAACCTGGCTTCCCCGTTCTTCAATACGAGGTACTTGGGCACAGAAGCCGCGCCCCTGATAATTATCCCGTCGTATCCGGACTTTCCCAGCTCCTGACCCATAAAACCACCGACGTACGATCCGTTTACGGAATTGGTCTTGGGGGACTTCGCCATTAGCAGGTGTCTACCCGCGCCGGCTATATTTAACCCCTGGAGCGGTCCCGTGGCAAAAACCATTATATTCTCCGGGCCAAGTGGATCCACGCCGGGTTCCAGTTCCTCAAATAGAACCCGCGCTCCAACCCCTCTTCCGCCAAGGAACTTTTCGTACCACTCTTCAGGTACCGTATATTCGCTAATTTCTCCGTCCGTCAGGGAAACGTCGAGATATCGACCAAAATAACCTTTCATAGACTTCCCTCCTCAAAAAGAATATCCACTAGATATTTCTCAATTTATAAATTTTTCCATGTCAACCCCATTCTATCAACTAACAAGTACCCGGTTTAACTTACCCGATACCAATCCCGAATTCAGCAAACAGTTACAGTCGACCCAAATTTATTAAACTTATCTTAGTTCGTTCGCCGCTCTGGTTACCCAGGACAGGTCGTCCAGCTGAGCCCTGCCAACCGCAACTAAATCTACCTCCCCGGCTGATACTATCTCGTCCCCGTAAGCTGGATCCTTTATGCCACCGACACCGATAACGGGACAGGAAACAACCTGCCCGATTTCTCGTGCCTCGGAAACGAAAAACCCCTGCTCTCCTTCCAGTTCGTCCGGACTACTTCCACACAAACCACCGGAAACGTCCAGTAGGTCCACGCCCCGTTCGTCCAGTTTTTTGGCAAAAATCTTCGATTCCTCTACTGTGATCCCCCTCGGGTCGAGATCAGTGGCGCCAATTCTGTAGGAAAGAATTCCATCGTCGATTTCCTTCCTAACTTCTTCGACAATTCTAAGAGGCAACTTTATCCGGTCTTCCAGACTTCCTCCGTATTCGTCCCTACGGTCATTGGTAATCGGGGAAACAAACTGACTGAGGAGATACCCGTGAGCTCCGTGAATCTCGACTCCCTGAAACCCCGCCTTCATCGCCCGCCTGCTTGCTTCTCCGAATGCCTCGACTATCCTATCGAGTTCCCGGGAAGGGTACTTCGACAGACTTCCCTCGTAGTCAAAATCCAGCAGATTTAGCTCGTTTCCTCCTGCTCTAAGACCCGCGTGATTTAACTGAATTATCGCGGCAGTTCCTCCCCTTTTGGTTTCTTCAGCTAACGTTTCCAGATCCGGAATAAGGCTATCTTTATCGATTCCCAGCTGGCCGGAACTGTATTTACCCCCGGGGAGGACGAAACTATGTTCTACCATAACCAACCCGACTTTAGAAGAATACTGACCGTAATGTTCGATCAACTCCTCCGTAACTCCGCCATTCTCTTCGGCCAGCCCCATCTGCATGGGCGGCAGGACTATTCTATTCTTGAGCTGTATCCCGCGGACGGTGATCGTACTAAATAAATTCCCCATTACTTCCTCCAGTAAATAACCACGCCCCGGACGACGGGGCAAATAAAAATCGTTTAAATTCACTTATCTGTCTTTCCAAAAATGGACCAAGCGCTCAGCACTTAACTGGAACCTCCTACATATACCGGGAAGACCCGTCATTAATTATCAATCAAACAACTACTTGCCTCTCATTGATTTACTACCTGATTGAGTCAATTACCCCGCACCAAGGTGCGGGGCTTGTAACCACAAACCCATAAGGTGAGGAATGTTTTTCTTTAACGACAATCGACCCAATCATTCAAGGAGAACCCCGGATGGTACCGGTTCATTCGATCGACCAATCAGGAATCCTTCCAGGCCTCTACGTCTTTCAGTCCACTTCCTGTAATGGGAATTACAACCCGTTCCCCCGACCCAATAGCACCTTTATCGCTTAGTCGCTTCAGGCCAGCCACGGGAACGGCGGAAGTAGGTTCTGAAAATAGACCTTCCTTACGCGCAAGTTTCCGAAGTGCCTCCTTTACCTCACTTTCCGTGACCCCGAGAGCCCGCCCGCCGGTGCTCCGAATTGCCTCCAGGATTTCTTTCCCTCGCTCCGGGTTTGATATATGGACTCCTTCAGCGATCGTCGGTTTGGACTCGGTCGGCCTGGTCCGATCCCACGAGTTTTCAAAGGCCCTTACCACCGGATTACAGGACTCCACCTGAACTCCGTGAAGACGGGGAATTCGGTCTATCCAATCCAGCCTGGCGAGATCCCGGAAGCCCCTGTGGATACCTACAAGGAGAGCCCCGCCCCCGACCGGAACTACCACGTGCTCCGGCGGGTTCCACCCGAATTCTTCACTCAACTCGTAGGCAATAGTCTTCAGCCCTTCCGGAAAATAGGGACTGAGATTATGGGAGGCGTAATAGGTATCCGTTCCCGAAGTGTCTTCCTTAATTTTATCCGTCGCCCTTTCCCTGGGGCCCGGGACTTCTTTCAGCTCCGCTCCGTAACTTTTTACCTGAACTATCTTCTCTCCGGACGCACTCGCCGGGACATAAACGGTGCAATCGAGACCTGCCATTGCCGAGTAACCCGCCAGGGAAGCCCCAGCATTGCCTGAAGAATCATCGGCCACAGCACCAACTTCCCATTCGCAGGCCTTTGAAACTGTCATGACCGTTCCTCGATCCTTGAAAGAACCCGTCGGGTTGACAAACTCCAGTTTGAAGTAGAGTTCTCCGGGTAAATCTCCACCAAGTGAGCTGGATCCAACAACGGGTGTTGCTCCTTCACCTAGACTGGCCGGGGGATCGTCCAGAGGCAGAAATTCCCGGAAACGTTCTGTCCCGCTATCGGAAAGTTCTTCCCTGTTTACCGCTTGCTCTATCCGGTCAAAGTCGTAACGAAGCTTTAGTGGAGAACCACAGTCAGGACAGGCAGTAACCGGGGTCCCCGGATCACATCCAAAACCACAATTGTCGCATACGACCTCTTTCAGGTACATTTTACCTCCAGAGGATAAATCGGTATCTTATTAAATAGAGGAATCAATCGTTGAAGTTAATAATAAAGCGATCAATCCACTATTGCCAGACGGAATGGGCAGTCTCATATCCAGGTCGTAAGTCGAAAGTAGAGGAGAATTATCTACTCCAAATTGCCAGAAACTGCCTCCTTCACAAGACCGAAACCCGGCACACCCGGGTCAACAGGTCAAGGCCCGGTTTTACTGCTAGTGTCGGTAGAAATTCTTCCGGAAGTTGATTAAATTTAAAGGTGGAAAAGAACCTTATAAAACGAAATCGAGGATGATCCAATGTCCAGACAATCTGCAAAAGATCACAGGG
>JAIPHN010000106.1 GCA_021735185.1 Candidatus Bipolaricaulota bacterium
ACCGTAACCATTTATCGTACCCTGTACAACGGTTACACCTTCTTCAACAGCGGAAATCGAATTAGCTACAGCCAGTCCGGAATCGTCGTGGGCGTGGATCGATAGTGTAGTATCGACTTCTTCTCGAGCCTGACTTGTTATATTCCTGATTTCGGAAGGCATTGTCCCTCCGTTCGTATCACAAATACATATAACGTCTGCCCCGGCCTCTTCAGCGGCGCTCAAGGTTTCCAGGGCGTATTGAGGATGGTCTTTGAATCCATCAAAGAAGTGTTCGGCGTCGTACAGTACTTCTCTATCGTGATTGTTAAGGTAAGACACAGAATCTCGGATCATGGAAAGGTTCTCATTTGGAGTCACGTCGAGTACTTCGTCCACGTGAAAACGCCAGCTCTTACCTACTACGCCGACTACAGGTGCCTTGGAATCCAGCAGGGCAATCAAATTCTGGTCCTCTGAAGGCGACGTGTGGGGGCGTCGGGTACTGCTAAGGGCAACGAGTTTGGCGTGTTCGAGGTCACTCTGGCCAAACTCTTGAAAGAATTTGGTGTCTTTGGGATTACCCGGCACCCATCCGGCCTCCACGTAGTCCACCCCGAGGCCGTCGAGTCGCCGAACCACCTTCTTTTTGTCCTCCAGAGAAAAGCCAATATCTCTGCCCTGTGATCCATCTCGCAGGGTCGTATCAAAAATTAGTACGTCTTTTTTAGCCATTGTTAAGGTAACCTCTTTAGAACTGCTTCAGTCATTTCCGCGGTGGTCAGGCTCCCTCCTAGATCGGGGGTAGTCTTTCCTTCGTGTAGAGTTTTTTCCACGGCCTTTTCCAGTTTTTTCGCTAATTCTCCCTCTCCGAGAAACTTCAACATATAGCTACCGGAGAGTATCGCCCCAGTAGGGTTTACTTTACCCGTACCCGCGATGTCCGGAGCCGTTCCGTGTACTGGTTCAAATATACCGTGGTCTTCACCGATATTTGCTGATGGAGAAAGCCCCAAACCGCCAACAATACCCGCTGCCAGGTCGGAAAGGATATCCCCAAACAAATTAGTCGTAAGAATAACCTCGAACCTCCGCGGGTACCTGACAAGATGTAGGGCCGCCGCGTCAACCAGGACATCCTCCAGTTCCACGCTAAACTCCGCGGCAACTTCGTCTACTGCCGCAAGAAATTGTCCCCCAGTGACCGGCAAAACGTTATTCTTGTGAATTGCACTTACCAGATCTCGACCCTCCGATCTGGCATAATCGAAAGCGTACCTTGCGATCCGCTTGCTCGCGTACTCCGTTATTACCCTGGTTGCCGTGGTAACACCCGACGCTATGTTACTCTCTATTCCAGCGTATAGACATTCCGTATTTTCCCGGACAATGACCATGTCCGTTTCAGGACAAATACAATCGACACCCGGATAGCCTTTTATCGGTCTAAGATTTACGAACGTATCCAGTTCCTGTCTAAGTCTTATTACTACGTCCGCGGCGCTATCTCCTATTGCCCCTAATAGAACCGCATCGGCTTCCCGAGCTCCGGTTAAAGTCTCGTCGGGCAAAGCAGCTCCCCGGTCTTCCAGGGCGGCGTCCCCCGCCGGATACTCTGTAAATTTGAGCTCTACCGGCATCTCCGACAATACGGTTTCGGTCGCATTTATAACTTCTGGCCCAACACCGTCACCGGGTATGACTGCTACGTTTTTCATCATCTCACCTAAATTTTGTTCGTTTTCTCACTGACCGGTTTTCTTTCACTGTCGTCCTTTCTGGCCAGATGGTTGACGGCATTTAAAAGTGCCTCTACGCTTGCAATTACTATGTCATCTCCCGTGCCCCTCGCTTCAGCAGACGTTCCTCGTTCGTCTTCAAGGGCAATTACGACATTAGCCACCGCGTCGCTGCCGCCTGTGATTGCATCGATTCGAAATTCGGTTATTTCGATCTTCTTTTCCCGGCCGATAATTCTCCTCATCGCTCCAAACACCGCGTCTATTGGGCCAACACCGTTACCGGATTCAGTTCTTTCTTCCCCGTTAACTCTGGCGGTAATAGTGGCGGTGGGGGTCGC
Organism: Candidatus Bipolaricaulota bacterium; assembly: GCA_021735185.1. Lineage (GTDB taxonomy): Bacteria > Bipolaricaulota > Bipolaricaulia > M55B111 > M55B111 > JAGXLP01. The sequence continues at coordinate 2,060 of JAIPHN010000106.1, forward strand.
GTTATCCCCGGTCATAACGAATACTTGCTCCAGTTCTACCATTTCAGTGGTACCTGGCTTGTCCAGTTCGGTTTCCGCGATGGCATAGAGATCGGCTTCGGACAATTTCTTACCGTTACTGTTTATAGATTTCACTTTTTTTAGTATCCGGTTAACCTCGGATTCGGACGGCTCCAGACCTGCTTCTCCAAGTACTTTCTTCAAACCGCTTCTACCGGCATGTTTCCCCACTATAAACCTTCTTCGGTGCCCTACGGTTTCCGGATTCAATAAGTCCGGTTCAAAAGTGGCCTCATCTTTGACCATGCCCGCTGCATGGATTCCACTTTCGTGGGAGAACGCGTTCCTGCCCACGACGGGTTTTGTGGGAGGAAGTTGCACTCCACTCAGCCTTTCGACGAGCTTCGAAGCTTCAAACAGAGAGTCTTTCTTAATATCCGTGGCGGCGTTCTCCAGCCGCTCAACGTTCATAACCGTTTCCTCCAGCGACGCGTTCCCTGCCCGTTCCCCCAAACCGTTGACGGTGACTTGAACCTGATTGGCTCCCGCTTTTACCCCGGCCAACGTATTTGCAACGGCCAGGCCGTAATCGTCATGACAGTGGACACTTAGTGGGACCACCACATCTTCCGATACCAGGGATACCATTTCTTCGATCTGTTCCGGCCAGGCAACCCCGACCGTATCGGGGAGGTTTATCATATCAACCCCGGCGTCCTGCACTGCCTGGCTTATTTTCAATAGATAATCAGGTTCCGTCCTTGTCGCATCCATCGGACTAAATATACAGGTTTTTCCTTCTTCCTTAACCTGGGTCACCGTATCTACAGACTGTCGTAGGACTTCTTTTCGCGACATTCCCATTGACTTTTCCATTTGAACGTCCGAAGTCGAAGCAAATAGGTGGACTACATCCGCTCCGGACTCAAATGCGGGCTTTAAATCTGCCTCCTTTATCCTCGCCAGTGCACATACCGGTGTGTCTACTTCATCTACTATTTTCGACACGGATGCCATTTCGTCCTCGGAGCTGGCTGGAAATCCGGCTTCAATGACACTTACACCTAACCGATCCAGCTCGCTCGCTATTTCAAGTTTCTTCTCCGAAGAAAAACTCAACCCCGGGGTTTGTTCGCCATCCCTCAGGGTTGTATCGAATATTTCTATCGTCCTTTCTACCATATTGTGGATACCCCTAACGGGTTATCATTTCCCTCAATTTACGGCCAACCTGCTCAATTTTGTGATTTTCATCAATCTCCTGCAGCCGGGTGAATTTTGGTCTATTTGCTTTGTTTTCGCTTATCCACTCCCTGGCGAACTCTCCGGATTTTACTTCCTTTAGCAGCTCTTTCATTGCTTCTCTGCTTTCTTTCCCAATGACCCTCTTTCCTCGAGTAAGGTCGCCGTATTCGGCCGTATCGCTGATCGACTTTCTCATTCCGGTCAGCCCCTCTTCGTAAATCAAGTCAACTATCAGTTTTAACTCATTTAATACCTCAAAATAAGCGATCTCTGGTCGGTAACCTTCTTCCGTCAGAGTCTCAAATCCCGCCTTAATCAATTCCGTCACTCCCCCACAGAGCACTGCCTGCTCGCCAAACAGGTCCGTTTCCGTTTCCTCCTTGAACGTGGTTAGAATTACCCCTGCTCTTGTGGCACCCAGGCCGTGAGCGTATGCGAGGCCGATATCTTTTGATTCACCTGAGTAATCCTGGTAAATAGCCAGAAGCGCGGGCACACCTTCTCCCTGTTTGTAGACACGCCTGACCAGATTGCCAGGCCCCTTGGGTGCCACCATGGCCACGTCCACGAAATCGGGAGGTACGATCTGGTTATAGTGAATATTGAAGCCATGGGAGAAAAAGAGTCCATCTCCCGGATCGAGATGAGATTCTATTTTCGATTCGTATACTTCGGGCTGGACATTGTCCGGAATTAAAATTTGTACTATATCACCCTTATCGGCTGCCTCTTCTATCTCTGTTACTTCAAGGCCGTCCTCCTTCGCAACTTCTCTAGAAGAACTGTCTTTCCTCAAACCGACAACGACATCATAACCACTGTCACTCAGATTCTGGGCTTGACCTCGCCCCTGGCTTCCATAACCAATAATTGCAATCTTTTTATCGGAAATGTATTTTTCATCAACGTCATCTGAATAATATATCGTAGCTGACAATGTTTCCTCCTTACGACTTTTTAGTTTTCTTCTTTGCTGCGCGCTCCAGGACCACTCTGCCCGTTCGCGCGATTTCTTCAATGCCAAATTCTTCCAGCAAGTCTTCAAGAGCCTCTACTTTATCGGCGCTACCAGTAGCTTCTACTATAACAAAATCTTTACCAACGTCCGCTACTTTTGCCCTGAAGATGTCGGCCAGCTCAATTATTTCACTCCGACTTTCAGTTCCAGCATGAACCTTAATTAAGGAGAGTTCCCGTTCAACATGGAAAGTCTCGGATAGATCTTTGACGGAGATCACGTCCACCTGCTTGTTCAACTGCTTGACTACCTGGTCCAGGATATCCCTATCACCTTTAACGGTTATCGACATTCTGGAGTAGTCCGGATCGTTGGTTTCGCCTACTGCAAGGCTATCAATGTTAAACCCACGTCTGGCGAAGAGACCGGACAACCGGGATAGTACGCCACTCTCGTTCTTTACCAGTGCCGTCAACGGGTGAAGCCGTTCTTCTTCAGGCATCGTCTTCCCCCAGAATAAAGTCTTCGTTTGCGGCGCCGGCAGGTACCATCGGAAACACGTTTTCCTCTCGAGCAACCAAACATTCCACTACCGACGGTCCTTCCTGGTAACTAAGAGCCTCTTCCAATCCCGACCTCAATTCCCTTTCTTTGGCGACCGTTATACCTTTACCCCCGTAAGCCTCAGTCACCCTGGCAAACGAAGGGGTACCTTCGTCTATCAAAGTCTCCACCAGTCTATTCTCGTAGAAGAGCTGCTGCCACTGACGAACCATGCCCAGCGAGCCGTTTCTTAAGACGACTACCGTAATTGGCAACTCCTCTCGCACGGCAGTGGTTAGCTCCTGAATGTTCATCTGGAATGAACCATCCCCGGTCACTGAGACCACGGGTCTTCCTGGAGCCG
>JAIPHN010000107.1 GCA_021735185.1 Candidatus Bipolaricaulota bacterium
TTCTATTAATATTCCTTTTGAGATAATTTTTCTATAGAAATATCCAGTTAATAAGGTACGTTCTTATATATTCCGGGCAGTTGTAGTGGATTATCTGGATCGGTAATGACTTGACTGAACCCATAATACCATTTAGATAGACTACACTCGGCGAGTTGCCGTTGTATCCAGGAGGTACAGGATATGGAAATATTAAAAGTGGCGTCAAGTTCCAATCCTAATTCCGTTGCCGGCGCAATAGCTGGAGCAATCGAGTCGGACGGTATAGTCGAAGCCCACACTATAGGTGCTGGTGCTGTTAATCAAGCAGTAAAGGCAATCGCAATTGCCCGCCGTTTGCTGGATGGAGGGGAGGAGAACTTAAGCGTAATCCCTGGTTTTATCGATCTTGAGATCGAAGGGGAGGAAAAAACCGGAATTAAGTTCGTGATAAATTTTAAAGGGGACTAAAATAGAGGTCGTTTTAATCTTCTCTTCTTTCTTATTAGTTCTGCTTTCACCAAAACTATATCCTGATTTTAGTAGATTATTGAAGATCTCAGGTAGACGGGTTGAAATCGGAATATTTGCCGGATTTTCCAAAAAGAATTTTCATTCAGGGTTTCAAGACAGTGTTATTAAGGGATTTTAGAACGCTTTAATTGGAAATTTCAGGGTTAATTAATTCGATATGATTAAAAGAGAAATTCAGATTTTATTAAGGGAAAGATTGAGGGAGCTTGGGTTCGACCGCAAACCGGAAGCTCTCCCCGTAGAAGAACCCTCGAGCGATGATTACGGTGATTTTGCTTCAAGTATCGCGCTCGAACTGGCATCGGAGTTTGAAGGATCGTCCCGTGATCTGGCGGAACGAATAACCGAAGGGCTGGAGGAGGAACTCTTCAAAAAGGTTACGGTGGCCGGTCCGGGCTTTATTAATTTTGATCTCACGCTTGAATTCCTTGTGAAGAGTTTGGCTCGTTTGCTTTCGTCCTCTGATCCTCTGAAGGAAGCCCGCGATTCGAACCGGGGAAGGGTTCAGATAGAATTCGTTTCTTCCAATCCCACCGGTCCCCTGACAGTTGGGCATTGCAGGCAAGCCGTGCTTGGAGATATCCTGGCTTCTCTCTACAGAAAGATCGGCTATAACGTTGATACCGAGTACTATTTCAATGACGAAGGTAGGCAGATGGATATTCTGGCTCGGACCCTCTGGGCCAGGTACAAGCAGGCTCTGGGAGAAGCAGTAGATATTCCGGAGGACGTTTATAAAGGGGAATATCTGAAAGACATTGGCAAAGATATCGCCTCTGAATACGGTGAGCGTTACACCGAATGGAACGACGCCGCCGCCAGCTTCTTCAAGGAGAAAGGTATGAACCAGATGATAGAGAGGATAAAAGATGACCTTTCCCTGCTTGGCGTGGAGTTCGACGGCTGGTTTCGTGAGTCCAAACTGCATCGAGAAGGGGAAGTAGAGGAAGTTCTTACGAATCTCGAAGAAAAGGATGGAACTTACGAAAAAGACGGTGCTCTGTGGTTAAAAGCGGAAGAAGAGGGGGCGCCCAGGGACGTGGTTTTGCTCAAAAGCAATGGTGATCCAACCTATCTTCTACCCGATGTCGCATACCACCTGGATAAGTACGATAGAGGTTACGATAGAGCGATAGTTCTCCTCGGAGCTGACCACCAGAGACACGTCGAAAACATGAAAGCGGCGTTGAGTAAACTTGGGTTACCGGACGATTTCTATCAGGTTCTGATAAATCAATTTGTCAGCCTGTCCAGCGAGGGAGAGGTCAAGCGAATGTCGACCCGGGAAGGAGAGTTCGTCACGTTAAAGAGTTTGGTTGAAGACCTCGGGAAGGACGTAGTGCGTTATTTCATGGCCGCCCGCAAGCCGGAAAGCCACCTGGAATTTGATTACGACCTGGCAAAAGAGGAGTCCATGGATAACCCCGTTTATTACCTCCAGTACGCCCATACGAGAATTGCCAGCATCTTCCGGAAGACGGAAGGTGTAGGAATAGAGGAAGATTTCCAGTTCGAAGACGTGGACCTGACGAAACTCGACAAGTACGAAGAGGTTGAATTGATAAAGAAACTGGATAAATTTTCCGAAATCGTGGAGATATCCGCTTCCAACTACGGCCCGCATCACCTTGTAAGTTACGGGGAAAACCTGGCTTCTCTGTTCCATGGTTTTTACAACAAATACAAGGTTTTAACTGACGACGAGGAGTTAAGCAGGGCCCGTTTGGGTTTATGCAAGGGCGTTCAGATGGTGCTACGCGAACTGCTGAATATTTTAGGTGTTTCGGCACCCGTCAGTATGTGATTGTGATTATCCAATTAGGGGGATAAAAGCTAAATGAGCTGGTTCAACAGGTTAAAGAACGGCCTCAAAAAGACCAGAAGCAAATTAATCGGTAGGATTGAAGGGATAATTGGAAATTATAGCACGGTGGGGCCCGAGCTGCTGGACGAAATCGAGGAATTACTGGTTACGGCAGATATCGGGGTCAATACCGCCATGGAAATAATAGATCAGTTAAAGGAAAGAGTAGAGGAGGAGGGGGAGACGGATCCGGCCCGACTTGAGGATTTTCTCAAGGAAGAGCTGAAAGACAGGCTAGCTCCCGCCGAGGAGCAATTGGCTCTACAGGAGGACGGTCTGACAGTAATGCTTGTTATGGGGGTTAACGGTTCCGGCAAGACGACCACGATTGCAAAGATAGGTGGCAAATACATCTCCGAGGGCAAAAACGTGGTATTTGCAGCTGCCGATACGTTTAGAGCGGCCGCGATAGATCAGTTAGAGTACTGGGCCGATGATGTCGGGGCGACCGCAATTAGTCATGACATCGGCGCCGACCCTTCGGCAGTTGCTTACGATGCGGTCGAATACTCCCTGAATAACGACGCAGACCTTCTACTCATCGATACTGCCGGTCGCCTGCAGACCAAGCACAACCTCATGGAGGAATTGAAAAAAATAGATAGAGTGGTGGAAAAGAAATTGGGACGTTCCGCCGATGAAAAGTTACTTACGATTGATGCTACGAATGGCCAGAATGGTGTTTCACAGGCGGAAAAGTTTGATGAAGCCGTTGGATTGACGGGAATTATATTAACCAAACTGGACAGTACGGCAAAGGGTGGAGTGATTTTTCAGATAGTTGATGAATTTTCCGCTCCGATTAAATTGATCGGCGTCGGAGAAGCCGAGGAAGATTTGCACGAATTTGACAGAGAAGAATTCGTAGAAGCATTGTTTAGATAACCTTTATAGAATTAACGGGAGGTTAATTTATGGAGTACGTCTATTTTTTTGGTGGCGGCGAAGCTGACGGCTCGGAAGAACTTGAAGACATTCTTGGCGGCAAGGGTGCCAATCTGGCAGAGATGACCAATATTGGTATACCCGTTCCCGCTGGATTCACGATTTCCGCGGAAGTTTGCCAGTACTACTACAGGCACGATGAGGTCTATCCGGATGGGCTGGAAAACGAGGTTGACGAAAACTTGAAGCGGCTGGAAGAGGAAAACGATAAGGAGTTTGGCGACCCGGAAGACCCTCTTTTGCTTTCGATTAGGTCCGGAGCGGCGGTTTCAATGCCAGGCATGATGGATACCGTTTTGAACGTCGGACTGAACGAGGAAACTCTGGAAGGTCTCGTCGATAGGACCGGTAATCCCCGTTTTGGCTGGGATTCCTTCCGACGATTGATTCAGATGTACGGAGAGGTCGTGAAGGGAATAGAGGCCCGGGAGTTTGACCTGGCTCTGGAAGATATCAAAGAGGAAAAAGGGGCCGAAAACGATACGGATCTGACAGTTGATGACCTCAAAGAAGTTGTCGACAGGTTCAAAGAAATTTACAAGGAAAACCTCGGAGAGGAATTTCCGACGGAGCCGCGCGAGCAGTTATGGGGAGCAATTGATGCCGTATTCGGTTCCTGGAATAACCCCCGTGCAATCAAGTACAGGAAGATGAACGACCTTCCCCAGGACGCACTGGGAACGGCAGTTAACGTTCAGACGATGGTATTTGGTAATACGGGCGAAGATTCAGCCACCGGTGTTGCCTTCACAAGAAACCCTTCTACCGGGGAAAAGAAACGCTACGGCGAATACCTGAAGAACGCTCAGGGGGAAGACGTCGTGGCCGGTGTCCGCACCCCGAAAGATATCAAGACCCTCAAGGATGAGATGCCGGAGGCCTGGGACGAACTGGAAGAGATATTCCAGAAACTCGAGGCTCACTATAAGGACGTTCAGGACGTGGAGTTCACCATCGAGAATTCTGACCTCTACATGCTCCAGACCAGGACCGGTAAAAGAACTACAAAAGCCGCGGTCAAAATAGCCGTGGATATGGCGGAAGAAGGTCTGATAGATAAAGAAACTGCCATAGGCCGAATAGAGCCTGAGTCTATTGATCAGCTCTTACATCCTTCCTTCGACGAAGAGGCGGACAAAGAGGTTCTGGCAAAAGGATTGAACGCTTCTCCGGGTGCGGCAGTAGGAGAAGTTGTATTTACAGCCGGTGAAGCCGTAGAAAGACGTGACGAGGGAGATAACGTTATACTGGTCAGGACGGAAACTTCTCCGGAGGACATCGACGGTCTGGAAGCGGCAGAAGGTGTGCTTACTTCCCGAGGTGGCATGACTTCCCACGCAGCCGTAGTTGCCAGAGGCATGGGCAAACCCGCCGTTGCAGGCTGTGGCGCTCTGGAGATCGATTACGAAGGGGAGAAGTTTGAAGTAGACGGTAAGACCGTGGAGAAGGGGGATTACATCTCGATTGACGGTGCGACCGGAGAGGTAATGCTCGGTCAGGTTCCCACGGTAGAACCGAAGATGGGAGAGAACTTCCAGACCCTTATGAAATGGGCCGATGACGTACGGGAACTTGGAGTACGGACAAACGCCGATACCCCCGAAGACGCCGGAAAAGCACGTGATTACGGAGCAGAAGGTGTAGGTCTCTGTCGAACAGAGCATATGTTCTTTGGCGAGGATCGTCTTCCCTATATCAGACAGACGATCATGGCAGAAGACGGAGAAGCTCGCGAAGAGTACCTGTCCGAACTGGCTAAGTTCCAGGAGGAAGACTTCGAGGGTATTCTGGAGGAGATGGAAGGGTCACCGGTAATTATCAGGCTACT
>JAIPHN010000108.1 GCA_021735185.1 Candidatus Bipolaricaulota bacterium
TTCCCTATGGAGAAGAAGTGGTTGCCGTCGGTGGTACGGGCTGGGGCGCGGATACGGCCTGCGTGATCAAACCGGGTCATTCCAATAAAGTGTTCGAAACCGACGTACTGGAGGTACTTTGCAGGCCCCGGGAATCCTGAGCTAACTAACGAATTCTTATTTGACTTTATTGACCAGATATTGGATTATTATTTAGACGTATTTGGTATTAATTGAAAGTTGGTTCGAATGGCCTTGAAAAAATGAGTATTGTTTATATAATAATTAGCAGTCTTGAGTTGAGTCTGCTAAATTTGACCCAAAAGACGACGGAATAAGAAAAAATTGAATGATTTGAGCGATTGACACGGTAATAAGCCGTATTGCTGACAATAGAACTACTGGGTACAAAGGGAGGTGAGGCCCATGGTAGAAAGCATGAAAGAAACGAACAAGAACGATAGCCCGATAAGAAGATATTTTGACGAAGTCGAGGCTGGACCGCTGCTTTCTCGCGAAGAGGAAAAGGATCTGGCGAAAAGAATAGAGCAGGGAGACGAAGAAGCTCGCGAGAAACTGGCTTCAGCTAATTTGAGATTGGTGATAAGCATCGCCAAAAAGTACAGAGGATACGGTTTACCGTTTCTGGACATCATCCAGGAAGGTAATATCGGTTTGATGAAAGCAATTGACAAGTTCGACTGGAGGAAGGGATACAAGTTCAGTACTTACGCTACCTGGTGGATAAGACAGGCGATACTGAAATCACTGAATAACGAATCCCGAACGGTAAGAGTGCCTTCTCACGTTTCTTCGCTGAACAGGAAGATTGACAAATTTGTCAAGACTCACAAGGAAAAGACCGGCGAGGAACCTTCGAACGAGGAGATCGCGGAAGAACTGGACGTAGACGTCGACAAAGTTCGAAAAGCTCTTAGGGCGAAAAGGGAATCGGTTTCCCTGGATAAACCACTTCGGAAGGACGAAGGGTCCAGCGAAGCACTGGGAGACGTGCTGGCAGACGAGAATTCTCCTCAACCAGAGAAAGAGGCGTTTGGTGATATGCTAGAAGACCGACTGAAAGGATTGCTCAACCAGGCACTGTCCGACAGGGAGAAACAGATACTTAAACTCCGGTACGGGCTGGAAGATTATCAGCCACTGACGCTCGAGGAAGTAGGGGACGTCTTCGATATCAGCAGAGAGCGTGTCAGGCAACTGCAGAACAGAGCGATAGACAAGCTCAAGGATCCGAAATTCAAGGACCAGCTTGCCGTCTATCGTGAGAATTCGGAAGAAGCTTAGTAGTTAGAAGCTGGAAAGTTTAACAACAAGGCTACCCGGTCCCTTACTGGTTCCGGGTGGCCTTTTAATTTTTTCTCCTTTCTGATTTTTTATCGATAAATCAACCCATTTCTACCCATTCGCTATTCCGTTCGGAGCTTTCCAGGCAGGTTTCGATGAATCTTACTCCCCGAACACCTTCCTTTACGTCAGGGTAATCGTAGTCTTCAGGGTCGACTTCTTTGCCTTCTTTCTTGTCTCTCAGCGCGTCCAGATAATTCGAATAAATATTGGAGAAAGCTTCGTAGAACCCTTCCGGATGACCGCCGGGCAGCCTCGCTGCGTCTTCAGCAGAAGAATGAAGGTCGTCTCGCCCTTTGCTGAGGGTATTTTTCGGCTCATGGAGGTGAGAAACTTCCAGGTAATTCGGGTTTTCCTGTTCCCAGACTACGGACCCTTTTGTACCGTATACTCTTACCTTGAGGCCGTTGTCGTGGCCTACAGCGACTTGAGAGCACCAGAACGAACCCGTTGCTCCGCTGGAGAACCTGACCATCATCTCCGCGTTGTCGTCGAGCTTTCTCCCTTTACCGAAGGCGCTCAGGTTGGCGGCTATAGAATCTATTTCCAGGTTCGAAATGTAGGAGACGGTATTTTCAATATGGGTCCCAATATCCCCGACGCAGTTTACTTTACCCGATAATTCGGGGTCCATCCTCCATTCCGCCTGTTTGTTGCCCTCTTTTTCCACGGGAGCTGCCAGCCACTCCTGAGGGTATTCCCCCTGAATGACTCTGATCTCTCCCAGCTCGCCGGACTGGACCAGCTTTCTCGCCTGTTTGACCATCGGGTAGCCCGAATAGACGTAAGTTACCCCGAAGAGCAGGTCGTTCTCCCGCGTTAACTTCTCCAGGTCCCGTGCTTCGTCTAGTGTTACTGTCAGTGGTTTGTCACAGACGACATTTATGCCTCTGGTTAGAAACGCCTTTGCCGCCGGGTAGTGGAACTTGTTGGGAACCACAATTGAAACGAAGTCGATTCCGTCAGTCCGGGACCCCTCTTTTTCCGCCATTTCTTCGAAATCCTCGTAGAGTCTTTCCTCCTCTAGGTTGAGCTCTTGCCCCAATCGGAGCGTTTTATCGTAACTTCTGGAAAAGACACCGGAAACTACTTCTGCCTTGTCGTCGAACTTTGCCGCCTTTCTGTGAACTTCCCCGATTAACGACCCCGGCCCTCCTCCAACCATACCGTATTTTAAAGCCTCGCTGTCGGTCATTTTTTCACCTCTATTTCTTTTTCGCATTACCCGAATAAGATACGTACATTTACCTCGGGTGAGAGACACTCTTCCGCAAAAGCCCGATCATCGCCGATTTATGCCTGATACTTTGAATGGCCTGTATCCGCGCTGGATCGAGTGCCGGGCTTTTGTCGTAAAAAGAGAGAATTTTTACCTCATCAATTTATCAAAATCACGCAGAATACTCCGGCCTATGGCCGGAGATGAATGCGAAAGTTTGTTAACAAATAGAAATCGCGGTGGCGAAGCCATGAATCGGGCGAAATGCCCCACCCCATGGGCGGGGATAGCTCGATTCAAGCGATTTCTTTACTACTAGTTGTTATAGGCGTCGCCGGTTAATATCATAACCCAGTACCGTATTTCTTCAACTTCGGGAAAATTGTGAGAGCGAAATTTACTGCACCGTTTACCTCGATGGCCCCGGAATATATCCCTGCATTTATGGTGGGCCCACATGTTTGAAAGCCTTAAAGGTGAAGAATTCTGGGAGATAGCTCGACGTTACTTCGTTTTGAACGGATTTGACGGAATACTGACGGTTCTGGGAATAACGGCGGGCTCGTTTTCTACGGGCGTGGGAGATCCAAAGGTACTTATTACGTCGAGTCTGGGTGCTGCAATTGCTCTGGGAGTCTCCGGTATATCAGGGGCTTACATTACGGAGAAGGCGGAAAGACTAAAGAAATTCAAGGAATTACAGAACGATATGCTGTCCGATCTGAAAGGATCCATTCACGAAAAGAACGTAACCCAGCGGGCGATCGCCATATCGATAGTGAACGGCGCCTCTCCCTTTTTATGCGCCTTACTTTCGACCCTGCCTTACTTTTTACCTCTTTTCGGTATCGGCACGATGGAGATCGCCTATTATGCCTCGGCGGGGATTGCCCTGTCCCTTCTGGGGCTGCTTGGGGGTTTTCTGGGAAAGATATCGAGAGAAAGTCTCATCTCCTTCGCCCTTAAAATGATCGGCGTGGGCGTTATCACGGCCGCCCTTTCCCTCACCCTGGGAATTGGAGGATAAGCCGTATTCGCTTACTTGGCTGCCGGGACTTTCATACCTCAAGCTCTTTAAGGTTAAATCAGTCGCCAGGTAGGGAGGAGTTTATAACGGATAAAATGGTGAAGGAACTGAATTCTTGTTACTGGGTCCCGCCACGATTAAGATTTTCAACTGAACCTTATTTACGTGTTAGAGCAGGGCAGTGGGTAAACTGAAAATACACGGGGGAAGAGTTATGAATTTGTACCAAGGAATAAAGCGTCGCAGGTCGATACGGAAGTACGCGAACGAGGAGTTGTCGTTAACCCGACTGGACGAGCTGGAGAAAGAACTCGAAAGTGTAAGAAAATTCGACTCCGAGGTGTCGGTGGGCGCTCGGTTAATAAGGGATGGTCGGGCGCTCCAGGAAGATATATCGGGAATAATCGCCGACTACGGGAAAGTAGAGGCTCCGCACTACCTGGTACTGACTTCTGAGGATACGGAAGACGGTTACGTGGAGCTGGGGTACAGGTACGAGTTCGTCGTTCTGGCTCTTGCGGCACAAGGCATCGGCACCTGCTGGATAGGTAAGGGTTTTAGTGATGAACAACTGGACCGATACGTCCAGCTTCCCCCGGGCCAGAAGTGCGTTACCCTGATTGCTCTGGGACCTCTGCCGGACGGGGAGGAGCTTGACGAAATAGGGGATCCAAAGAGGAAGGAGATCGGACATTTTCTGGTGAACGGGGACCCGGGGAACCTGAACGAGGCTACCCGGGAGATAATCGACTGCCTCCGGAGAGCTCCCTCGGCCCTGAACGGCCAGCCCTGGAGGGTGATTGTAGAGGAAGGAACAGTTCATCTTTACCTGAGGGCCAGAAATAAAGTCACGAAAATGGTTCTTAAATCCCTGAATCAATTGAATCGGGTGGATGCGGGGATAGGGCTCTGCCACCTGGAGGTGGGAGGAAACCACTTCCAGGAGGCGGTTGAAACCAGAAAGGTCACCCACCCGGAACGAAGAGGTCTGAGTTATATAGGAAGTCTGACCGACCGGGATTAGGATAGCCGTGGCGGAAGGTCTTACCTGTTAATTAGCCAGATTATAAAGTTTATCAGTATCGTTCCTCCCAGGCTAATTAGTATCGCCGTTCCCAGGGGGAAGTAAAACTGGAAGTTGCCTTTTTCGAACCGGAAGTCCCCGGGTAAATTACCTATAAAAGGTATATCCTCTCCGAAGAAGAAAAATAGCCCGACGACGATCAGGAATCCCCCGATAAACAGCAGGGTTCTTCCGAACTCTTTTGCCAGCGGAAACATATTCCCTCCTGTTGGTTTGAAGGTAACTTGATAATTCTCCGGTCTCCGGTATTTGTTACTTCACGGTAATTTTAGCCAAAGACCAATCTGTTCTCAGGAGTCAGGAACCCGCCCCCCTGTGGGGTTCTCAGTCAAGAGCCCCGCCCCAAGGGGCAGGGATTGTAGAAAATCCCTTTTAAGTAGTTTTTTTGGTCTTTTACAAAATGAGACCCAGCAGTCAATCGTCCAGCACTCAAGCGGACCTGGGTATCTTGATTAGTCTAA
>JAIPHN010000109.1 GCA_021735185.1 Candidatus Bipolaricaulota bacterium
TTATCATTTAGTTCCAGCATAGCAAAGCTCGTTTTCCAGTTTCCGTCCCTAGGTTGGCCCACGCTACCGGGATTTATCAAGTACCTCCTATCCGAATCAAGTTTGAAGGATTCGCCCCCTTGGACTTTATTCTCTTTTACGTCTTCGTTGGCAATTTCGTAAACCACGGGCAAATGAGTGTGGCCAAATATTTGGAGAGAAAAGTCGTTTTTGTCCCGTTGAAAGCTTCTAAATGCCTCCACCTTTTGAGTTATATATTGAGTTAGCGGGCTGACGGACGAACCGTGAACCATGGAAATTTTCTCCTCGGGAAGGTATTTTTTGGTCGACAGTTCTTTAAGGTAACCCTTGTTCTCGGCCGTAATTTCTTTCTTTGTCCACTTTATCCCCGCTAACCCGAGTTGGTTGAAAAAGTCCACTGGCAGCTCTCCAACCAGTCCGGCATCGTGATTGCCCTTTATACAAATTACGGAAGCGGAATTCAGCTTACTTACGCATTTATTCGGCTCTGGTCCATAGCCGACCAGGTCCCCACAAAAAAGTAATTTATCGACTTTTTGTTCGTTACTTAACCTATCCAGCGCCACTTGTAATGCTTCCCAGTTACCGTGGACGTCGGAAATTAGCCCGAGTTTCAATTTCCCCAAAAACCCCCTTAAATTACGCAGACCTTATTTAAGATGAGTATAATTCTTCTATCCCCTTTAGTAAAGAAGTTCCTCTCTACTCTGATGCTACATGTTCTCTCCCATTACCCCGGAAAAAAAGCAGGGATGGGACCAGTAAACCTTTTCCTTTTAAAGCTTGACCTAATTGTTACCAATATACTATAATGTACTGCTAAATGTAATTAGCGTCTTAATTTGGAGATTTGCTCTAGGTTTTACTGGTTTGTTGCGTAATAAGGAGGTATGTTATGAAAAAAAGGATCGGCTCCGTTCTTATTTTATCCGTTTTGTTGACCTTATCTTTAGGGGTTTTGGCCTTCGGTGCACAACTTAACGTCCCGGATCAGTACGAGACGATCCAGGCAGCGGTCGATGCTGCCAGTAGCGGAGACGAGATCTTCGTAGCCGCTGGTACGTACGAAGAGGACGTCTTGGTGTCTGGAAAATCCGGGTTAACTTTTACTGGAGAAGAAGGTACGGTGCTGAACGGTTCCTTGACGTTTGAAAATACTTACAACATGGCGGTCTCCGGATTCGAGATCAGTAACCCGGAAGGTTCCGGTATAATGGTCCGGGGTGTGTGTGCCGGGTTGGAGATAACCGACAATTTTATCATCGGCAATAAGGAAAACGGAATAGACATATCAGGTGACACCGTAGCTGAAGACGTAATCATAAAGGGAAACGACGTATCGGAAAACGGAAAGGACGGGGTCAACCTGGCAAAGGGAAGAGAAGTGACGATCGAGGACAACGTGATAAGTCACAACGGACAAGAAGATGCCAGGGGAACCGGCATCAGAATAGGTGGAGACGCTACTGACGTAGTCATAGAGAACAACGAGGTGGTCGGAAACGCCTTCGCCAATATCCATCCTCAATCATAAAGTCCAGAATGGGGTGAACTCTGTTTGGCTTAACATTTACCAATGGCCATTTCCTCTGAGCACAAGTTTTTAACCTATTTCAGCATCTTTTTGGTCTGCCTCCTCCTGGTTTTAAGCGGGGGGCTTGTCGCTTTTGGTGATGAACAAGAGGAAGCTAAAGAGGAACAGGGGCCAGTCTCCGAAGGCCGTATAGTAATAAGGAACAATACCTTGGGGGATAGCGGTTTTGGCGTCTATCTCGGGTCCCGAGCGGACGAGATAGTAATGGAAAACAATCTAATTCGGGATAACGCCGAAGGGATCCGCTTGCTTGGTACCAAGAATTTTGCTTACTTGCGAAAAAATCGGATAATAGATAACATCATCGGGTTAAAAATTCAGGATACCTACTCCCACAATGAAAAGGGGCTCATAAATAAGCCTGTGGATATGCAGAAAATCGTTATGAATGGAAACGAGATTGCAGGCAACCAACTGCAGGACATCTTGAACGAAGTCGACGAGGCCAGCGAGGACGAGGTCAACCAGACCAGCGAGAAAGAAGAAACCGAGGAGCAGCCAAAAACAGAGGAGACAACGGAAACGACCACAACCACAACAGAGGAAGAAGGATCGCTAGAACGAAACCATGAGGAAGAGGAAAAGATAGAGGAGGAGTCATCCGAGACTGAGGCCGATTCCCCGGATAAAACACAAGACCAAAATGAAGATGAAGAAGTAGAAATTAACGAAGAAACCGAAAGCTCTAATGAACCCGAGAGTAAAGATACCAACCACAACAAACCGGAGGAGGACTCCTCCGATAGGTCCCAGTCCGGTGGAAACGAACTTCTTTGGATAGGTGGAGTCCTTGGAGGGGTAGTTTTGCTCTTAATTATCTCTTAACTTTTTTTGATTAGGTAAAAAATTGAATAAGTTCTACATTAATCAGGCCCCTTTGTTCTAAATTATGGCTGATTCTTCGAATATCCCACAACAACCTGAGAGAGAAGACGACGTCCTGGATCTTCGGGAAATATGGGACGTGCTGTACCGGGGCAAGTGGTACATCCTGGGGTCATTCCTTTTAGTCGTACTATTTACCGCTTTCTTTACCTTCACCGCAGACCCCACCTACCAGTCCAAAGCAAAGCTCATGAGGAAGAAGAGTGACCTCGCCGGGAGCTCTCTATCCTCTCTTGCCGATAGTGGCCTATTAGGGATTGCTGGAGGGGGCGAGAAACTGCAGAACCGTATTGAGGTTCTGACCAGCCGTCCCGTCCTCCGGGAAGCCGCGGAAAGGCTAAAAGGAGACCAGGAGTTTTTGGAAGCGAGAGAAGAGGTCCTGGCACGTAAATCCGGCCCTTTCGA
Source organism: Candidatus Bipolaricaulota bacterium (assembly GCA_021735185.1). Lineage (GTDB taxonomy): Bacteria > Bipolaricaulota > Bipolaricaulia > M55B111 > M55B111 > JAGXLP01. The sequence goes on from JAIPHN010000109.1 coordinate 2,906, forward strand.
GGTACTGGGCTTCGGGACTTCCGACGAGGAAGACGAAGATAAACTGACCGCCAGTAGTCTGCAAAGCAGGTTGCAGGTAAGCACGGTTCCGGAAACGGATATTATAGAGGTGAAGCTAAACGGCGGATCTCCCCGGACAGCCCAGATGATTATGGATACAATCCTTCGGACTTACAAGGACAAAGAAGTCGAGATGGCCCAGGAAGACCTGACCGGCGTAAAAGAGTTCCTGGAAGAGCAACTCCAGCAGATGGAGTCCTCTCTGGAGTCCAACGAAAGGGATTTCTTACAGTTCCGAAACAAGACGGGAATTATCCTCGGAGAACGGGGCCTCGAGAACAATCTAACCAAGTTGGAAGAAATGAAGGCAGAGGCCTACGTGGAGCGGGAGGACAAAGAAGACGAACTGGAGGCCGTAAACAAAGCCCTGGAGACGGTAAAACAGGAGCTCTTTCAGGACCCATCTTCCGCCGGTGCGGGAAACGTCCTGCGAGAAGTCCGGGACAAAACAGCCCAGCTTATAAAGATAAGGAACGATATACAAGAACTGGAAGAAGAGAGGTCCGAATACATGGAAGAAGAAAACTACGTCAAGGCCCGGGAAATGAAGGACAAAATCGAGAACAAAAAGCAAAAATATCAGGAAGGGGCGACAGAGGAATTTCAAGCCCTGGATTTGCTTCCCCGGTACGAGAGCCTTATAAATAGGCAGCTTGACGTAAAGCTGGAGCTGGAGGCTGCCAAAAACCGGGTTAAAGTCCTGGAGGAAAGAATTAGAGAGGAAGTCAACAAGCTTACCGACCACGGGCTGGACCTGATGAGGTTCAGAAGGAACCTGGAGGTAGAACAGGAGACCTACACTACCCTGAGGAAAGAATACGAGAAGGTAAGGATGGCCAGGGCGGGTAAGCTGGGAGGAATCAGGGTGATATCCTGGGGCAGTCGCGGCGGGCTCGTAGAGCCAAAGAAAAGGCGAAATTTACTGCTGGCGGCGGTTCTGGGTCTGGCCGTGGGGACAGGGTTTGCCTTCCTCAAGGAGTACATGGATACCACCGTTCGGGCTCCGGAAGATATGGAAAACGAAGGAATCTCCAATCTGGGCGCGGTTATATATTTAAAGCACAAAGAGAGTTTAGAGAAGCCAAATGAAATAAGGCAAACCCTCGTCACAAACTTTGGAACAGGTTCCCCGGTCGTAGATGCCTATTCAACCCTGGAAGCAAACATCAGGTTCCTGGAGCTTGATGAACCCCTAAGGTCGCTACTAGTAACCTCTCCCGTAGCTAAGGAAGGAAAGACCACTACTGCGCTCAACCTGGGACTTACCATGGCTCAGATGGGGAAGAAGGTACTACTCGTGGATGGAGACCTGAGGAACCCGATGATTGAGGAGGTATTTGGGCTGCCAATGGAGGAAGGGTTCACCCAGCTGGCATTGGGTGAAGTGAACAAAGACAAGGCCATAAAGCGGCCCTACGCGGGAGATGGAAGGCCAGTGGGTAGGGAGCTTACCGATATATTGGTTGATATGGACGAGATGACCGAGGAGAGAAGGGAAAGGATCCTGGAGACCCATTCGGAAAACGAGCAAAAAGAGCTGGAAAAATACCTATGGGAAAACCTGGGCTTAACAGAAGTGGTTCTAAAAGAAGCGATTGCCCGAAGGGAGGAAGGCCTGAGGGAATTCCACTGTCTTTCCTGCGGCAGCCTGCCGCCCAACCCGGCCGCATTCTTCAACTCGGACTGGGTGGATGAGCTGGTAAAAGAACTGCAGGCGGAGTACGACGTAGTCCTGTTTGACTCTCCCCCGGTTACCGCGGCACCGGATACCACTATTTTGAGTGACAAGGCGGATGCCACAATGCTGGTGGTAGCGATAGAGGAAACGGAAATAGAGCCACTCAGGCAGGCCAAACAGCAACTGGAAAGGGCAGGGGGGACCCTGATAGGCGGCGTGCTTAATAAGTTGAAGAAGAGAGGTTCGAGGTATTACGGGAAGTATGGATACGGATACGGGTACGGCTATGGTTACGGTCAAAAGGAAGAAGAATAAGCTTCGCTAATCTCGCGTTTGAACTATTCTTGCCTTGAACTTTGAGTTTTATTTTTTCCTCACACATTTTAGCTTAGATTTTTAGCAATTATTGCGTATATCTTTTAGCAAAAATCATTAATAACTTACCTAATACGGTTTTTGTATTTTTAG
>JAIPHN010000110.1 GCA_021735185.1 Candidatus Bipolaricaulota bacterium
CGTACCTCGCCAGAGGAGAAAGCTATTTTACTTCGGGTCAGCTGCCCAAATTTGAAGAAGATCTTTACAGAATTGACGACAGAGCTGAGGAAGGAGGACAGAAGAAGGAAAACCGGGAAAAGCTTTACCTGAATCCGACCGCAGAGAGCATACTGGTCAACTTTCACAGGGACGAAATTCTGGCCGAGGACCAGCTGCCCGAAAAGCTGGTAGCCTTTACGACGTGTTTTAGAAGGGAAGCGGGTAGTTACGGAGAGGAGGAGAGGGGGTTGATCCGGACCCATCAGTTTAACAAAGTGGAGCTGTTCAGGTTCGTTAAGCCCGATAATTCCTACCGACATCTGGAAGAATTGATTCTGGACGCGGAAGGGGTTTTGCAGGAACTCGGCCTCCACTACCGGAAAGTACTTCTTCCCACGTGTGACCTCGCCCAGCAATCTAGTAAGACAGTGGATCTTGAGGTATGGATTCCGTCTCTGGAAACCTATCAGGAGGTATCCTCGATAAGTAATTGCGAAGAATTCCAGGCCCGAAGGGGGAGTATAAGGTATCGCCCTGAATCTCCAGAAGGAGAAAGCTCCAAACAAAAAACAGAATACCTCCACACGTTAAACGGATCCGGCCTGGCAACCTCCCGGCTGATGGTCGCGTTGCTGGAAAACAACCAGAATCCGGACGGCTCAATCGATCTACCTGGAGAACTTACGAAATACGTAAACAAGGATAATCTCCAGTGAACTCCCGAAAGATAAAAGTCAGGACTGTCGACCTGACGAAAAATTTTAAGCCAACTAAAAAGGAAACGATTACCGCCGTAAGGAAAATGAACCTGGAGGCGGCTTCGGGCGAGGTTCTTGGAATACTCGGCCCAAACGGGGCTGGAAAGACAACTGCGTTGAGGATGATCTCGACCATATTGAAGCCGACCTCGGGTACGGCGATAGTAAATGGGTACGACGTGACGGAGGAGCCTCTAAAGGTCCGTCAGTCGATCGGCTATCTTGCTACTGAGATGGGGTTGTACGGGAGGTTGACGCCGCGGGAAACGTTAACGTTTTTTGCCAGGATTAACGGTCTCGACGAAGATCTGATTGAACCGAGAATGGAAGAGGTATTAGATATCCTGGATATGAACGAGTTTGAAGGCCGGAGGGTTACCAACCTCTCGACGGGCATGAAACAGAAGCTCTCTCTCGCAAGAAGTATAATTCACGACCCCGAAATTTTGTTTTTCGACGAGCCAACTCAGGGACTTGACTTAATGACTTCGAAAACGGTTATGGATTATATAGAAGAATTTAAGGAAGAAGGTAAGACCATAATTTTATCCACACATATCATGCACGTAGCCGAGAAGCTCTGTGACAGGGTAGCGATCCTGTTCGACGGAGAAATAAAGGCTTTCGGAGAAATCAGTGGTCTCCTGAAGAGAAATGATAAGGAGGATCTGGAATCGCTGTTCTTCAAAGTGGCAGGGGAGGGAGGGAGTTGAGAAACGTCTGGTTGTTATTCAGAAAGGAGATCCTGGCGGCGTTAAGGGACAGGAGAACGGCAATTCTGGTGCTCGTTTTTCCATTGATCTTCTACCCTGCCATGCTCGGATTAATATTTCATTTTACAAGTCAGAACGTCTCGGACGGAAGGAGTACTGTCTCTCAAGTAATATACCAGAAGGGAGAGGACTCACAGGTCCTGGCGGATTTTTTCGAAAGAAACGAGGATGTAGTGACTTCGTTCTACGAGGACAGGGCAAACGCGACAAGGGCATTCGAGGGGGGCAAAGGAGATGTTCTTCTCCTGGTTGAGAAAAAGCAACCGTCGGGAGTCAAAGTAGATATTTCCTATCGCAAATTCGATCAGGATTCCGAGATCGCTTTGAGTAGAACGAAGGGAATTCTAGAAGATTACCTCCAGAATACCCTTGAGCAAAAGCTGGGTAGTATGGGGATAAGTTACGACGAAATAACTCCCCCGATGGAGATAGAAGTGAATGAGGTGGGGAGCGCGGCCACCGTGATCGGCCAGGAAGTCCTTAAGATGATGCTACCTTACTTCGTCATATTATCGATAATTACCGCAGCGATGGGGCTGGGAGCGGAGATAACTGCCGGGGAAAAGGAGAAAAAGACAATTTCGACTCTGCTTGTTTCTCGACTTTCCCGGGAGGAGATCGTTCTGGGGAAATTTCTGGCCGTATTCCTCGTTGCGGCGATCGCAGCGGTGTTCAGCGTTGTTGGGTTGATTTACGGCCTCGGGCTGGTTGGAATAGCATTGCCGTTGAATAATTTGACTCCGGCGGTATTTGGCTGTATTTTACTTACTATGTTGCCTCTGGTGGCTATATTGTCGGCGCTCGTTATAAGCATAGGTTCGTTTGCCCGGACTCAGAAGGAGGCAAACGTTTACCAGACGCGGGTACTAATGCTCGTGGTACTTACGGGAATACTTTCCATGACTGGAGGAATTGACTTAGGCAACTTAGCCTTCTTCATACCCCTGTTGAACTCACTGGAGACGTTCAAGGAGCTGATCGCCGGGACCACGAACCTGCTTCACATCGGGGCAACTTTTTTAACGACTGTGCCTCTTGCGGGCCTGCTGGTTTATCTTGCGATAGGCCTCTTTAAGAGGGAGGATATACTGTTTAGGGTTTAAGGAAGTTGACTGAATATTCCTGGAGAGATAGTATTGTGAATACTGGTCGTGGCGGAGGCGGATTCATAGTAATATTTTTACAAAATTTATGAAAATTAACTTAAACAAAGTTACGGGAGGGGCGGTTTTGCTTGCCGTTTCTCTGCTTATTGTGCAGCTATTTCCGGGTGTGACCCCTCGAGCATCAGAACTAACGGAGGAGTCGGGGAGGTTAGTCCGAGCGGTTGATGCGGTTCGTAACGAGGACTACGGTCAAGCCGTCAGATTGCTTGAAGATTATCCGGAAGATAAGACTCTTTCGGGCTATTCAAGATACCTACTTTCCCGTGTCCTTACAGAAACGGGAAAGTATCGTAGAGCGCTTGATGTCCTCGACGGGATCCCGGCTGGAAGTACCGAAGTTATTTTGAACTACGAAAAGTATTATCTAGAGGCAAAAATTCACCGTGGGATGGGACGGACTGATAGGGCCCTCGAATTAGCGGAGAATGCTCGTCAGTTTGTAGTTAGAGACGAAGAAAAAGAAAATCTCCACGAGCTGGAATTCGCTATTGCCTCCAGTTCGGCTGGTCCGCAGATCGCCCTCGAAAAAGCGATAGATCTTTGCAATGCAATCGAGTTGAGGTTTATCGGGAAGCGAAGGGATAAGCTCTTTGAAGAAATATCGGGCATCGTAGATCGGATCGAGTTTACCGATGGACAGGGTCTCGAAGACCTCTACCGTTACATCGAACTGCTGGTTGATTACGGGGAGTACAGGAGAGCGAGAAGTCACTTACTTCGTAATATGGGTAAATGGGAGGGTTCGCTCCGGAGGGAAGCCTACTTTAGACTTGCCTGGCTGGATGGGTTTAAGCTCGATTTCCCCGAGGAGGCGCGCTGGACTTTTAGGAGGTTACTCGGAACCCTTTCCAATAGCCAGGAAGAAGCCAGAGCTCGATATTATCTGGCGCTGTTTAAGGACAGGACAGAGAACGATTACGATTTCGTTCAGGGAGTGATGGAAGTAAATAGGAAGTTTCCTCAGACCAGATACGGTAAGCTTGCGGCGAAGCGTGCTTTTAAGGAGCGAACTGACGGTGCCGGGCTTGCTACCCTGGATAACCAGCTGGAGGTATTCAAGAGTGCATTGTCTCGCTCGGCAGTTCGAGAGGCGACCTGGGAGCTGTTTTACAGGAGTTTTACCGAGAGTAGATACGATCTGGCCCGCCACTATCTGCGAAAACTGGAGTCTTTTTACGAAGAAACACCCCCCGAAATAGTCTTCTGGAGATATAAAACGAGAGAACAGTCGGGAAAAGTCTTCGGAGAGTATTTAAAGCTGGTCGGGACTCAAAAAGACCACCCACTCAATTACTATTCCCTTCTTGCCGAAGAAAGGGGCTGGTCCGGGGACGGGTTTAGCCTTGATGAAACGTGGGTCGAGGCGGATGCCAGCCTGTCGGAGCGAGAAGAGGAGATTGCGAATAAAGATCTCGATGAGGCGACGAAAAGTACTCTACAGATCGCGATTAAGATGAAAAACCACGATCTTTATCTCCCGGCTTTAAGCCGACTGGAGAGGATAAAATCCGGACTTGAAAGGGAAGACTATCTTTTTCTGAAGAGTCAATGGGAAAGTCTTGCCGGGAAGTACAGGAAATCTTTAAAGACTTCCACTCAGCTTTTAACCCGGCTCTATGAACGGAACCGGATCGCTTCGACGACCGTAGTCAAATCCGCTTTTCCTACGTACTACGGAAGCGAAGTTGAAAGAATGGCCGGAAAGTTCGGGGTACCCGAAGCGCTGGTTTTCGCGGTAATTAGACAGGAGAGTGCATTCGACGCCGAGGCTTATTCTACTTCCGGGGCCCAGAGCTTAATGCAGGTGATGCCGGCAACCGCGAGAGGCATTGCGACCGATCTGAACATGGAGGACTACGAGTCCGATGATGCCTTCAAACCCCCGGTTAATATCGAGATGGGTACCTACTATGTAGCTAAACAGGTATCCAGGTGGGGAGATATAAGACTTGGACTAACCGCGTACCACGGGGGACCGGGCAATTTGGGAAAATGGAAGTCCCGGTATGATTCGAGCGACCTGGACGTTTTTCTGGAGAATATTCCGGCGGGAAGTACGAGAAACTATGTAAAGGCAGTGTATCGCAATTATCTCGTTTACAAAGAGCTGCTGTAGTTCGAGTTTCAGCTGACGAATTATCTACCAAAATTTGCCGAGAGTGCCCCAGAGCACCCCCTGGGGAGGAATCGGCTGGTTTTTGTCCAGCAGTCAATCGAGGAATAATCCTTGATAGTTTCTGGTGATTATTCATGAGTTTATTTCCCATATTGGGTATAAGGCGGGAAACGGGTTCGATTGACTGCTGGGTCGATTGTCGTTAAAGAAAAACATTCCTGG
>JAIPHN010000111.1 GCA_021735185.1 Candidatus Bipolaricaulota bacterium
GGTAGGGTATTTTGGCCCCCTGATCGAGCCGGTGAAAAATACATGTGATCGACTTTGCGTCTTTGAGAGAAGACCTTTTGAACAGGATTTCATCTACTCCGACTGGGTCGCCCCTCAACTTCTGCCCACGTGTGACAAGGTCATCATTTCGGGCACCGCAGTGATCAACAAGACCATCGACCATCTTCTCAGTCGTTGTCGGGGAACGGTAGCTCTTTTGGGTCCCTCGACTCCCCTATCCCCGATACTTGAAGGCCATGGGGTGGATTTCCTTTTCGGCTCGACGGTTACAGACCCTGAGCAGGTGTTGAAAATTATCGGCGAAGGTGGAGGGACTCGTTCCTTTGCCGAGACTGTAAACAAGGTCAATCTGGATCTCTCCCGTCGTTCCCCGGACAAGTAAAAGTTAGCGATTTAAGCAGTAAATTGGTGTGGATACGGGAGCTCCCCAACGGCCGTCTCTAGGAATACCCAAGTTAGTTAAATATTTGACGGAAGCCCGGTTGATTTTTCTTGCTTATTTATTTAAGAAAGTCTAGCCAAGATTTTCTATAATACTTTGGAGAACAAAAAGAGGTAAGCAATGGCTGATAAATTGAATTGTGCTAGATGTAAGGGATATTGTGGTGGTGGAGAGATAAAAGATAAGGACGATCTGCCAGACTTTTGCCCCATGATTAATAAGGAGCAGCTGCTTAATGAGGCAAAAAGTCGCTATCTAGATTCAGACCTAACTGAGTTCTACTCTCAGACTACTTTAATAGAAAAAGAGGGCTACGAGGAAGTTAGGGGGAAACGTATACCGGTGAGGCCGAGGATAGTAGAATTGATAGAACTGGGAAAAAAGTTAGGAATGAAGAAGATCGGCATCGCTTTCTGTTCGGGGTTAAGTGAGGAAGCAAAGAAAATCGTTGAAATATTGGAAAATAAGGAATTTGAGGTTAGTTCTGTTCGCTGTAAGTGCGGAAACTTTGACAAAACAGAGCTTGGCGTTCCAAAAAAGTACAAGATTGGAAATCCGAAGGAGTACGAGGCCGGTTGTAACCCGCTGGCACAAGCTTACTTATTGAACGATGTTCCTACGGACATTAACGTAATAGTGGGGCTTTGTGTCGGCCATGACATGATTTTCACCAAGGAATCACAGGCCCCGGTCACTACACTGATAGTGAAAGATCGTTACACCGGTCATAATCCAGCTACCAGCATCTATAACAACTATCATAAGAGAGCCTTTCTTGAGGACTAAAGGGAACTAAATTGGGCAATTTTTGTATCGTTTCAGTTCAAACGCCAGAATTTACCGATTCCGAAACTTGCACTTTCCCCCTCCTAACACTCGACAAATCTCGCCAGTTCTCCTGGTTCTTGCTAAATCACCTAAAGCTGGGTAGACTTGTCGATAAATCCGACGGCCTTCTCGGGCTCGACACGACAGGAGATCCGCGATCGTATTTCCCCTTTTTAATCGGGTTAAACTTATTTTTACCACTCCCTAGCCTCATGAACTAGTTCATTGCGACTAGCCCCGCAATGCTGTCCAAACGTCTCCTATAATTGCTCCTGTGGCTCCTAAAGTCACCATTCTTATTTGGATCCAATTGTTTGTCCACCTCTTTCTATTCTTCCATCAGATATCGATTGATCTCCCCGCTCCTCGGGTATGCAATCCTGACCGTAGCCTTCTCGAAACAGCTCTATCGCTTCTTCTCCCGTACAGTGTGTGGGACAGACCTTTTCAATTTTAGGCCTCAGTTTCTCCAAAAGTAACTCTACCTCCGGCTTTTCTTTGCTGGCCAAGTGAAAACCGCCGACTACGAGGTAGATTCTCTGGCCCAGATAATCGGAGGCTGCCTCCACCATCTTTTCGATACCTGGATGGGAGCAACCGACGACCAGGGTGGGGCCGGGCCCCTGGTCCCCTCGACAATTAATCTCTGCTCGTAGAGAGGTAGGCCTCGGTAGGCCGTTTCTAAAGAACCTGTAGTGTGAAGGCCTTTTGTTATTTTATCGGGCTCGGGCCGGGGCACCGGGTTGCACCCATAGGAACTAACCTTGTGTGTTAAATTTTCTGGGGCCCCAGATGGCAGGTCGACGGGACAATGAGAAACCTCCTTTAGCACCGCCGACAAACCGCCCACGTGATCGCAGTGGGGGTGGGAAATCACTACTCGGTCAGGATCTACAGGGTTGTTTAGCTGGTCGATATTGCGAGACAGGATCTGAGGATCCGCCCCGCTGTCGAACAAAATTTGTTTGTTCCAGTACTGTACTAAGACCGAAAAGCCCCAGCCGGAGATAAAACCCTCCTTTGCCAGGGTGTTGTCGTAAAGGATCTTGAGGTTAACAGCTGAATCCATTAATCCTCCTTTAGTCGGTAATAAACCTGATCCTCACGTCTTTGTCGTTTCAATTCACCTTTCTCGAGTAACCTTTCTAGCTGTTTGCTGACTTCGTTGACGTTAAGCCCTGTACTATCGGCGATATCGGTAGAGGTGCAGGGCCGTATTTTGAGCAGCTTCCGGATTTCGTCCACTGCAGCCTGATCGTCAAGGAGTTGGGAACTGCTTTGGGATCTCTTGGCGATTATCTCAATGTCAATATCCGAGGGGAGGTCCCCTTGAAGATCCCTCTTTGCCCGCCGCATCTCCACCGCCGAAAGGGGTTTTACCTCTTCTACTGGTGGCCGAACCGGGGTATTGAGGTGGACATTTTGCGGGTCGATAAGCTCAACTTTCTTCGCCAGCTGCCCAAGGGCTTCCGGAGATGCATTTGTCCCAAACCGCTTCGAGTTAAGCAGCATGGTCTCCAACCAGAGAGTCACCGAGCTTTTCCCCAATCGGCGTATACCGGAAACGATCTTCTCAAGGTCAAATCCTTTCGCCGGTCGATTTATTATCCGAAAGGACTTTTGGTTGCCGACGTCCAGAGACGGCAGCGCGAGGTCGAACTGTTGAGCGCTTTCCAGAACTTTCCCCTCTGTCAAAAGCGAGGAGTTGGTTATGAGGGCGATAGGAAGGTCAGTTATCTTCCGCAACTGCGAGACTATAGTACCAAGATTGGGGTTCAGTGTCGGTTCCCCCGAGCCGGAGAATGCAATATAGTCGATATCATCGTACTTTCCCAGGGCCTCCCGAACTTCTGACACAACCTCGTCGGTGGCCGGGAAGTCATACCGGTCCAGTTCGTTTACTCCGGAGACTTTTTGAGCTGTCCTTTCCAATTGACAGTAGATGCAATCAAAAGTGCACGTGTAAGGTGGGATAACGTCAAGGCCCAACGAAGAGCCTAGTCTCCGGGAAGGAACCGGTCCATAAACACAGCTCATCTTCTATCACCTACCTTACTGGCACTTACGAACTGCTGAATTCTATCGGAGACCTTCCGAAACGCCCGGTCGCCCTTGACCCCCGAATTCCTTGACAAAGGGGGTCCTCGATCGCCGCTCTTAACTATATTCCATTCCAAAGGTGGGTATTCCAAAAAAAGGACCACCCAATTCCTCTATATATAGTTTTCTCTCCTCCCGCGAGCCGAATAGATCCTCCTTCTCTCCGCAATTGGTACGGATAAAACCGCTCACGTTTTCTACAAGCCCTAAACCGGGGCTAACCAAGTTCCGGATGAATTGGACGGTTTTCCTCACATAGATCGGAGCCAATTGCTGCAGAGTGGTGACGATATCCGCTTCGTCTGTATCCTCAATTAGCTGAGCGAGGGAAAGCGGATCGTCCCCTGTTACCGGAAGGAGGTCCAAAACCTCTTCCGCGCCCCCGACCAAATCCTCCCCCTCCCCGGGGTCTTCCTTTTGTGTAACCCGGAGCGGAGTAGCCTGTACAATAACCGAGACCTCTACCAGTCTTCGGACCTTGACCTGCGGGTCCAGTTCTATCTCCTCTAGGCATGGTATCACCTCGTAAAGTTGCCTGAACTTTTCCTTACAACTACTTATATCATATGCACACAATAATTTCAATCGCTCTGGGGCTAGCTTCCATTAGAGGAGATTTTGTGTAGAATTTGCTCAAATATTTCTCAAAGTTGGAGAAGTTTTTCTCTGTATTAACAGTTTTCCGGGCCCTATTCTCAACATTTAACGGTAAAAGTGAACTAACTTAGGTGGGTAGGTTATTTTGTTATTCCCCTTATTGGCTTGCTTTTCAGCATCCCTGTTCCGCACTGAGCTCCATTATATTGGCGATATTCCCTACAAGGCCCATGCTAATACCAATCCAACGAACGCTAGAAAAGCAGGCCATTTCAATAGATATCTGACTGCCTGGTCCACTCTTAGCCGGGGCAGAACCGCACTTATTAACAAACCGGCCATATATACGAGGAAGATCTTAGCCAGGAATATCATTACTCCAAGGAAAACTCCCAAACCGCCACCCTCAAATGGAGAAATAGCTCCCCACAAACCCCATCCTCCCAAAAATAGATTGACGAAAAGTCCGATGGAGATAAATTCCGAAAGTGCGTGTGAAATCGTAGAAAATCCCAGATATTTCCCCCCGTATCCCACGTTTGGGCCGGAAGAAATCTCCTGAGGAGCTGACACTACGTCAAAGGGTCTAATTCCTAAGATCGCGGGTAGGATTAGCAGGTAGGCAATACCAGCGACGACAAGGGGCCATGAGAACAGGGACCAGCCTCCCGTCTGCTGCACTTCTACAACCCTAACTATCGAAATGGTATCATAGCGGGTCATAACGGCTAGAATTCCCAGCACCAGCGAGACTTCGTAACCAAAGCTCAGGATAAGTTTACGGGAAATTCCTATGCTGATATTTGGATTTGCTCCTTCTCCACCAGACAGGGCTATTCCAAGCGGAGCCACAAGCATGAGATAAGTTATTACTAAAAGGCCACCCGCCGGGCTCAAAGGAGCGAGCCTTCCGACCGGAAGGAATAACAATACAACTATCGATCCGGTTAGTGAGAGAATAACTCCGAAGTCGAAAAGTGATCCGTGAGAGGGAGCCTTCTGATAGAACAACTTTATTATATCGATAACCGGTTGAAGGAGCGGAGGACCGTAG
>JAIPHN010000009.1 GCA_021735185.1 Candidatus Bipolaricaulota bacterium
GTGGAGAAACAGATACGAAAAATCAGGCAAGGACCCTAAGAGTCTACTGAACAGATCCACCGCACCAAAGACGACCCCAAGAAAGCCACCCAAGTGGCTTGAGAGGACAGTAGTCTCCATAAGAGATCGTTTGGGCTGGAGCAGTCTCCATGTTAGCGTCTACTTGAAACGCAAGGGCGTTGTTAACCCCAATACGGGTAAGCCGGTAAGCGAGTACGGTATCCGTTGTATCTGGGAACGCTACAGGCGCGGTGCAAAATATGAGAAAGAGGATAATGAAGAGCCCGAACGCTACGAAAAAGACGAACCAGGAGAACTTGCCCACATCGACATAAAGAAACTGCCGAACGTGGAAGGAGAAGATCCAAGTAAAAAGAAGTACCAGCACGCTCTAACCGATGACTGTACCAGGATACCTTACGTGGAAATACTTCCCGACAAGCGGGCAAAGACGGCAGCAGACTTCTTCGAACGGGGAACCAAGTGGTTCGACCGCAATTATGATATCCAGTTTGAGGCACTACTATCTGACAACGGAAAGGAGTATACCTACCATACTGAAAGCGGGAGGAAGAAACATACTTTCGAGAGACGCTGCAAGAAACTGGATATCAAACACAGACGGACCCAGGTGGCCAGACCACAGACAAACGGCAAGGTAGAACGGTTCTTTAGGACACTAGACGATGAACTACATAACAAGTATCACTTCGACTCCCACAAGGACAGAGAGATGGCCCTAAAGGATTATCTCCGCAAGTTTAGAAAGTACAGGATGCATTTTGGTATAAATGGGTTGACCCCGGAGGAAAAATTGGAGAAGATTAGAGCAACGGAAGATGAACCTCATATTCAGCGAGATGAGGTCAAAAGTGAGAAACCGTTACCCATCTGTTAACGACTTACAGTTAAAACTACAAATAATTCAAGCATTCAGTACATACTCTATACAATCAGGAAAACTATTATAGCAGGGTTTTACTTACTGTAACCCAAATTATCTGGGTAGTTAACTTCTCTGAGGTATAAATATATGAGTAGGCTGCCCCAAACCGTTCCGGAGCAGCCTACTCAGGGATTGTGGGGATCTAGCCCGCGGGTTAGTTCTAAACCTTTTTATTACTAACCAGGAAGAGTATTCGTCATGAGTTTCGACCCAGCTTTTATCCCGAATTCGTTCATAGCCCCTGTTTCCATGATTAGCACCCACCGGTGGTCGCTTTCTATCTCAATTTCCTCGTCACCTACCTTTGCTTCCTTGATTCCCACTACTTCTCCTTCACCGTTCATTGCTGCAAAAGAGAGAGAGGCCTTTATTTTACTTACGTCAAAATCCTCTCCCCATGTAGTGACGTCTCCCTGATCGAAAAGAAGATAGGTGTTCTCCCACGCCTTTGATCCGACGTTTTTTAGTCCTTTGTCCACTTCTTCGCTATCCTCGGTTAATTTTACCGGAAGTAATACCTCTCCGTTCTCGGGATTGGTAAAACCGACCACGTCCGTTTCCATTTTCTTTACCGCATCGGGCACGTAAGCCGCCGTTTTGGGCATCATGGGAGCGACAATATACAGCCCAACAAGGAACCCTACCCCCGCAGCAACTATTGCGTACAGGGAGAGTTTTCCTCTCCGTAACCACATATTTTTGTCCGATTCGTCCGCTTTTGCCAAATCAATCACCCCTTAATTTTGGTCTCGGTTTGAAGGTAGTTATCGGCAATTTGTGCTTCGTTCTCTTCGTAGAATTCTTCTCTAGTTATATCCATCAAGATCCTGTCATAGTAATTTCCGTCGACCTTCCAGTAGTTTCTCAACCGACCCGCCTCTCGAAACCCGAGATTCTTGGGGACCCACCGGGCCTTGCTGTTGGTCTCCATAAAGGACAGACTTACTGAGTCGAGACTGAGGAAGGAAAAGCCATAGTCAAGCAGAAGTCTCGTTATCTCCGTTCCAAAACCTCGACCTCTATACTCTTCTTCTCCAATGATCACCTGGACTGTCGCCCTCTCGTGCCTGTGATCTATTCGGTAGAGGCCACAATAACCTATCGGTTCTCCTTCACCTTTCTTGGGATGAAAGGAGAAAATACGCTTATCATCTTGTTCCTTCATCCGGTCGTACCACTCCTCCCCCTTCTCTCTGGTAAATAGAGCACCAGCAATAGGGCCCAGATGGCGGTTTAACTTGGGATCGTTCAGCCAGCCTACGTAGCGATCGAGGTACTTCTTCTCCAGCGGCTTAAAACAAAGCTGCTCACTTTCTAGCACGCAATCTTTTGGCATTCAGGTTACTTTTAGTCCTTTACTATATCCTGAAAAGTTAAATTTGCTCCGGTGTGTTCCTTAAATGAGTCCTTAAGAGCTTCCTTGTAGCGGGAGGAGATATCATGAGGACCGTTTATCTCAATGGCATCGTTGGGCTGAGTCCTAAGTATGACTTTAAACGTGGTTGTCTCCTCGTGGATACTATCTTCACCCCCCGTATCCGTTACTTCTCCTGCGGCAACCTCGACACGATAAGATAAGTGTTTTTCCAGTAGGTCTTCTCGATCTAAATCCCGAGCAACCTCGTCCCCCAGGAATACGGATCTATCGCTTACTTTATCTTCCATCCTGGTTGCAGCCGCTTTAACTAGCTCATTGAAATCTTCAACTTCAAAAGAATCAAAGTCCTCTAATTTACACAGAAGACGAACTCTTCCCTGTTGCTCCTCAATTCCGACACCATCTCCTCCAAGGAATGGGATCTTTTCCTTAAGTTTCACAAGCCACCTCCTAAGTCGTTTTTTACGATTTTGGTGTAGAGGTAACCTTAAGCCATCGATCTTTCTCTGAGTGCAATTTCCAGAGGCTCATCCAGTCCGAATTCTTCCTGGTAAAAAGAATCGAGGTCTTCTTTAAAGGATCGAATCTTTTCCCAGGCCTCATCTTCTGTTTCCACTCCATCAACTTTGAGAACGGTAACACCTAGCGATGAATCCTCCTCTATCCCGTTCTTTTCCAGTAACTCCTTTTGTTTTTCTTCCAGCTTTTCCTGAGCCTTCTCTCTGCGGCCAAAGGGCCAGAGTGGATTGGTGTATTCCTGTGTAGCCGGCTCTATTGCGGGGTCGTCCCAACCTAGATGGTCTGAGTTGACTCTGAATTCGACTTCCATCTATATTACCTCCCGTTAAAGCTATAAGATAAATTTGTTTCCGGGCTTTATTTGCCCATATCTGGTTTCTATTTTACTTTAAAATATCTATCTTAAAATCCTATTAACGGAATGGGAGTTTTCGGGAGTAGGAGTCTAAAGAATTATTTGGAGTATGAGAAAAGATAATTAAGAAAGCCTTGAAGAACATCTATTGAAAGGATGTTAATTTTTGCAAACTCCTAAAATTCAATTATCTAGGTTCTTTTTTATTGTCGCTTCTTTCTTAACCTCTTTTAACCATTCTTTCCACCGGACTTCCTTCTTATCTGCCCTTAACTTTTTTCGGATGTGGTCTTTTTCTTCTGCAAGTGGTTTTACTTCGCCTTCTTTGTCCCGGAAGGAGTTCTTGTTTTTTTCGTAGTAATTGCTGATCTCAGATTCGCTTACCTTTACCTTTCCGACGATCCCCCGTCTGAGTTTCTCCCTGACCAGTTTGTGATGGATTTCTTCCTTAAGGTCGTCGAGCGACCTCTGGTCTTTCTCGAGTTTCTCTATTAACTCCTCTTTGTTTGCAATTTCCTTCGTCCTGTTAATTATGGTTGACAACCTGTTTTCAATCTCTCGATCTTTTACATTGATTCCCCGGGATTCCGCCTTCTGCAAGATGAGTTTTTCTTCGATCAACTTTTCCAGTACATAGCTTCTATAGGAATCCAGAGCCTTTTTGCCTTCTTTGGTCTTCATTAAAAATTCCGCGAACTCTGGTACTCCTTTTAAAGCCAAAAATATCCGCTGGACCCCTGCCCTCCTCGTCAGGCTTCCTTTAGTAATTTCTTCCCCGTTTACTAGGGCTACAGTAGAACTCTTTTTATTCTCTTGATCAGCATGGACTGGGATAAGGAGGGTGGCGAAAAGCAGTAAAAACAGAAGACCAGCTGCAATATAGCTGGTTAAATCATTTCCTTCCCGTGTATATATCACTAAAATCACCCCCTAGAAAATAAGAATAGGGTTATATTTAGGAGAAACAAGCGAATAAAAGTATTCTTAAAAGAGCTTTTTCTCCAGGTTAAAAATCTACTAACTGGAGTTCTCCCGGTTTCGCGGCAAGTTATCAGCAACCCCCTTCTCCTTGTATGGCAGGGTAACCGTGAAGGTAGACCCTTCACCCTTTTCACTTCTGACCTCAACTTTCCCTTCGTGAGCCTCGACCAGTTCTTTCGAGATAGTTAGTCCTAATCCCGTTCCTCCGGTAGTCCGCGAGCGGGAGCGATCCACTCGGTAAAATCTATCGAATACGTGCGGTAGATCCTCTTTCGGAATTCCTTCACCTTCGTCGGAGATACTAATCTCAACTTGATTGTCGGTGAGCTCGGTGTCTAATTGAATTGTTCCCCCTTCAGGGCTATGAACAATTGCGTTTTCCAGAAGATTTAGCAGGACCTGGTGAATCCTGTCGGGGTCAACATTTAAAAGGATTTCGCCGTTAGATTCGGTATTCAACTCAATATTTTCTTCTTCCAGCCTGAGGTTTATCGATTCAACAACTCTTGAAACTATATCGTCCAGCAAGATGGGTTGTTTGTCCAGGTTTAACCTGCCAGCCTCGGCCATCGTCAGGTCGTGGAGGTCGTCAACCAGTCTTTTCAATAATCTGGAGTTCCGATATAGCGAATTAATTGCTTTTTCATTTGTTTCCATCGTTCCTTCTTTTATAGCTTTCAGGTAACCGTGAATCTTGGTTAGAGGGCTTCTCAACTCGTGAGCTACGTCGCTAACCATATTTTTCCTCAGCCTTTCTTGTTTCTTCAACTCTTCAGCCATTGAATTAAAGGCGGAGGCCAACTTCCCCACTTCGTCTCGGGACCTTACATCCACTTCCTGGTCAAGATTACCGTGTTCTATCCTTTCGGCGGCCGAGGTAATATCCTTGATCGGTTTTAACGTCCGCCTGGAATAAATTAACGTGAGGAATATTGCCGCCAGAACGGATATGATTGCCGCAAAGGTGATAGAGTTGTTGACTGAAGAAAGGAAGATCTTTTCAAGTTCCGAGCGTTTTCTATCCTTGAGATAAAGGAACCCGCTGGGATTATCCGCTTCCCCCAGTGTCGCTATCTTTAGGTTCAATGCAGCCTGGGAGGAATTACCCATTAAATCCCCAGCGGTATCCGCAACGACGCTGCCCTCGTCACTTGTGAGAACGATTCGATTCTGATAAGTCTTACTTATCCTGTCAATTAGCTCCTGTGCCCCTTCCCAGCTTCCGGTCTGTTCGTAGTAACTGGACAGCATTAGCGAGAGCCGCTGGTATTTTAACGCCTGATCCTGAGTTATGTACCGGTCGAACTCCCCAGTAGCGGAACGGTTGGCGACAAAAGCCACCGTTCCTATCGCAACCACCACGATAAGTATGAAACCCACAAGCAACTTCCAGCGAATGCTGTAAATCATTCTTTACTTACACCTCCCTTTCCCCTGGAATCGAACTTATAGCCCATGCCGAAGACGGTCTTAATGTAACCGGGATTCTGAGGATCCGGCTCAATTTTATCCCTCAGATGTTTGATATGCACATCGATTGTCCTCTCAAAGCTTTCGTAGCCGTAGCCCAGGGCGGCATGGATAAGCTGAGTTCTCGAAAATACCTTGTCCGGTTCTTTAACCAGGGCTGCCAGTATTTTGAACTCCGTCGGGGTAATATCTACGGGCTCGTTGTTAAATAGAACTTCTTTTTTCGAAAAATTGACGGTAAGGTCACCGTACGTGAGTTCTTTCGGTTGATCTTCATCCTCGACTCTCCTGAGCGAAGCTCTTATCCTGGCCAGCAGTTCTCCCGGATTAAACGGCTTCGTCACGTAATCGTCCGCCCCTAGATCGAGACCTTTTATCTTTTCTTCGTCGGCCGTTTTCGCAGTAAGCATAACTATGGGAACTTCTGAATCACGCCTCATCCTTTTGCATACGTTATAACCGTCCATCTCAGGTAGCATTAGGTCGAGGACGACCAGGTCAAATTCCCGCTTTCGAAATAACTGAAGGGCTTCTTTACCGTCGTAGGTGCCAATGACGGAGTACCCGTCCTTTTCAAAATAATCCTTGAGGAAATCTACGAGCTCTTTGTCATCGTCGACAACCAGAATTTTCTTGTTCATATAGTTAATTTATTAATTAAATGTTAAGAACCTGTTAAAAGATACGACAGCCCCAATTCTCGGCCCTGGATGTTATAATACACTAAATCCAACCCGTACTGCTTCTATGTTAAGACCACAAACTTAGAACTGGAAAGTTTGAGTGGAACTTGACATTTATTTATCTATAGGAAAGCTGGCACCTTGTGTGAAACAGGAAAAATTGCTTTCTCACTCTCTACGGTCAAGGGTGTCAGGTAAAAAGTGAACTTTCCTCTTCACTGATTCAATCCGGCAGCATTTTCAGAAGATCGAGATGAAGGCTTGAAAGGACGGCCTCTCTTAATCCTTTTTTTACCATTTCCGAGTCTCTTTCAGTTCTTCCGCCCTTTTGGTAATCTATGCCGCGGCCAATGACTACTGGAACTCTTTCCGAGGTCTGGCCGAAGTGCAGAGCGGCTGCGCTGGCAATCTCATCGGCTTTTAGGTCCACCCCACCAAATTTTGGCGTTCCGAATAAGTCATCAGCTCCGAAGTCGCTCTCGACGGGATTAATTCCAGAACAGCCGATGGCATTATCCGTCTCGCCCGCCCTGATGCTCACCTCTGAATCCGTTATGATTACAGCGGTTTCCTTGCCCGTTATTTTCTCTATCCTCTCCCTAATCTCTTTCGCGCTCTCGTTAGGTTCCTCGGGCAACAAGGTGGCCTTTCCTTCCGGAGAGTTTGACCTATCAACTCCGGCATTGGTACAGAGCCTGCCGTTTCTCTTAGTCACCAGCATGGCGGGAAGGTCCTCCAGCGCCTCCCTTGCTCTATCTTCATTCTCGGCCTGTTGCAGTATATAGTCTTCCCCGAACTTGCTGACGGGTAGCGATGCAATTACTTCTGACTCCTGCAAAACTAACTCCACTTCTTCCGGAAGAATACCGGTGGATTTAGCTATCGTTTTCGCTCTGAGGCCGGGGTCGACGTCCGAAAGATCGACATACCGTCCTTCGTACATGGAAACGACTTTGGAAGTAATGACAATAACGTCATCGTCTTTAATTTCTAGCCCTTCATCGTCACATGTATCTACTATCCTCTGAACCAGATCATCTCCTTCTTCAATTAAACCGATATTCTCCAGCCCGTTAAAAGTGATTTCTTCCATTGAATTCCTCCTCTATCCAATCATTTTATTTAACTCAAATCCTATTTACCTGAATTCATTTCTTCTTTAGCTTTTTCTAAAAACTCTTTTGATATTTCCGCAGCCTCATCACCCAGCAATAAGAATGATTGCACCAGTTTTTCCGCACTTTGCTTGTATTGAAATAACATCTTGTACCAGGTTTGGGCAAGTTCATTGTATTTTTCGGCGAAATCAACTACTGATGCCTCGAATGACTGGACGAAATTCGAGCTTGAGTCCTTAACGCCCTGCAGTTTAAGTTTTAGAGAGCTAGCAAGAATCTTTCTTGAATTGTCCTGATAGCCCTCGGCTTTTTAAGGGGTTTTCTAGTTCCTTCATATCCTCGGAAAAGGAATTGCTGTTATTCGATTTAGAGAATGTTTCCTGTCATTTTTTATATTCCCATCCCCGAACGAACAACTTTACTTAATTCCCTTTTCCAGACCCCGTTCTTACCATAAGATTTAGCTACGACAGTACCAGAAATTAAAAGGCCGAGAACTAGACTCGGAATTAAGATAACTGAAAGTTTTCTTTTATTCCTATCAAAACCTCCAATTAGGTCTATTATATATTATTCCTGTTAAGTGATTTTCTAGACATCATTTTGGACTGGATTTAATCCCGTATTAACAGGGATCTGTCATAGCTGATTCTCACGGTCAGAACGGTTTTGTGTCGAATTAAAAAAACCGTTTATCGCCGAAGGAAGGAGATGATTCTTCTATTTTCCAGGGGCGAATCACGAAGAGGACCGTGTTAATGGTTCGAAGATTCCTTGATTCAAAAATGCTTATAGCTGGCAATATTAGTGGGGCTTATTTTGGATAAAGATGGCAGGAGACCAGGCTATTATCTCCCACTGTAATCTGTTCGGGGTTCTTTTCTTCACAGATTTCGCCGATTTTACTGGAACAGCGAGGGTGAAAAGGACAACCCGAAGGGGGATCTATCGGGCTTGGTATTTCTCCTTTAAGTACTTCTCGTGGGGGAGATTTCGGGTCCGCTTTTGGCACTGCTGCTAGCAGGGCCTGAGTGTAGGGGTGTTTTGGGTTATCAAACAGGATCTCACTATCGGATACCTCCATAATATTCCCGAGGTACATTACTGCGATACGATCGCTGACGTGTTTTACCACGCTGAGGTCGTGGGCGATAAAGAGATAAGTTAAATTATATTCCTTTTGAAGGTTCATCAAGAGGTTTAGTATCTGCGCTTGAATACTAACATCCAGTGCCGTCACCGGTTCGTCACAGACGATAAATTCAGGATCGACCGCTAGAGCCCGCGCTATTCCGACTCTCTGTCTCTGCCCGCCTGACATTTCATGAGGATACCTGTTTAAAAAACGTTTGGATAGCCCTGCTGATTCTACGACTTCTCCAAGTTTTTCCTCCAGTTTGTCTCGCCCGACAATATTGTGAATCTTCAGGGGCTCGCTTACCATCTGGCCTACGGTCTTTCGTCTGTTGAGAGAAGAACTCGGGTCCTGAAAGATCATCTGGATTTCCTGACGGAGGTTTTTCAGCCTCTTTCCTGTTAATTCAGTTATATCTTGGCTTTTATACTCTATTTTTCCCTCCGTGGGGTCCAGCAGTCGAACAATAACTTGTCCTGTAGTTGTCTTGCCGGAGCCGGATTCGCCGACTAGACCCAGAGTGTCGCCAGTTGGTATATTTAGATTGACGCCATCTACGGCTTTAACCTGTCTTTTATCAAACATCTGGGCGAACCAATCGCCACTGGCCGGAAAATATTTCTTCAAATTAGAAATACGTAGTAGTTCTTCTTTACCGTTATTTCTTTCGTTATTCATAAACGCTCACCATATTTCGTTTACTCTAAGACAGGCGGCAGCCCTGTTAGAGTCGAGATTTTCAAGAGATGGGTTTTCTTGTTCACAAAAATCTT
Source organism: Candidatus Bipolaricaulota bacterium (assembly GCA_021735185.1). GTDB lineage: Bacteria > Bipolaricaulota > Bipolaricaulia > M55B111 > M55B111 > JAGXLP01. The sequence goes on from JAIPHN010000009.1 coordinate 9,359, forward strand.
TTGCAAATTTACAGCGCGGGTTAAAATTGCAACCGTTCGGTAATTCAATCAAATCCGGTACTTCTCCGGGGATAGACGGAAGCTCAGTCTTTGGCTTGGTATCAAGGTCGGGAATGGATTCAAGTAAGCCTCTCGTATAAGGGTGAGCAGGGTTTTCGTAGAGCTCCAGCACTTTCGCCTTCTCCACGATATTTCCCGCGTACATGATTAAAGCCCTGCTGCAGGAATTAGCAACTACTGCAAGGTCGTGTGTGATTAGAATTGTTCCCATTCCGTAATCGGATTTAAGCTGATTCACGAGTTCAAAGATTTGAGCCTCTATGGTCACATCAAGAGCGGTTGTCGGCTCGTCCAAAATTAATATTTCCGGGAAACAGGAGATGGCCATTGCTATCAATGCTCTTTGCCTCATCCCTCCGCTAAATTCATGAGGATAATTGGATACTCGCTTTTCAGCATCGGGAATACCAACTGTATCGAGGAGTTCGATTGCTCTTTCGGTTCGCTCCTGTCCGCTAAGACCAGATTTATGAAACCGGATTACTCGTTTTATTTGTTCCCCGATGGTTAGCGTCGGATTCAGGGAGCTAAGGGAGTCCTGGAAAACCATGCTAATGGCATTTCCCCTAATTTCTCTCATTTCTTCAGCCGATTTGTCCATCAAGTTTTCTCCCTTAAAATTTATGGCGCCACGTTTGATTTCCCCGGGGTTCTCTATTAAACGCATAATGGAAAGTGCCGTAACAGTTTTACCGGAACCGGATTCACCTACTACTCCGAGAGTCTCGCCGGATTCCAGTTCCAGCGTGTTTCCATCAACGGCCTTCACCGTCCCATCTTCGGTATGAAACTGAGTTATAAGATTTTCTAATTTAAGTAATTTAGAGCTCATTTTATTTATCTTCTTGTTTGTCTGGCCTGTCGCGGATCAAGTGAATCTCTTAATCCATCGCCCATTAGATTGAAACCGAGAATTATCAACGAAATGAGGATCCCTGGTACAAGTGCGTACCACCATGCCCCTAAAAAAAGGTATCCTCTGGCTTCGTTCAGCATTATACCAAGGCTCGGGCGTGGAGGTTGTAACCCCAGTCCCAGGAAGCTTAAAGACGCAGAAGTGAGAATAGTAGTGGCCATCATCAGGGACGCCTGGACCATTATAGGAGGTATAGTATTTAGGAACACTTCTTTCACTATTATCCGGGAATCAGAGGCACCGGAAATCTTTGCCGCACTGACGTAATCCTCTCCCATCTCCTGAAGAACGACCCCCCTCATAACACGAGCAAATCGAGGAGAATAAGTAATTGCTATGACAATCATAATTTTCAGGAGATTGCTTATGGTTAATGGTCCGATCTTCATCTTGCCAATCCCAAAAGCTCCTATCAAAGCTACCGCTAAAACTAAAGTCGGGAAAGATAGCATCACATCCACGATCCGCATTATTATTTCATCAATCCAGGTCCCTTCGTTATACCCCGCTACGGAGCCCATAATAACGCCCAGTAAAAAAGAAACGGCTACAGCCCCGACCGCTAGTTGCAGCATCGTTCTGCAGCCAAAGACCGCTCGTGAGAAGATATCGCGACCGAATTTGTCCGTTCCGAAAATAAATAGCCTTCCCTCTTCCCCATGAGAGAGCGGGGCAAGTGGATGATGGCCGACTGCTACATCAAACTGTTCAACCGGATTGTAAGGTGCTATAAAAGGAGCAAGTGCCGCTATGATGGCAAAAAATATTATTATTATCCCACCGACCAGAGAGAGCTTGTTTCCTTTGAAGTTTTTCCAGAATTCCTGTAGCAGACTGCGGTGCTGACGCAATCCAAGTTCCACTACGGATTCTTCTTCTTTCCCCTCGTTCATGTTCTATCCTCCATTAAGTTGCTATTTTTGCTTGGAACTTCCAAATCGGATTCTGGGGTCCAGAAAAGCGTAAGAAATGTCTACGCTAAGATTTATCAAAATCCTTATCACTACGATAGTTAGAACTACGCCCTGAATTACGGGAAAGTCTCGACGGAACACCCCACTTATGACCAGTCTTCCAACCCCCGGCAGGCGAAAAATAGTTTCAGTGACAATGGAACCTCCAAGAAGATAGCCGGCGGAATTTCCAATTACAGTAACAACTGGAATAAGAGCGTTTTTTATTACATCCCGCCGAAGCATATTGCTCCATTTTACGCCCATTGCCTTTGCAGTTCTTATGTAATCCTGACTCATTACGTCCAGCATTGCCGAGCGCATCATCCGCATTACAATAGCTGAGAAAGAGGTTCCAAGAGCAATGGCGGGAAGGATCATTCGCAATAGATTACCTGATACACTAGATGTAAGGGGAACGTAACCACCTGAGCCCCAGGGACGCAACCAGAGCACTCCGAAGATGATGATCAGGATCATGCCCAGGAAGAAATTGGGAATTGAAACGCCGATCAAGGCGACAATTCTCGATAGATGGTCAGCCGGTTTGTTTTGTCTCAAAGCGGAAATAATCCCTGCCGGTATTGCTATGGTAAGGGCTACGATTACGGAAAGAATCGCAAGCTCCAGAGTCACCCTGTAACGCTGTAAGAGCAGATTTGTAACCGAGGCCCCCCGATGGACTGTAACTGAAGTCCCGAGATCACCGTGAAGGGCATTGCCGATCCAGCTCAGGTACTGTCTATAAATCGGTTCATCTAAGCCAAAGTGGCTACGCATTTCCTCGACAAGGGCCGGGTCCTGCATCGGGCCCAGCAAGATCCTTACGGGGCCACCCGGTGCTATATGTATCAGTGAAAAAATAATTATGCTTGCAATCAAGAGTGTAGGTATGGCAAGAAGCAGCCGTTTTAAAATATAAGTGCCCATTAAATTGTAACCTCATATAGAATGAGGCGGGACCAGCCGGCCCCGCCTCAGATATGTTTTCAGGCTAATTACCTGTAAACTCAGTTATATATGCAAGATTCAAATTACCCATCGGTGTTAGGCCATCTCCAAAGCCCTTAACTGTGCTACGCCAGGCATATATGTTGTAGAGGTACATCATATCTACCTGGATGACCTTGTCGGTCACCATTTCTTCCATTTCCCAGATTAATTCCTTTCTTTTTTGCGTATCGGGTTCTACAACGGCCTTGTCGTACATTTCCTGGAACTTTTCATGGCCCGGAACCGTTTCATGCAGGTGATCTGCAAGGTCAGGGGATTCGTGGTGCCAGTGGTTGTGGTTATGGTTATTTCGGTAATATCCCGACCAGAGCCAGGATGATGGGGTGAAGTCGTTTAGACCCCAGTCCTCTATTGCTATTTCCCAGTCAAATGTTTCGTAGAGTCTATCGAATAGAGTTGCTTTGTCTACCGGGATAACTTCTACCGAGACGCCAAACTGCCTTAATTGTTCCTGGATTATTGTCGCCATGTCTACGAACCACTGTGCTTTTGTGGCCATAATCCTGATTTCTTCGTCTTTATCGTAACCGGCTTTTTCCAGGTGCTGACGGGCAAGTTCTGGGTTATACGGTCTTCCTGCTTTCTTTAATTTCGGAGAAGTCCAATCGCTGTTAGGGTACCAGGGACCGTGTTGGATTTCCGCCATCCCGTAAAATAACTGTTCTTTTATCTCTTCTCGGTTGATGGCGTGGTAAAGGAATTTCCGCATGTTCAAAGCACGTTCCACTGCTTCCTGGTCTCCGACCTGCTCTTCGGTGATGCCAAACGGAGGTGCTCCGAGGTTGAGATATGCTACCTCCGTCAGCGTTCCAAGCATTTTTTCCGTTTCAATATTTGGCATCCGTTTAATCGTGGCAAAGTCCTTGTGCGGTAATTTATCAATGATATCGACGGATCCCGATATTAGTGCAGCCTCAAGGGCGGACTGGTCAGGAATAATGTCAAATACTACTTTATCGACCGCAGGTACACCTTCAGCCCAGTAGTCGTCAAATTTCTTCAGTGTGATATGAGAACCGCTTACCCAGTCAACAAATTCAAATGGACCGGTCCCAACGGGGTTTCGACTGAGTTGAGTTCCGGCAAAACCTGCAACTCCTTTTTCCTTGGAACGGTTACCGTGACCCCCCTCGGGAACAATTCCGTCCAGTGCTCGAGACCAGCGCATCAGGGCCTGGGGAAATGGTTTTTCGAAGTCAACTCTCAGGGTGTATTCATCAACCACTTCGACGTTTTCAATTGGCCCTAATAGTCCTGCGTTTGGGGCATTATTATCGGGATTTAATTGCCAATTGATATTGTATTTTACGTCGGCAGCGGTAAAGTCAGTTCCGTCATGAAACTTTACTCCTTCCCGGAGATGAAGAACGATAGTTTTTTTGTTATTTTTCCAATCGTATTCTCTGGTCAGAGCAAACTTTGTGGTTACTTCCCGGTTTCGGTCTAACTCAATGATCGGGTCGTAAATATTTTCTATGAGATACCCGGAAGCTGTATCGGTTCTTATTGCCGGATCAAGGTCCCAGGGTTCCGTTCCAATACCAACATGGAGCTCCTTACCTATAACAACGCCTCCGACTAGAAGAACTCCTAATAGTGCAATTAAGCCAATTTTATAATTTTTCATTAGAATATAGTGCACCTCCCAGTACAAATTTCTAAAAAAGAACCTTCTAAAACCTACCTGGATCGTTAGTTGCTCAAATTTCTAATTTACCACCTCCAGAGTTTTCTGATAAAATAACATTTCTGGATACCGTAGGGTTGGCGTAAAACTAATAAAACTAATTTATCACGGGGGAAATCTGTCTTCTCTAAATATAATAATAAAATTCTCCACCGGAAGTTTGCCGTTGAAATTCACTATATATTTAATATATCGTTGCCATTATCATTGATCTCTATACTTTTATTGTAAAGAAGCGCAAGGCCATTGCAACATTTTCATCCCAAACAGATTAGCGGGGGACAATGCTTTTGTACGTTTCGGAATTTCTACGATAACCACTCGGTGAAGTTGGAAAAATTTGGGGGAGAGCCTAAGCTTTCTAAATAAATATTTGTAAATACTTGATAAACCTCTATCATTTAAACGAATGGCTCACATTGTTTTAGAGGAGGAAAAATGAAAAGAAACGTAGGAGATCTTGACAGCAGAATAAGGAGCAGGCTGGGGTTGATCCTGATTTTGGTTGGTATTCTTGGTCTGGTTGGGTTGTTGCAGGTAAGCTTGACGGTAAATGTAATACTAATTATCGTCGGAGCAATATCTTTCGCCACCGGGAGTACTAGGCGCTGCGGGGTTTATTCCGTTTTCGGAATAGATACAAGCGAAAATGAATAAAAGAAATTATCTCGAATAGAGACCTGTTTATATCTGGGTGATCCCCGCTCAATTCAGGAGCTGGTAATATGAACGAGATGAAAACGAAAAATCTCTCTTTCGTAATACTTGGTGGAACGGGGGATCTGGCGAAGAAAAAACTGATTCCATCTCTTTTTAAGCTATATCGGAGCGATGAACTAGGTCAGTTCGATGTCATTGGAACCTCGAGAAAAGCTCTCTCGGATAGCGAATATATTCGACGCGTCGGGACCAATATAAATGATCAAGAGGGGTGGGATGATTTTCGGAGAAATATACATTTTGCTAAATTAAATTTTTACGATTCCGGAGACTATCGAGGGTTGAAAGAGGAAATGCTTGGCTGTAGCGACAATAGGTTGTTCTATCTTGCTACGCTTCCACAGCATTTTGACGTAATTACTGACAACCTGGCAAAACATGAACTTGTTAATGAAAGATCGAAGGTGCTATACGAGAAGCCTTTCGGTGACGATCTTAGTTCGGCGCAGGAACTCAATGATTCAATAGGAGATTTGTTTCCGGAGAATAAAATATATCGAATTGATCATTATCTGGACAAGGAGCTTGTCGGCAATCTTTCGATTATTCGTTTTTCAAATTCGATAGTGGAGCCTCTGTTAAGCTCCGATTTTGTCGACCATGTACAGATAATTGCCAGTGAGGATTTCGGCGTCGAGGAGAGAGGTGAGTTCTACGATAACTACGGGGCAGTGAAAGACTTTTTTCAGAGCCATCTGCTTCAATTGCTTTCACTGGTAGGAATGGACTCCCCGGATCAACTTGATGCCAGGTGTATCAGGGACGAAAAAGTAAAGGTCCTGAGAAATGTCAAAATACAGAACACCAGGCTGGGTCAATACAGAGGATATAAAGAAGAAACCGGCGTAGCCGGTGATTCAGAAACCGAGACACTGGTTGCCGTGGAGGCGGAAATAAACAATAGCCGCTGGGATGATGTTCCGTTCTATTTGATTTCGGGAAAGAACCTGGTGAAAAAATACGCCCAGATATATATCCAGTTTGATCAATCCGGTCACGAGACTATGGTTGGCGAAGACGGGACGGTGCCTAATACCTTTGTGACAAGTATCCAGCCGGACCGGGGAATTTATTTTACGATCAATACAAAGGTTCCCGGGAGAATTGAGACGGAACCGGCAAAGATGGAATTTTGCCATGCATGCCACCATGGCCCGAATACTCCCAGTGCCTATGAAAATCTGCTGGTTCAGGCCATATCGGGCGATCAGCGCTCATTCGTGCGCTACGACGAGATAGAAGAACAATGGAAAATTGTAGACGGGATGGATACCCCGGATCCGTTCATCTATGAGCCCGGAAAAGTCCCGGGGGAAATCAGTGACTTCATTTCTGGTAGTGATTGGCACGGCCTGGAAGATTAGTTTAGAGGTTCATCTCGGCTCCACCAGGAGTTCTTATTACCCGTTTCCAAAATGATTCGAAATAAAAGAAAAACGAAAAGGATATACCACCCCGACGGAGACAGACTTGCAGAAGCAACAGTCAGGGCATTTTATAGTTGTCTAACTGATATGTTAAGCTCTTACGAAAACGTGGTTATTTCGTTATCGGGGGGAAGGTCCGTTCAGCCTTTTTATAGGTTGATTCCAGAATTTTCCGAATTTGTCTCACGGGATAACTGGAAAAGGGTTCACTTTTTCTGGACGGATGAGCGACTTGTCCCTGCCGATTCACCTGAAAGTAATTACAAACTTGCAAAAGATTTCTTCCTATCGGAGCTAAAAAAGAAAGGAATATTAAGTTCATCCAATATACATGGATTCCCGGGTGATACAGCTGAACCCGGTAAGGCTATTAACAATTATCAGTTTGAACTAAAGCGGGTTTCCGGGGGAGTGGTTCACCTCCCGGTGCTCGGTGCAGGTGGAGACGGCCACGTGGGGTCGCTATTCCCCGATAGTTCAACCCTGGAAGTGGACGAGGACGATTTTGTTTACATAGACAACTCGCCAAAACCGCCAAAAAGACGAATTTCGATTTCACCGGGAGCGATAAAAAGATCAGTTTATCCCTTCCTGTTCTTCCTGGGGGAAGAAAAGAAAGAGGCCTATGACTGTTTTAAAAACCGAAGCAAGGCTTACAGTGACTGCCCCTGCAAGCTGGCACTGACTGGAACTTCCGGAACCTGTTACGTAATAACGAATCTGGAGCTGTCCGAGTAGTTCCGATCGAGTCAGCCTGTGTTAATATTAGATCTACTTAGTTAACCTCGTTCGTTAACTAGTAGTCCGCTCTATTTATTAAATCTTTTAAAACCTCGTTCACGGTCTTATCTTCTCCAATCATCGTGAACGAGAAATCGTTACCTTTTGCCCTGAAATTATCAACCAGCAATTTGTCGTTAAAAGTGTCGCCCAGATAAATCCCGGATTGTTCTCCCACAAGGGTTTCGAGCGCCCGCGGGTCGGGTTTCTGGTATTCATCCCTGGTTACAATATTCCTGAATTCGTAATTGAGAATTTTCGATGCGAGTTTTATCTCTGCTCTGCTTCTCCCTGTAATAAATCCCAGATCGTAACGGGTTTTTATTTTTTTCAGAAGAGAGGTACGGACGAGCGGTTTCTCTTTTCTCCAGAGTCCGCTATCTCCTTCATAGATAGGCGGTAGTTCTCCCCGAAAGTAGAGTCGATCGAATGTTTGCTCTACTTCTTCTCTGTCTAATTCGTTTCCGACACGGTTTCTTATCCAGGTGAGGTCTTCTCCGTCGGGAAATTCTTCGAGTATTTCTTTCGGATTACCGGATAAGTGAGCTAGAACGAGTCCTTCGGTCACTTTATAGTCGTCGCCAAATTGTCCGATTTTGCGGAAATTCCTGATAGTTTCAAAGGACGGGGAACCGTCAATACTCAGCTGATCCAGGAAGTATTTAGCGGTCAGTTTTACCGCGCGATCATAGCTTTCGCTTACATCTATCAGAACGCCGTCGATGTCAAGTACTATCCATTCTGGCTTTTCCATCTGGATTTGAACACCTCAAATAATCGTTGTAGAGTGCGTTAAGTTAAGGATCTCAATAATCATCTCTTTTTTCAGTATAATCCTTCAGACTATCTATCAGGAGGTCGTTTTCCTTTTTTGTTCCGATTGTAATCCGAATTTTATCCTCCAGCCTCCCGGTAAAAGTTCGGACTGATATCCCCCTTTCACGAAAGTAGTCGCCGGCATTGATATCCATGAGCAAGAAATTAGCCTGGCTGGGATAGCAGACTTCTTCAAACCTCCTATATATTCTGGATCGTTCACTCTTTATAAACTCCACCCTCTCCTGGACGATTTCGTAGTTTTCCAGCATCATTTCCGCTATCCGGAGGGAAATTGAGTTCAAGTTGTAGGGTGGTTTTACCCGGAGAAGGTAGTCAATTATCTTCTTGCCCCCGAGAGCATAACCAATCCTCGCACCGGCCAATCCGAAAGCCTTGGAAAAGGTCCTTAGAACTAAAAGGTTTTCGTAGTCCTGGATTAAGTCCATGTGGGATACCCCGGAGAACTCCCCGTAAGCTTCGTCAAGCACGACGGCGGTCCCGGTATTCAGTATTTCCACTATGCTGTCTCTTTTAAACGTATTGCCCGTAGGGTTGTTTGGAGAACAGAGAAATACAATCGCGGCATCTTTTATTGCGCTCTTTATTTTTTCGATTTGCAGGTCAAACTCCGGGTTTAGAGGTACGGGAAACACCTTTAATCCACTGACCTCGGAATAAAAGCGGTACATGGAGAAAGTTGGGGGAGTTACAATAGCGCCTTTTCCAGAAAAAAGTTTGACCGAATAAGAGATTAACTGGTCCGAACCACTACCGACGACCACGTTGTCTTTTTCCAGACCGTGAAAAGCGGCCAGTTTCTCTCTCAGGCCAGCCCCGGTGGATTCGGGATATCTATTGAAAGAAACATCTTTAAGTGCCGCGAGAATTTCGTTCTTTAGTTCTTTCGGCAGGGAAAACGGTGATTCGTTCTTGTTTAATTTTATTCCCCCTCTGTCCTTTCCGGGGTTGTAGGGTTTTATATTTTTTACCTCTTCTCTTATCTTCATTTTCTCCTCCGCTGGAGCTCACCCATTACTTCGCCCAGGTCGATCTCTCTGGATCGAAGTAAAACCAGCAGGTGGTAAATCAAATCCGCTGCCTCGTGGATAGCGTTTTCCTCGTTCGAAGAAACGATAAGTTCGATGGCTTCCTCGCCCAGTTTCTTGTTTATTTCATCGATTCCCGCCCGAAAAAGTTCCGAAGTATAAGAGTCCTCTCTGGGGGACTGTTTTCTTCCCTTGATTAACTCTTCAAGCTCTTTAAGCACGTTTAGCGAATAGTCGATGCTTCCTTCTTCGACCTCCGGTTCGCCGAGTTGCCTGTAAAAACAGGAATTCTCGCCGGTATGGCAGGCCGGTCCCTGCTGGTCGACGATCAGTAACAGGGAGTCCTCGTCGCAATCGATCCTGACTTCCTTTACGATCTGGACGTTACCGCTGGTCTCGCCCTTTTTCCTTATTCTTTCCTTGCTTCTAGAAAAGTAGTGGGCAAATCCGGTGGACATAGTCAGGTCGAGAGCTTCCCTGTTCGTGTAAGCCAGGGTTAGCACCTCCCCTTCTGTGCTCTGAGTAACTACCGGAACGAGGCCCTCAGCGTCCCAGGAAACTTCTTCCAGTAATTCAGTCGGTTGGTCTGACATTGATCCCCCTTTGAGATAGGTATGACTTTACTTCGTTAACGGAATACTCGCCGTAATGAAATATCGAAGCTGCAAGTCCCGCGCTTGCTCCTGCCTCGAAAGCCCCCTGGAAATGTTTTGGCTCACCGGCACCGCCCGAGGCAATTACGGGTATATTTACGGCGTTGACGACCTTCGAAGTCAGTTCCAGGTCGAAACCACCCTTCATTCCATCAGTATCCATAGACGTAAGAAGAATCTCTCCGGCGCCCAGCCTTTCGGCTCGTTTTGCCCAGTCGACGGCGGAAATACCGCGTGGCTTCCTGCCGCCATGAGTATACACTTCCCAGCTAGAATCCGTCTTCTTTCCGTCGATTGCGATCACGAGGTTGGAACTGCCTAAAACCTTTGAGGACTTCTCGATCAGGGAGGGATCATCAACTGCTGCGGTGTTCATGAATACTTTGTCCGCGCCGTTTCTGGCAAGGTTCCGGACTCCTTCAACTGAACGAATGCCACCTCCCACTGTGAAGGGGATATAAAGTTTTCGCGACACTTCCTTTACGAGATCAAGAAGGATATCCCTTTTTTCATGCGAAGCAGTAATGTCCAGGAAAACAAGTTCGTCTATACCTTCTCTCTCGTATTCCACGGCTAACTCGACAGGATCACCTGCATCCCGGATTTGTTCAAACTGTATTCCCTTTACCACACGACCTTCTTCTATATCCAGCGCCGCCACGATTCGTTTAGCCAGCATGTTGATCACCAAAGAGCTCTATTGCCTGACCGAGATTAATTTGGTTCTCGTAAAGGGCCTTTCCTATTATGCCACCGCTAAATCCGCGACCCTCAAGTTCTCTCAGGTCTTCCAGGGAAGATATACCGCCAGCGTAAATTACTTCCTGATCGCCCCAGAACTTCTTTACGTCTCCGACTCCTTCCAGGGTCCCGTCCGAAGAAACGGAAGTAAAGATAAACCTGCCGGTATACTTTTTCATTTCTTCGAACACCTCTCTGTAGCTGGAATCTACGCTTTTCTTCCAGCCCTCGATTGCCAGTCCGTCCGGTTTCATGTCCAGACTGACGGTTATTCCCTCGAACTCCTCAGTAGCTTTTGCCAGAAAATTGCCCTCCATTGCTTTTGTGCCGATAATTGGGTTTTCAACGCCAATATTCTTTACTTTCTTCAGTGTTTGAATTGACCTGATTCCCCCGCCGAATTGAACTTTTAAGTCGGTTTTCGATATGATTTCTCGGACGACGTCGATATTCTTGAGCTTTCCGGAGAATGCACCGTCCAAATCAACCACGTGTACCTTGTCCACGTGCTGGGCGAATTCTTCTGCAATTTCTACTGGGTTGCCATAGACTTTTTTTGTCTCTTTCTTCCCTTCCTTCAGTCGAACTACCTTGCCGTTCATTAGGTCAATTGCCGGATAGATTTTCATAGTTCGCTCCTATAATTCTTTGAAGTTCTGGAGAACTTCTAGGCCTTTCCTGCTGGACTTCTCCGGATGGAACTGAACTCCGTAAACGTTGTTACTTCTTACTGCGGATGCGAATTCTTTAACTTCGTTGTTGGCTCGGTACTCCGTAGTTCCAGTTACCAGATCCGAATCGTCCGGCTGGACGTAGAACGAATGGACGAAATAAAAGTACGAACCGGCGGAAACGCCTTTCAGAAGGTCGGGTCCTCCGTTAGAAAATACTTGGTTCCAGCCGATATGGGGAGATGCGTTTTCCGGAAGACTTTTTACTTCGCCCTGAATTACCCCGAGGCCCTTACCACTTGCCTCGGAGCTGCTCGGGAATAATAGTTGCATCCCGAGACATATACCGAGGAAAGGTACACCTGTCTCTATTTGCTCCAGGATGACTCCCTTTAGTTTATCGAGGCTCCTTGCTGCCTCGCCGAAGTTTCCCACACCGGGTAGTACTAACTTGTCGGCCTTCTCAATTAACTTTTTATCCTTTGTCACTCTCCCCGATATCGCCTTTTCCACGTTAGCAAAGTTGCCGATTTCAAGATCCACGATGGCGATCATGCTAGGCCCCCTTTTGTGCTTTCTACTCTTTCGGAATTCTGCAGGGCTTCACCGAGTGCCATGCCCAGTGACTTGAACCCGGCTTCAATCAGGTGATGTGCATTGCCCCCCCTGAACTGTTTTAGGTGGATGGTCGCCTCCAGAGAACGGGAGAGAGCACCGAGAAACTGTTCCGTTAACGTGAGGGAGAAGCCTTCTTCCTCTTCCTCCGGCTTAAGATCGGAAACAAAATAGGGCCGGGATACATCCACTACGGCCAGAACAAGGGATTCGTCCATCGGAAAAACGGCGCTGCCGTATCGGTTAATTTTCCTTTCACTTGTTTCTTCCTTAATTAACTTACCGAGCAGTATCCCCGTATCCTCCCAGAGGTGGTGACGAAGGTCCGAAGTGGCTGTAATCTTTCCCTGTCTTTTCATGTAGAACAAGAGAGTTTTCAGCAGGTGATCCAGTACTTCGTCGCCAGTGGATATCTCCATTTCCCGATCCAATTCGGCGGAAATTTCAACTTCTTTAGTCCGACGTTTCATTGTCTCTCACCTCGAGCGATTTTTTGTGGTCCGTCATTCCTTCGATTTCCGCGAGTCTCTCACCGAGTGTCTTGTTGGACATAAACTCTTCCTCGCCGGTATGGGCGAAACTTATCGGTTTCATGAAGTCTTTTACGGTCAACACGGAGTCGAAACGGGCTGCGCCGCCGGTTGGCAGTACATGGTTTGGACCGAGGAAGTAATCCGCCGCGGCTGAGGGGGTGAATTCCCCGAGATAAACGGCTCCGGCGTTACGAACGCCGTCCAGCAAATTAAGGGGGGTCTCTGTTACTATCTCCAGGTGCTCGGGAGCCAGCTCGTTTGCCCGATTTACGCACTCTTTTAGGTTCTCTTTTATTTCTATTTTTGCCCGGGAGTTTTTACAGTAACTTCCCAGTTTTTTTGATGTCGTCAGAAGCCAGGCTCGGGAATCCTCACCGTGTTCAAGCTGGGACTTGAGATCCGTCAGAACGTATTCTTCTTTTGCACTTCCGTCCGCTATAATGCAGACTTCGGAAGGTCCGGCGAGACCGTCTATACCAACTTCACCGTATACCTGTCTTTTGGCCTCGTTGACGTACTTGTTCCCCGGTCCGAAAATTTTATCCACGGGGGAGGTTCCGATTCCGTAGGCCATGGCACCAATTGCCTGAACCCCTCCGAGTCGATAGACCTCATCAACTCCCAGTATCTTTGCGGTATACAGGACGTACGGGTCGATTTCTCCAGCTTCAGGAGGGCTGGTCATGACCATCTCTTCCACTCCGGCTATCCTGGCGGGTACCGCCGTCATTATTACGCTGGACGGTAATGGTTGTCCTCCGGGAACGTAAAGACCGACTCGCGAAATCGGCCTAAAAACCCTGCCGTAGGTAGAACCTTCCTGAAAAAACAGTTCATCACCGGTTTTTTGCTTCTCGTGATAGTCTCTGACCCGTTTGATCACTTTCTCGAGCAGTTCCTGGTCTTCCGTCGGAATTTCTTCCTCCGGCCGGACGGAATTAAGGTCCACTTTTATCGAACCGGAGTAGTTGTCGAACTTTTCGGAATAATTCTTGATTGCCGAGGTCCCGCCGGATTTGATTTCGGATAGAATCTCGCGCACGTACGGGATAAGCTCCACTTCATATCACTTCCCTGATCGAATAAATTAGTTTATTGACCTGATTAAATTTCGTTTTCTGAGCGATTCTGTTAACAAGTAAGAGAGCCGAACTCTTCATTATAGTTGCGACTTCTTCGAGTCCATTGGCGGCAAGAGTATCACCCGTCTGGACTACATCCACTATCGCGTCGGCAATTCCAGCCCTTGGGGCAAGCTCCGTGGAGCCGTCGACCACGATTACGTCGACCTTCACGTCGAGAGAACTAAAGTATTCCTCTGTTATAGCAGGATACTCCGTTGCAACACGGTAACCTTTCATTTCTTCTGGGGTTTTCTTTTCGTTCTTCTGGCAGGCTACGCTTACCCGACATTCACCTATCGGAAGGGAAAGCGGGATAAAAACGTCCGGAGACTTTTCCCTGACCACGTCCTTGCCCGTAATCCCGAGATCAGCGCCCTCTTCGACGTAAACCGGAACGTCGGCCGGCTTGGCGAGTAAGACTTCGTGATCTCCGTTGGAATGGATCAATTCCCTGTTTTCTTCGATTGTTAAGTTCGGAAGTGCCTCGCGCAGAAGGCTTAAAACGTCGTCCAGCAACCTCCCTCTTGGCAGTGCTATCTGCATTATACCACCTCTATCCCCTTTCCCGCCTTGACCAGTTCTTTTGCTCTTTTCAGGTCAGGCGAGGATTCAAGGTCTATCTCCTCTCTTCCTCCTGTCTCAGGTCCGGGAAAGATTTTGACCAGGTTATCCAGGTTGAAGGCAAAACCGCAGGCCTCTTCGTCCCGGAAACCGTATTCTCCGCCGTAACCCAGGGGCGAGCCGACTTCAGGGGAAT
>JAIPHN010000112.1 GCA_021735185.1 Candidatus Bipolaricaulota bacterium
GCTGAAGAATTTCTGCGTGGAATCTTTCGGTACTTGCCACTTCCTCCACCGTAAGACCCGCGAGCGGGGATTCCTCGTGTACGGCAACTTCAGCTACGTAATCCTTAAGACCGTATTGTTTGCCGTAGTTCTCGATGGGCGGGACCCTCTCAGGAAGCAACCGAGGGGCGATGAACAATAGATACGCACCACCGACCAGGAGGACTATTGCACCGAGTTTTGTAAATTCGAACATTGAAAACGGATGACCGATTAGCCGGCCTGAAATTTCGCTGGCCAGGATGTTTGTCGAGGTTCCAATGAGGGTAAGGGTACCGCCGAGCATCGATGCATATGACAGCGGGATGAGGAGTTTCGACGGAGAGGTTTTTCCTTTGTGAGCCAGGTCCGTGATGACGGAGACCAGTATCGCTACCACTGGGGTATTGTTGACGAAACCGGAAATCGGTCCACCGGCAGCGACCGTGGCAAACAACTGTTTGAACTGATTTTTGCCGGCAAAACGGGAGAGTTTGCGACCGATAATCTGAGCAACCCCGGTCTTCACCATACCCCCGCTGAGGATCAACATCGCAAGGACGGTTATGGTCGCGGGGTTTGAAAAGCCGGAGATGGCTTCAGCGGGTGATATCTGCGTCCAGGGTTCGAGAACCATCAAAAGGACCATCAGGAGTATTGCGGTGATGTCTATGGCCAGATGATCGGTGACGAAAAAATAAACCGCCATTAGAATCAGTCCGAAAACCACGGCCATATCGACAGTAACTCCCAGTGAAACGAAAAACTCCTGCACGCCAAATATGAAATCAAACATTTCGATCACTTAACCCAGAATGTCGGCATTTTTCCGAACTGTCAAGTGTACCCTCTTTAATCTCGGCATTCCTGTCCTCTTACTTGCCTAGCTTCCCCACCTGCCTCTCATCTACCCAGGGGGTCCTATCCTTTCCCGATTAAGTATAAGTACCAAGGTTATACTGCTTTCAACTTATTCATGAGTCAAGAACCCCGCCCCAAAGGACGGAGCACCTAGAAAACAGATTTAACTACGGACTTTGTTCTTTTACGAAAGAAGACCCAGCAGACAATCGAACCCGGCTGATCAATTTTCCTCACGACTTCGTGCCGCATAAGTCTGGAATTCCTCCGATTCATCCGGTTCCTGCTCGGAATAGGGGTTCAACAGAGGGCAGGTAATTTCACCTGGATCGAGAGTGAACCTCCGGCTAGCTTCGATGGTATCCAGAATTAAATTGCAGGTTACAAGGTTTTTGGAGCTCTTTAAACCGACAGAGTTGATTCATTTTCTTCCCGAGACAAGTTCTCTCTTCCCCAGATTAATACTACTAAAATAACGACAGCAGTCAGCAAGATAAGCTGAACAACCCGAGCTTGAACGGAAAGACCAAATAATTCCCCGCTAAAATTGATCGAAAAATGAAAGAGAATGGCGGATAGGATGCTACGGTTCGTGTTATTGTATATCCACGTAAAAAGGACAGAACTGAGTACGGGGTTTACTAGAAATAACCAGAATGGTAGACTTCCAAAGGCCATCTGGTTTTGATAGGTCCCGGGAATTGCAAATAAAGGTATATGCCATATAGCCCACACGAAACCAAGAATCAAACTGGAAGATAGAGCACTCCAGCGGAGCTGTAGTCGGTCAAGGGCGTAGCCTCTCCAACCGAGTTCTTCTGGGATAGGTCCGAGAATAAAGATTGTCAGCAGGAACGCGAAGATTGATAAAGGGTTAGCAAAAACTTCGGTCGGAAAATTAAAACCAGCTACGTTGCCGTTGATCCACCCAGCGATGACGTGGGATAGGGCGTTCAAAATAGGAAAAAACAGCAGGATAACTAGCCACCACTTCCAACTTATTCGACTGATCTGAAAGACGCGCGACCAGAAATTGGATCTTTGTTCCGACTGTCCCCGAAAAAGAAGGAACAAAACGGCTACCATTGGACCTGTCCCACCTGCCACGAAAAACAGCACGCCCGGAAATTTCGTCCCTTGAAACCTCATTAAGGCAGCTATTCCCCAGAAAACCCAGGAAAAAACCAGCGTCAGTCCAAAGAAAAGCCATAAGTTCGTTCGCTCGGAACGGACGTTAATCATTTTACGGACAACTCCTGTTCAAATATTTGGTATTGCCTCCCAGGCAAATGTCAAATTTGCCTCGACACGAACCCCTGAAGCCGCGTTGAAGTTTGTTCAAAATGAGGTCACCACATAACTCCTATAGATCGCTCGATTGTCCTATAGCTTCCCATCCTTGACCAGAGATATCAGCCGCGAGGCGATCTCCGTTATCTTGCTCGTATTGAGCCCTTTTTTGGGATTGTTGACCGTCAGAGAAATAACGTATACTGGCGAATTCTTACTTTTTTGTAACAGATGAGTGTACTGAAGTACTCCCCCTTCGGATCCTCCCTTGTAACCGACCCGGTACCAGTCGGATTTCGTTGTCAGTCCCGGATTTATGTAAATTTCATTCGCTTCTTTGAGATCGTAGATCATCGAAGCAAGTTCCTCGGTTGAGAAGAACCACTCGACTCCCTCAATCAGCGTGGGTATAGAGGCCGTAACCTGGCTGGCGCTTACTTGAAGTCCCTGGAAGCTCTCAAGAATCTCCCGCTTCTGTTTCTTATTGCCGGTTATATAATCCTTCCTTGTGCCAGAATCAACGCCGTACTTCAGGTTAAAAGCCTCTACTGTAGTTAAAAAAGGCCTGTTTTTGGGATTCGTTTGGTTTTCCAGGTACTCTTTCCCAACTAAATCGATCAAAACGTCGGTAGCCGTATTGTCGCTTTGGGATATCATCAAGTTCGACAGTGTTTTGACGGTTACCGGCGTGCCGACGGGCCAATCCTGGAGTATTCCCGAGGGAAGCGACATGTTTTGTTTCTTCAGCCATATCACTTTATCCCAGCTGTCAGACCCCATCTTATCGTAAAGCGCTTTTAGGACGTAAAGTTTGAACGAGGATCCAACCGCCAATTTCTCGTCTCCGTTCAAGGAATAAAGCTGCTCTCCGTTTTTTGATATATAAAGGGAGACGGAACCATCTAAACTCTTTAATTCGGATACGAGCTTGTCCAGAGTGTCCGACTTTAACGTGGGGTTTCCGAACCATAGTCCGGCTATCTTTCCCTCTGAGTCCAGAGATACCCGACTGGGGGCGGTTCCCTTTTCAAATATCAGCGTGTAGGGACCTTCCCCGCTTTTAATCGACTCGAGTTCTCCCAGTTTGGATTTATACTGGGCGACTAGACTGTTTATATTATCGATGGACACCTGGTTAAGGAAAGACTCCGCAAACAGGTTCTCCCTCCGGTCCGGCGGATGCGTAAATACTTTCATAAGGGCCTCTTTTTCAGCGGTTTTCTCTGCTGCAACAGGTGCTATTGACCCTGAAACAACCACCCCGATTACCAGTACGAAAATCGTGATAACAGCTAATTTTGGTCTCATATTTTACCTCCTCTAAAATAGGAATATCAAATTTTACTCTTCCGTCTCTTCCCCCGGATTGACGCTTCCCCTTCACCGTCAATAATATTTTCTTTCTCGCCTTCAATACAAACAAGCTTGCAAACTTCTAATTAATTTCTGCTTTTAGGTTACCGACAAAAGAGGACAGGTAAATCGGATAAAAGGCGGAACGAGGATGGTCGAAAATCCATTCCGGTCATACCTTTGTCATAGAGTGATTTTTCAATTAATTCCCGAACTCCGCGGTAGGTAGTGGAACATAAATTATTTCCGCTTCTCTATCCGGGTGAAGCTTTTGGGTAGGCTGAGGTAACCGTATTTTTGATTCCGGAAAGATAAATGGTGGCTTACCGAGCCCAGCGTAGAATTCTTAACTTTTACTAGAAAACGTAGCAGAATGGATTTTATTTGGATTGGTTTTCCTTATACTTTTGCAAAACTCAAACCAGTAGTTTATCTTCTTTTTAAGGTAACATAAAATTTCTTATTTCGTGTTTTTTACAATTGCAGGACAAAGGAGGCGTTGCGGTGCCTCAAAATATTTTTTTATTCAAAGTTTTTAACCGAGAGAGTTTAAAGTTTACAGCATTAGGAGGAATACCATGAGAGTTATCATTGCCGGTCTTGGCGATATAGGAACACAGCTCGCCGAGGATCTTACGGTTCAGAAAGGGTTTGAGCTTGTTCTCATTGATCAGAATCAGGAAAAATGTGAGATGCTTTCGGAGGAATACGATGCCCTGGTGCTTCACGGCGACGGTACGGAGCCGGAACTGCTGGAGAGTGCTGGAGCCAGAGATGCCGATGCACTCATAGCAACTACGAACTCCGATGCACTAAACATGGTGATCGCGATCCTCGCCAAGAAGTTCAACGTTCCCAAGGTCGTTGCCAAATTAAATAAAACCAGCTTAAGGGCAACTGCCCGGGAACTAGGGGTCGATCATGTCATCTCTCCAAAAGTCTCAGCAGCAACAGAAATATCCAGCCTGCTCCATGGATACGACATTCTGGACTTTTCACTTCTGGTGCAGGGCGGGGCGAGGTTGGTCGAAATATCCCCGGGTGAGTTTGCCGGTGATAAAATAAAAGATATCGATCTTCCCGAAGGAATGTTAATAACCTCCGTTCTTCGAGAGGGTGTAGCAGTGATTCCACGGGGGAACACGGAATTAAACGAAGAAGATATTCTGATCATAATAACAGAAAACGAGAAAAGGGAGGATCAGGCCAAGGAACTATTTGGTGAGCTGCAAACCGGTAAGCGGCCCGATCAAATGTAATAGCTAGACCTCGCTAAAATATTTATCGAGGAATTCCTAGCCAAGCCTTTGTCGTTTCTTGAACTGTGATTTTACGTCATCTAAATTGGAAAACCTCAAAAAAGATCTATCGCCAGCTTCCCGGATAGAGGGCAACCAGCACCGGCGTGATTTCGAGTCTGCCCAGCCACATGTTCACGATCAGGATCAGCTTGGAAACAGGATTCAGGGCCGGCGAGGTTAGGCCGACG
>JAIPHN010000010.1 GCA_021735185.1 Candidatus Bipolaricaulota bacterium
GGAGATGTAGTTAGACGTAAAAGCGGCCCGTCGTTGTTACAGGCAAAAAGAAGCAGGATAAAGGCGGTAATGAGGCGAGATTTGACGAAAGCGGAAAGTTATGCCGCTGAACACGATATATCAGTTGCCACTGATAATGCAAATAAAGTAATCCAAGACCCGGAAATTGACTTGATATACGTGGCGACACCACCGAGCAGTCATAAAGATTACACAGTTGCTAGTGCAAAAGAAGGGAAAGACGTGGTAGTCGAGAAGCCAGTTGGTCTGAACTCGAAAGAAGCCCGGGAGATGGTCGAGGCCTGTAAAGGTGAAGGAGTTGAGCTATTCGTAGCCTATTACAGGCGTTTTTACCATCAGGTCAGGAAGATCAAAGAACTAATCGATTCAGGTGAAATAGGTAAACCGGTCCAGAGTTACGTTTATATTTCTTTCGACCCCCCGGAGGAGGCAGGCTGGCGGGAGAAATTAGAGGTCAGCGGCGGAGGCTGGTTTGTGGACGTTGCTTCCCATAGGGTGGACCTGCTGACGTTCTTGCTTGGCTCAGTTGAGGAGGCCACAGGAGTGGTGACATCATTTGACACAGGAAACGAACTCGAAGATACCGTAACCCTTAGTCTAAAGTTCGATTCCGGAGCCCAGGCCGGGGTCCAGGGGGACTTTTTTACCGATCACTCTGCCGACGAACTCTACGTTCACGGAACTGAAGGAACTATATTTACGACTGATTTAGGCGAGCCCCGAGTGAATTTAAGGACTCAGGCAGAGGAGAAGAAATTCAAACTTGAAGAACTCCCGGCCACGCATTACGGGCTCTTCGAACACGTTGAAAAAGTCCTACTGGATGGTGAAAGCAATAGGGCTTCCGGAGCCGATGCGCTTATAACTGAGAAGGTGCTGGATAAAACGATCAGAAGCTATTACTAAACCGGTGGTTAATTAGTCTGTTCAGTTAATCGTTACTAAATTTTCAATTTAGTTCAATAGTTTTACCGGTCCGGGACGATTCATAGATGGCATTAATTATCCGGACCGATTTTTTTGCCTCGTTCCCGGGTACAGGTGGGGTTTTGTCCGAGCGCAGGGCGTCAACGATTTCCTGGATCTGTCTTCTGTGATTTTCCGATTCTATGTCCGTGGGATTGCTCGCCCCGCTTTTTCCTTCCTCTTCGGGCACTGCAATGATCTCTTCGTCGCCCGGTTTTGTTTCCGACATCTCCCAGGTGGTAATACGACTTCCGGTCAGCTCAATACTCCCTTTTGTGCCGTAGATTCCTAGCTCCTCGTCCAGTCCGGGGTAAATAGCCGTGGATCCAGTTATAGTTCCCAGGCTCCCATTGGAAAACTCCAGAGTGGCTACGCCAATGTCCTCACCCTCGATTTCGTGAGTCAGGGTCTTTACTCGTCCCGTTATAGAATCGGCGTCACCCATTAGCCACTGGAGTAGGTCTATCGTGTGGATACTCTGGTTTATCAGGGCTCCTCCACCGTCTAGATCCTTCGTTCCTTTCCAGTTATTCCGGTAGTATTCCGGAGACCGGTACCAGTTTACGTTAGCAGTTCCAAGGACGAGCCGCCCCAATCGACCTTTTCTCAATGCTGTTCTGATGGTTCGGATCGAATCCTTAAATCTGTTTTGAAAGATAACGGCAACTTTTACGTTATTTTGTCCGGCTGCAGCGATTATTTCATCACACTTTTCAGGCGTGATCTCCAACGGTTTTTCTATGATTAGATTCTTTCCGGCTTTTGCTGCTGGTACGGCGAATTGAGAATGTGTGCCGGTCGCAGTACAGATATCAATTATATCCAGCTCGTTCATGGCCAGTAGTTCTTCGTAGTCGTCAAAGCAGTTAATTTCCCAATTGGCCGCAAATTCTTTTGCCTCCTCCGAACTCCTGTTGAATACTGCTGATAGACTTACGCCCTCCACGTTTTTTAGAGCGTTGGCGTGCAATTCTGCCGCAGCTCCGGCTCCGACCAGGCCCAGTTTTAAACTCATAGTTAGACCTCCTGAGTTCGATAATAATTTTTTGACCATATATCAGGTAAACATATCACCAATTAGGATAATAAAATAAGTACCCTCGGGGCCAAAAGACTGTAAAAGTTGTCACGGTCATTTATTGAAATCATTCGTTTGACAAAAAGTACGATTTATGATAAGTTTTAAAATGTGATATATCAACTTTTACATATCAGGTTGGTGGCACTATTATAAACTCAGAAAAAAACGCGGTTGAATTGAATAAAGAAAGCTTGGCGGACCAGGTTTTTTCCGTAATACGGGACAGGATTATAAATCTAGAAATCCCCCCTGGTGAAAGAATCGACGTGGACGAATTGACTGAAGAACTTGAAGTCAGTAAAGCACCTATAAGGGATGCGATGAAGGCTCTGGAGGATAGGGGGTTAGTATCAGTAGAACCAAGGGTGGGGTATTACGCTAGAAAGTTTGACTCTGATGATATCGAAGAAATTTATGATATGCGTGAACTATTCGAAATTTACGCAGTTGAAGAAGCAATTGAATCAGTACCGGATAAATTAATAGAAAATTGTAGAAGTGAAACTGAGGAGATTAGAGAAAATAACCTAAGCCCACAAAAGAAACGAGAATGGTTCGATCGGACGGACGAAATGTTACATCAAGAGATCATTCTTAGCCATTCCGATAATAGCTTTCTTAAGGACTTTACCACTAGAATCCATGACTTGATTAGTATCACTCGCCATCTCAACAAGAGAATATCCCAATCCATGGATGAACACTTAAAAATTCTAGATGCTTTAAACGAGGGGGACGAGGGAAAAGCAAAAGAGAGTTTAAAGCATCATTTACAACAGGTGAGAAAGGAGACTTTGAGGGTTATTAAAAGAAACAGCAGTTTTAAGAGGCCCCATTAAGGAGGTGGTATCAAATAACTTAAATTTTGGCGATTTTTTGTTCTCACTAAAAATATCAACTATGAGGTGACAAAATTATGGAAAGAAAATCAGTAGCAATTGTATTAGTTTTAGCAATAACCATTACACCTTTATTTGTTCTCGGGTGGCAAGCTCAGGCAGAGAAGAATTTGAGAGTGTATGCTCCGCCCTGGATTCATAAAAAGTTTCCGTTAGCAGAGGTAACAAAAGACTTTGAAGAAAATCACCCCAATATTAACGTAAATCTCGAGAAAGCGGGTAAGTGGAGTGCCCCTAAGTACATAACTGAGTGGAAGGGCGGCTCGACTTCATTTGACGTTTTTGTCGGTGGATCGGGGTCGATGCTTGGGCCCGTCATTAGTGGTAATTGGCTGGAACCACTAGGTGATATGCTGCACGGAACCATGGCCAAGGACGAATTCGTAGGGGGTTTCCTTGCAGCAGGACATTACAAAAAACCCAACGGTGACGGAACTTATTACCCTGCATTACCTTTCATGGGAGAAGTTGCCATAGTAGGGGTGAATACGGAAATAATGAAGAAGTCCGGTCTCTGGGAAGACGGTAAGCCCAAACCCATCCCCAGTTTCTCCAATACGGAAGCTTTCATGAATTATTTCGAAAAGATTAAGAAAAATGCTCCCGTAGGTGCTCACATTCAGATATGGGACCGTGAATTTATGCAATACAATTACGCAGGACCTATTCTAGCTATGACAGGAGCTTTCCAGGAAGAAAATGGAAAAGGGTTTGACATAACAAGCGAAGCTGCCCATAAGTGGCTTGGAATGCTGCAGGAAATGAATGAGAAGGGTGTCGGTGAATGGGTCACGACCGATGCTGCCGGTTATTCTAAATGGAAAACCGGTGCATCAGGCTCTTTCTATGCAGCCCAAGGTCATATAATGGAGCTAGTAAGCGTTACAGAAGATGAATCAGATATTGCTTATCTCGGGTGGCCGGGCTCAAAGGAAAACGGGAGTATAATTTGGACCCATTCAGTCTGGGTGCCTAAAGTCTCTTCCAAAGTTCAACTTGCCAAGCAGTATATCAGAGAGGCTATTTTCTCTGCTAAGTTTCAGCAGTGGAGCTTCAACAACTATGGTAAACTTCCTGTAATGGAGGCATATTACGGGGATGGAATAACTTGGTTCCAGGACCAAATGGATACTATTCTTAGTATAGCTAATGCATCCAAGCCTATTCCTCTATACGCTGATATCGATAAGTACCTGGACATCATGAAAAAGTACCTCGTGGATTCTGCGTTTGGTAGAATGGAGGTAGATAAGGCTCTCAACAAAATAAAGAGCGAAACAGAAGACCTGGACTTTAATAACCTGAGAGCGGAATAATCAAGAATTTCATAACATGGCAGGCGAGGTTGTACTGGGCCTCGCCTGCCATGTTTTTAACCTTTCATGCACGGTTTTTAAATTTCTTATTTGACAAAATAAAGCAATTGGAGTGTTATAAATGAGCCAGGAGTTAAAACGGAAGCTCTGGGACAAAACGAAGCTGTTTATATTTCTCCTACCCACCTTGGTCTTTATTTTTGGATTTATTGGCTTCCCGATAGTTTTTTCCGGTTATCTTAGCTTCACCTCGTTTAACTATGCCAAGGATGCACTGCCGACTTTTATCGGTCTACAGGGTTATGCTGATATGATTCTGCATGATAGTCTTTTTCATACCGCCCTGTTAAACCAGATCAAATTTGCGATACCATATTTCTTTATTACTTTTTTTGCATCATTGATACTGGCTATTTTAATAAACGAGTTAAAGAGATGGGTTACTCTGTTCCAGACCATCTACTATATGCCGATGATTATCTCGATGTCGCTTGTGGGGATAACTTTCAGTTGGATTATGAACCCGAACCTGGGCTTGTTTAATCGAGTCCTTCAGCTCGTAGGACTGGGGTCTCTTACACGAAATTGGTTTGGTGATCCATCCACGGCTTTATACGGTTTGGTAATAGCGCGTTCCTGGAAAATGATGGGATTTACCCTGGTGGTTTTTCTGGGAGGTCTTGCTTCAATTCCCGGGGATTTACGTGAAGCAGCTAGAATAGATGGTGCCAATTTCTGGCAAGAAGTTGTTTACGTGATTTTGCCAAATTTAAAACCATATTTGTTGATTGGCGGTATATGGGTATTGATCAACTCATTTAAAGTGTTTGTTTTACCCCAGGTGGTTACTGAAGGAGGCCCTGGATTTGCGACTTTAACTCTATATTACTATTCCTGGAAGTTGGCCTTTGAAAGGTTAAGCATGGGTGCAGCTTCTCAGGTGGCTTATATTACCGCTTTCATAATTTTGGCTCTGGCTGCCGTAATGAATTACTTTCTCTCGACATCGGATTAGAAACTGGGTTAATTAGGAGGGTTATTTTCATATGACATCATTGAATAGACAGAGGTTAATATTAGGAGTAGTAGTAATAATTACTGTTATATTCTTGACGCCTTTGGTCTGGATGTTTATTACTTCGCTCAGGCCCACCCAGGAATTGTTTTCTTATCCGATGAATATAATACCGAAGGAGTTATCCCTTGAGAACTATAATTACGTATTCATCAAGATGACAAGCTTCTTTCGATACTTCATAAATAGTTTAGTAGTAACGATTTCGACGGTAGTACTGGTGATAGTTTCCAGTGCTACTGGAGGGTACGCATTTGGCGTCAGAAAATTTAAAGGACAGGGATTATTGTTTATGGGAATCATTCTGGTGCTTACGGTGCCCTACATTATGTACTTAATTCCCATTTACATGATGGAGGACTGGATGGGGTTAAGAAATTCCTGGTTTGGACTAATTTTGCCTTATGTCGCACTCAACTTACCCTGGGGATTACTTATCATGCGTGGGGCGTTTTCTACTATTCCAGATGACATTAGGGATGCATCCATAGTAGATGGATGCAATGAATTTCAGCTTTGGTACAGAGTTATGTTGCCGATGACAAAACCATCTCTGGCAGCCACCTCGATTATTACTTTCGTTTTCGCCTGGCAGGAATACCTGTTTGCCTCAACTCTTATGTCAAAAAACAAATGGCAGACCCTTCCGGTCGGGATCGTCTGGCTTAGGGATGAGTTACAGACTTTAGTTTATGGAAGATTGGGCGCAATGATTGTTTTGGCAGTAATACCCGTGTTGGTAATATTCTACGTATTTCGTAATTTCTTCATAAAAGGTTTGAGGGAAGGAATGCTGAAAGGTTAGGTGATATAATGAGTTTTTTGGACTGCTCTTACTTACTGGATAACCATAGGGCTCAAGAATTATTTGAAGAAATTGAAGACCTGGAAATTTACGACCCTCATACCCACGCGGACGTTGAAGAAATAGTTGAAAACGAGGGCTGGGACGATATCTGGGAAGTAGAGGCCGAGACCGATCATTATGTCTGGGAGTTAATGCGAAAGAGGGGCGTTGAGGAAAAACTGATAACAGGTTCAGCCAACAATAAGAAAAAGTGGTTCGCTCTGACCGAGGTATTTCCGAAGTTTGCCAGTAATCCGACCTATGAGTGGGTTCATCTTGACCTCAAGCGGAGGTTTGGAATAGAGGAAACAATTTCCGGTGATACGGCCGAAACCATCTGGGAAGAGACTAAGTCCATACTCGCTAAGGAGTCTTATAAGCCTCAGCAGTTATTGAATGAGATGAACGTCGAGGTCCTCTGTAGTACTGACGACCCGACGATGGAGTTGCAATACCACGAACGTGCGCCGGAGGAGGTTGAGGGGACGAAAATACTCCCCACCTGGCGCCCGGATAAGTTCATGAAGATCGAAAAAGATTCCTGGAAGAGTGATGTCGAGGATCTTGGCCGAGAAACCGGGGAAGATGTTTCGTCACTCCAGGGATTTTTGGAT
The DNA here is from genome assembly GCA_021735185.1 of Candidatus Bipolaricaulota bacterium. GTDB lineage: Bacteria > Bipolaricaulota > Bipolaricaulia > M55B111 > M55B111 > JAGXLP01. The sequence continues at coordinate 6,820 of JAIPHN010000010.1, forward strand.
GCCTTGAAAGAAACCCACAGCTATTTTGACAAAATTGGTTGTCTTGCGAGCGACCACGGAGTTGTGCGGGGGATAACCAGACAGGTGGGAGAATCGAGAGCTGCCGAAATATATAGAAAAGGCTTTGAAGAACCGGCAAAACTGACGGATGAGGAGCTGGTTGATTTCAAGTCCTTTCTCCTGATGTTTTTTGGCAAATTGAATAGTGAAACCGGCTGGGTGACTCAGCTCCATATTGGCGCCGTTCGGAACTACAGGGATGAGCTGTACAGGGAACTTGGTCCGGATTCCGGCGGTGACGTGGGAACGCAGGAAGTCGATTTCACAGGTAACCTCAAATACTTCTTGAATAAATTCGATGGCGAACTGGATATCGTGCTGTATTACCTGGATCCAGGTGATCTGCCGTCGGTTGCTACTTTGTCGAGAGCATTTCCCAACGTCAGTATTGGTGCTCCCTGGTGGTTTAACGATAGCCCTCACGGAATCGAGAACCAGCTTGAATACATGGCGACGGTTGATTTGCTCGCAAATCACCCGGGAATGGTCAGTGATTCGAGAAAGCTCATCTCTTATGGTTCACGAATAGAGGTCTTTCGCCGCTCGCTGGCGAATACCCTGGGGAAAATGGTTGAAAGAGGTCAGATGCCGGAAGACGTAGCGCTTGAACTTGCTAACGAAGTGGCTTTGCAGAGAAAAAAGGAACTGTTCGGATTCGGCAAGGGTAATTGAAGGATGAATACTGGAAGGTGAAATCTTGAGTTCTACAGGCAGCATTAGAGAAAAATTGGGATCGGATTACGACGTTTACGAGAAATCTCTCCGGGATGCCGGGAGTAGTGAATACGCTCTGGTAAAAGAGCCCGCCGGAAAAAAATCACTCTGCGTCCTCGGGCCGGAGCGGGACCGATTTACGGGGGAGGAAAAGAACGACGGTTTAAAGCTCTGTCCTCTGAGCTGGGAGAATGCTCAGGAACTAATGAACGCGTTTGACTGGCTCGAACCGACGCTTCCCTCGCCCGAGCCCTCTTTTGGTTTTGGCGACCGTTCGGGCCTGGCCACACCGGGTCACGAAAGGGCCCTGGATGGATACGATGTCTTCCCGGTCTTCGCCCAGCAGTCGATCCGGGAAATGGAAAGGACGGGCCGCTCGCCCGAAGACGTCATGAATACTGCCGTGTGGGGGGTATTTGAAGAAGGTTACGAAAGTGGTTTTGCTGCTGATGCGGATCACCTGAAGTCGCGCGAAGCGGTTGAAAAAACGGCTGAAGTCGGTTTCAATATGTTTACCTGTGATCCGAGCGAACACGTGAACCCTGCAGGGGATAGGTTGTCAGGGGAAGAGTTAGAGGAAGCTCTCCGGAAAATCGACGGAGGAGAGGAGTTGCTGGAGGAGTACTCCGGAAGAAAGTTTAGCGCAAGTTTGCCGGAACATGATTACCAATTTGCCAGTACCTTTCAGCCGGAAGAGGTAAAACGAGCGATCGTCAAGTATTTCCCCGCGGTAAAGTTCGCCGTGGATTCCTTCGCCTGGGTCTCGGAAGCTCGAGACGACCGATTTATCTTCGAGGTGTCCGTCGACGAAACGGAGACGCCGACGACGCCGCTGGAGCACGTTTTCGTCGCGAAAGAACTGACTGAAAGGGGAGTTGAATTGTTCAGCCTCGCTCCCAGGTTTGTCGGGAATATCCAGAAAGGAATCGATTATATAGGGGATCTGGATCGATTTGAAGAACAGTTGAAGGCGCATGCTGCGATTGCAAGTTCCTTTGGTGACTATAGGCTCTCGCTCCATTCCGGCTCGGACAAGTTCAGCATCTATCCCTATTTTGCGGAGTACCTCGGGGAGAACGTACACGTAAAAACGGCCGGGACGAGCTACCTGGAAGCGATTCGATTGGTAGCCGAAAAGGACCCAGATCTTTTTCGGGAGCTCCATGATTTTGCCCTGGAGAGGTTCGAGGAAGATAAAGCTACCTACCACGTAGAGACGGATCTTTCTCAAGTACCGTCTCCGTGTGAGCTACCGGACGATCAATTGCCGGAATTACTCGACCGAGACGACCCAAGACAGGTTTTTCACGTTACTTATGGATCCGTGTTGAGCCAAAAAGAAAACGACAAATTTGTCTATAAAGATAAGATAAAAAATCTTCTAAAAGAATACGAAGAGCGCCACTACGAGTTGCTGGAGTCCCACCTTGGACACCATCTGGATTTATTGACTTAGGGGTGAAATTCATGGAAGTGGTTGAAAATTACGATATGAGCGATAAAGTAGCTGTTTTAACCGGCGGTGCCGGCGTGCTCTGTTCCGAAATGGCGAAGGCCCTGACGGAGTCTGGAGCTAAAGTCGCTGTACTGGACATAGACGAGGATAGTATGGCCGAACTTGAAGATGAGGTGAGGGGACAGGAAGAGAAGCTTATGACGATAGAGACGAACGTCCTTGATAAGGAAAGTCTCAGGAAGGCCGCCGATGAAGTGAAAGACAAATGGGGCCGAATTGACGTCCTGATCAACGGCGCCGGCGGCAACAGTCCGAAGGCGACGACGGGCGAAGACCAGAGCTTCTTCGACCTTCCCAAGGAAGGGGTTCAGCAGGTCTTTAACCTGAATTTCCTCGGCACCTTTCTAGCCTCCCAGGTATTTGGGGAGGAATTCGTGGAACAGGGTGAAGGTATTATCCTCAACATATCTTCCATGAACGCATTTACCCCGCTGACCAAGATACCGGCATATTCCGCGGCAAAGTCCGCCGTCAGTAATTTTACCCGGTGGCTTGCCGTTCACATGTCGCAAAATTATTCTACCGACATCAGGGTAAACGCGATTGCCCCGGGTTTTTTGCTTACGGAACAGAACCGGTATCTCCTTATAGACGAGGAAACCGGTGACCTGACCGAACGCGGACAAACGATAATCGACCACACGCCGATGGACGAGTTCGGCGACCCGGAGGACCTGCTAACTACGGTTTTCTGGCTGCTCGAAGACGGTTCCGAGTTCGTTCATGGGACCGTGATTCCGATTGACGGTGGTTTTTCCGCATTCAGCGGTGTCTAGGAGGTGGAGGTAGATATGAGCTCAGAAGAATCGGAGTTTGGAATTATTGGCATGGCGGTCATGGGTCAGAATCTGGCCCTGAATGTCGAAGAGAGCGGCTATCAGGTATCCGTTTACAACCGAACTGGCTCAAAAACGAAGGAATTCAAACAGCAGCGAGCCAGTGACAGGGATATAGTCGCTACCTATGAACTGGAGGATTTCGTCTCCTCTCTTGAGAGACCGCGAAAAATACTCATTCTCGTCAAAGCCGGAGATCCGGTGGACATGGTGATAGATCAGCTACTTCCCCTGATGGAAGAAGGGGATATAATTATCGACGGCGGTAACTCCCACTTCCAGGATACCAACCGCCGAGTCGAGAAGGTCGAAGAAGAAGGCCTTTACTATCTCGGGACGGGGGTTAGCGGTGGTGAGTACGGGGCTCTGCACGGTCCTTCCATCATGCCCGGCGGTCACCCCGAAGCCTATGAAGAGGTCTCGGATATATTGCGCTCAGCGGCGGCCCAGACCCCCGAGGGGCCGACCTGTGAGTATCTCGGCCCTCGTTCGGCCGGCCACTACGTCAAAATGGTTCATAACGGAATCGAGTACGCCGTCATGCAGTCGATTGCCGAGGCTTACTGGGCCATGGAAAATCTTTTGGAACTAAATCATGAGGAGATGGCCGACAGGTTCGAAGAATGGAACCGCCCGCTAGAGGCTTACTTGATGGAAATAACGGTGGAGATTCTCCGTCGGGAGGACGAGAAGATGGGCCGTCCTTTACTTCAGATGATACTGGATACGGCAAAGCAGAAAGGGACTGGGAAGTGGACATCCCGGAGCGCGCTGGATCTGGGAGTACCGACCCCGACGATTACTGCCGCAGTGGATGCCCGCCTGCTTTCCTCTCGCAAGGACCAGCGGGGCCGGCTATCGGAATTATACGAAACCGGTAATTCCGGTGTATACGATGGATTTGGGGAAGATCTTGAAGATGCGCTTTACCTCTCGATAGTGACCGCTTACGCCCAGGGTCTGGATTTACTTACAGTGGCATCCCACGAATACGACTACAGTCTGGATCTCCAGGACGTGGCAAGGATCTGGAAGGACGGCTGCATTATTCGATCGGATCTGCTCGATCCGATTTCCGAGAGTTACTCCGATAGTGAGCTCGATACCCTTCTGGCTTCTAAAAAGTTCAGGGATGATTACCGGGATGGCTTAAATTCTCTCCAGAAAGTGGTTTCCGCCATCTCGAAGACGAATTTGATCTGCCCGGCGCTCAGTGCCAGTTTGAACTATTTCAATTCCCTGACTTCCGAACGCCTGCCGGCAAATATGATCCAGGCCCAAAGGGATTATTTTGGTGCCCATACCTATCAGAGAGTTGACGAAGAAGGGACCTTTCATACAGAGTGGCAGGATATTAAGAACGTCTAAGTGGGGTGAAAGAGATTAACTCGGCAAGCGACGGTCAGGTTAGAACGGCCATAGTTAATTCTAGCACTTTCGGCGAGAACTTCGAGGACCTGATGCAGAAACTGCGGTCATTGGGTCCGGTGAAGAAGTTTCAGTTCGATCCCCAGGTGGACGGGGGACGGCTGGCTGAGGCACTGGAGGGATATCAGTACGTGATAGCGAGCGTAACGCCTAACTTCCCGAAAACTTTCTTTGAAAAAAACGAGAAGCTGAAACTGATTGCCAGGCATGGCATCGGTTGTGACAACGTAGATCTGGAGGCAGCGACCCAGGCGGGGGTACTCGTGACCAGGGTAGCGCACCAGGCTGAACGAGATGCAGTGGCCGAACTGACGATTTCTCTGATTATGACGTGTCTCCGGGATATAATCCCTGCTAACCGGGCGGTAGATGAAGGAGAATGGGAAAGGCGGAAGGAATTTGTCGGTGCTGAACTCTCCGGAACCCGGGTGGGAATCATCGGGTATGGAAACATCGGCAGCCGGGTTGGCGAAATAATTAGCGAAGGATTTGGGGCTGAGGTTTCCGCTTACGACCCGAATATAGCTGACGCGGTAATAGAGAAGACGGGAGTGAAACCGGGGAGCTTTGAAGGGATTTTGCGAAGCTCTGATCTATTGAGCTTCAACGCTTCGTTGAACGAGGATAACTACCACTTCGTCGGAGAAGAAGAGTTTGAGCTGATGAAAGACGGGGTGGTAATTGTGAATACGGCTCGAGGAGAATTAATGGAAAAATCTGCGCTGATCAGCGCCCTTGAATCCGGGAAAGTAAGATGTGCCGGGGTCGACGTTCTGGAAGAGGAACCGCCGGGTGCAGGGAGCAAGGTCAGGGAAGTGGATAACCTTTACGTCCTGCCTCACGTGGGCAGTTATACGGAAAAATCCCTGAGGGTGATGGATGAAAAAATGGTTCAGGACATCGAGAAACTGGTCAAAAGGGAGGTACCCGAGGAGATAGTAAATCCCGAGGTTATCAGAAGTGGGAATCGTGCCGGGGTGGGCAAATGAGCCTGGTACTTGTAATCGATGTGGGGACTACGAACATAAAAGCGGGTGTGGTCGGGCGTGAAGGTGACTTGCTGGCCCAGGCCAGCAAGAATTTGCAGGTCCACAGACCCGAAAAAGGCGCCGCCGAACACGACCCGGAAGAAGTTTTCTCCGCTCTTTCCGCCATAACTCGCAGGGTCGTAGAGGGATACGAAGAAGAGGTGGAAGTACTCGGTTTGACCGGCTACCAGTTTGGTTTTTTACCGCTTGACTCTGAGGGTAAGCCGCTGAGCGGGATAATGACGTTGATGGACGAGCGACCGAAGTCCGTGATGCCCGAATTCCAGAAGAGAGAGGATCTGGGGGAGATTTACGAACGGACGGGATGCCCCCCGTTATTTTCCTATCTTCTGCCAAAGCTCATCTGGTTGAAGGAAAAGAAAACCGATGTATTTGATGAAAGCGAATATTTTGCCGATGTAAAGAGCTTTCTAACGCGAAAGCTAGTTGGCGATTTCGTAACCGATCCGGGAATTGCGTCTTCTAGTCAGTTATTCAATATAAAAGATTTCACCTGGGACGATAAACTGCTGGAGATTGCTGAAATCAACACGGAACAGCTTCCCGAGGTAGGTACTGGAGGGGAAATACTGGGAAAGCTCCGCCCTGAAGTTGCGGATGAGTTAAACCTGAAGAAAGAGGTTAAGGTAGCACTGGGTGTTTACGATGGTGGTGCCATGGTTCTCGGACTGGGTGGAGTCGAAGGAAGAGACGGCGTCTGCAACCTTGGCACGACTGCTATGATTAGGACCTGCTCGGACCGGCCCATTATCGACGACCCTGATAAACGGCGACTGCAAACTTATTCATTGCTGCCGGGTAAGTGGGCTATAGGAGGGGCAATAAACAATTCCGGGGTCGGATTGCGCTGGTTCAGGGATAATTTGCTTTCCTCACAAAGTTATGAAGATATAATTGCTGCTGCGGCGGAGGTGGAGCCGGTATCGGGCGGGGTGTTCAGCCTACCTTACTTTACCGGAGAGCGCGATCCGAGGATCGGTAATATGGCGAGCGGATCTTTTTTTGGCTTGAAGGATTATCACGGGAAGGAACACATGGCCAGGGCAATTCTGGAGGGTGTGGGGTACAGCCTGAATTTCGTCAGAGAAGTGATGACTGAGAACGGAATGGAATTTACGAGAATCAGAATCGGCGGGGCGGGGACGAGGACTGACCTCTGGCCCCAGATTATTGCTGATGTAACAGATGTCCCGGTCCAGAAGACTCTGACGGAAGATACTACCCTAATCGGAGAGGCAATGCTTGCCTATAAAGCTCTGGGGGTCTACAATTCATTGCAGGAAGCCAGTGATAATATGGTTGTCACCGGAGAAACCTTTTTGCCGGACGAAAAGAACGTTGCCGAATATCAGAAGGGTTTTCAGTTCTTTAAGAAGTTGATAGAGTCGTTTAGCGGGCTTTATCCTTTACACGATAGAGAATTTGTCCGGTGAAGAAGAAAGATAATTTAGTTTTTTGTCAGGAGGAGGTTGAAGTGTCGAAGTTAGTTGATAGCCGAGATGAAAAGATAAAGATTCGTGACGCTTACGGAGATATACTTCCCGAAGTCGGGAGGCAGGACGAGGACATCGTGGTATTGACGGCGGATCTGGCCGGCTCTACCCGAACTAAATATTTTGGGCAGGAATTCCCCGAAAGGTTTTTCAACGTAGGAATTACGGAAGCAAATATGATGGGAATGTCAGCAGGCCTAGCTATGGAAGGGAAGAAGCCCTTTGTCAGTACATTTGCGGTATTTGCCACGGGGAAACCCTGGGAGCAAATCAGGCAGACTATCGCTTACCAGTCCGCTCCCGTCAGGATAGTTGCGACGCATTCCGGAATTACCGTCGGAGAGGACGGAGCTTCGCATCAGATCCTCGAGGACGTCTCCAACATGAGGGTCCTGCCGAATATGAAAGTGGTTGTTCCCGCGGATGCTAGACAAACCGAGGAAGTAATCAAAAGAGTTAGCGGGGATATGGACGGCCCGGTATACGTTCGCCTTGCCCGCGCCGCTTTCCCGGTAGTCTATGAAGAATGTGACTTTGAACTGGGAAAAGCCGAGGTTTTGCGTGAGGGTAACGACGTATCGATTTTCGCCATGGGCCTGATGGTCGCCAATTCGCTTGATGCCGCCGAAATACTGGAGGACGAAGGAATTTCAGCCGAAGTTGTAAACGTCTCAACGGTCAAGCCACTTGACAAAGAGACAATCCTCGAGTCCGTCGGGAAGACAGGAGCCGCAGTGACGGCAGAAGAGCATAATATTATAGGTGGTCTGGGTTCCGCGGTATCCGAAACAGTGGCCGAAGGAAATCCCGTCCCCGTAAAACGAGTTGGAGTGGAGGATCAGTTTGGTGAATCGGGTCCGGCATATGATCTGGTTGAGCACTTCGGGCTTACTGCGGAAGATATCGCCAGTAAAGCCGAGAAGCTTATAAGGTGAAGTCGACTTTTTATTAATGAATTCAGGACAGAATACCGTATGATAAAAGCTTCTACTGACCGTTCAGGAAAATCCTTTTCAGTCGAAGCTGAACATCGAGGCCGAGCGGGCATGGTTCCACCCTTTCGTTTGTTCCGTTTTTGACCTCCGGGCTTGCCGGACCGAGAAATTTCCGACTCGCGTGCTCAAACGGATGCCTTAACGACGTTGGTTCTTGATTAGAGTAAGTATTATGCATAAAGATTTAACCTCATTAGGATATGGAAATATCCCTCTCCTGAAATTTCCTGAGGAAGCCTCAGGTAATTCCAGGCTCGGTCAGACATATGCGCCGCTTCGCTGGAATTTTCTCGGCCCGGAACCCTCGCTGTACTACAGAAAAGAAAGGGTGGAGAGCGAGGCCGAGATCGGAAGCAGTGAATTCCGCGCTGGGGAATTCACCTGCGGTTTTATCGAACGGTGAGCAGAAGCTAAAGGATACAATCGAGTGATTGGAAACAAGTTTTTGACGACTCTTAGTTACCCCAAGCTTATAGTGATTTTGTGAGGAGGAAAAATGGAAACAAATGAGTTAAAAGAAAAGGCGAATCAGTTACGAGCTGACGTATTGAAGATGGTCACGAACGCCAATTCTGGCCATCCGGGCGGAGCTCTAGGAATGGCCGGTACCTGGACGGCCCTTCACTACGAATATTTGAATGATAAACCGGAGGATCCGGACTGGGAGGACAGGGATAGATTTATCCTTTCGAACGGACATACGTGCCCCTTGCTTTACGCCGTCCTGGCAGATAAAGGCTATTTCCCAAAAGAGGAACTGGACGGCTTTCGCAGCCTGGGTGCCCTGCTTCAGGGTCACCCTTCCACGGCAAAAGGGACTCCGGGAGTCGAGTTTTCTTCCGGTTCTCTCGGTCATGGCCTGTCTTTTGGAGCAGGCGTGGCTCTTTCCGGTAGACTGAGTGACCAGGATTACAGGACTTACGTTTCTATCTCCGACGCCGAGTGTCAGGAAGGTCAGACGTGGGAAGCCGCCGCAGTTGCTCGGGATAAGGAGCTTGGGAATCTCTGTACCCTGGTCGATTATAACGACAGTCAGATCGACGGCAAGGTAAGTGACATCATGGACGTGGCTCCGCTGGCCGATAAATGGGAAAGTTTCGGCTGGCAGGTCCTTGAAATAGATGGTCACGATTATGATGAGATAACGGACGCTTTTGATTCTTTTCTCGATAACAGTGCGCCGAAAGGGAAGCCGACCGCGATTATTTCGCACAATACCCTGGGTAAAGGGGTTTCCTTTATGGAAGGCGATCCCGGCTGGCACCATGGCGTGCTTACGGACGATCAGATGGAACAGGCGATGGAGGAACTGGGGATCAAGGAGTAAAAGTAAGGCTAGAAGTTCTTAAATATTGAACAAAGAATAAGGGGCCAACGAGAGCTGGCCCCTTATGTTATTTTAATTCTGGTTCGGAATCTCGAATTGAATCGGACTCTGGTTGGGAGCGTTGTAAATCAGGTGATAGTATTCGGATGATTTCCTTGCTTCAAAGGCCATTTTGCCCCGTGACATGTCTCCCTGATTCAAAATATTGCTGCTGAAGTAATTTTCGAGAGCCGAAGTTGCAAGGCTGACGGACTGGGTTCTGCCGTTGCTTTCCTCCAGCTTAAAGTTTAGAGACTTCGATGGGTATTGATCGTCCTTTAGAGCCCTTACGGTAACCTCCACTATAACAAACTGTCTTCCGGCTTCGGACTGCCAATCGGCGATAGCTTCCTTCATAGTGGCATCCTGAAGGGTAATCCTTACTGATCCGTTACCAGCTGACTCCCCGACGTAGTAAGTCGCGGGATCGACCGTAATTTCCGTTTCTGCAGTTGCTGTTCCATCTCGATTATCAGTTACTGTCAGTTTTGCGGTAAAGTTGCCAGCGCTGTCATATTTGTGACTGACGTTTTCTCCGCTGCTTGATTCCCCGTCTCCGAACTGCCATACGTAGCCTACCAGTTCTCCGTCCGGATCGCTGGAGTCACCAGCGGAAAAGTTCACCGTCAACGGAGCAGTCCCGGATTGGGAATCAACCGAAATTGATGCGCTCGGCAGTTTGTTTTCCGGGGGCGGTTTTTGCACGTTTATAGTTTTGGTTGTAGTGCTGGACAGGCCGTTATCATCAGTTACCTCCAGCGTGACTTCGTATTCCCCGTCTGTACTGTATTCGTGCTCGATTACGTTGAGCAGGTCGGTTCCCGAGGTGGTCTCTCCGTCTCCAAATTCCAGAGAGTATTCTTCTATTACCCCGTCCGGGTCGCTGGAATTGGAAAGGTCAAAAGTGACGTTTACCGGTGCTTCACCCTCCTGGGGCTCGGCTGTTATTTTAGCTGTAGGCGGACTTTCCTCTACGGTGACGGTGTTAGTTGCTTCAGCAGTTGCCCCGTCGTTATCCGTAACGGTAAGCGTAATCGTGTATTCTCCCGGACTGGAGAAAGTATGCTCGACTATTCTGCCACCGCCGGTAGTTCCGTCGCCGAACTCCCAGCTGAAGTTATCAACTATCCCGTCCTCGTCGGCGGAATTGCTGGCATCAAGTGTAACATTCAAAGGTGCTCCCCCGGAACCGGGGTTTGCGGAGAAGGAAGCTGTAGGTTTTTTGTTTGAATTACAACCATTTAAGCTTAATAGTAATACGGAAAACAAAATCACTAAAGTACCGTACTTAACCAAACTTTTCATAATAAGGTACCTCCTGGACTGAGAAGCTTAATTGATTACTGACTTCTTGAATCGACCGTTCACTCACATCATTATAGGCCATTTGTCTTAGAATAACATACTGGGGAATTGATATTCAAATAAGCAAGCGATGAAATTGTAGAAGTCAATACCTACCCGGCAGGGTCGAAGTCAATTACCGCCGATTGTGGTCGAAAGTGCCAGAAAAATATTCCCCGTCAATTTCGGTCTGAAATTCATCTGGAGAAAATTATTTGAGTTTGCAAAAGTCTTCCCTGGATCATAAGATTATTTCCCTATGCTGAGAATATATATCTATATACGAATAAGTTTGTTAGGTACTTGATTAATTTGAGTGAGAGTCGGGTTAAAAAATATGTGGAAATTGATTTCGGGGTTATTTATGGGCTGGGCTCTGGGCTCCAACGATGCGGCTAATATTTTTGGCCTTGCCGTTTCTACCAGGGTACTAAAATTCTGGACGGCGGCGACTATCGCCAGTATCTTTGTAGTTGTCGGGGCTCTCGTAAGCGGGTCAGGTGGGTTTGAGACCTATGGAGCTCTATCGAGTCAAACTGCCCTTACTGCGTTTTTTATTAGCCTCGGGGCAGCCCTTACAGTTACCTCCATGACTGTACTGGGCTTCCCGGTTTCCACGTCTCAGGCGGTAGTGGGTGCGATTATTGGGCTCTCTCTTACTACGGGAAAGGACGTTAACTGGTTGATCCTCTCCAAAGTGGGAATATCCTGGGTTTTAACCCCTGTTGGCGGTGCCATAGTAGCTTACCTCCTGTATTATACACTTGGTAGGCTGGTTGAAAAGCTCGGTCAGCGTTATCTGCGTTACGAAAAGGTATTAAAGGTGGGGTTTGTTCTCGTGGGTGCGTATAGCGCCTATTCGCTCGGGGCAAATAACGTAGCAAACGTTACCGGGGTCTATGTACAATCGGGCATGCTTACTCCAATTGCCGGATCTTTAACCGGTTCTCTGGCTATAGCTTTTGGAATATTGAGTTATAGCCGGAGAGTTATTGACACTGTAGGGAACAAGATAGTTTCCCTGGAACCCTTTTCGGCTTTTATAGCACTCATGGGGGAAGCAGTTACGCTCAACGTATTTGCAATAATAGGTGTACCTGTTTCCGCATCACAGGCAATCGTCGGAGCAGTACTTGGAATTGGACTTCTGAAAGGAGCAAAAACCATCGACAGAAAAAACGTGATTAATATATTTCTCGCCTGGATACTTACACCGGCCACGAGCGGACTCGTAGTGTTTGGGCTCTGGAGGATTTATCGGTTCTTTATCTAAGTCTCTTTCCACCCTTCTTCGCCGATCAGGGGTAAAAAGCTACAGTAGGACTTTTTTTGTATCTCGACTTCCCCCTCCTCTTTTATCAATAGCGTTAGTCGCTGTTGTCTTTCCCCGCCAACGGGGATAACGAGTCTGCCGTTTTCGGCCAGCTGTTTAACCAGGCTTTCCGGTATTTCGGGGACGGAACCGGTACCGATTATCTTCTCGTACGGAGCGTATTCTGCCCAGCCCCTCGTGCCGTCGCCGACCCTGTAGTTTATATTGTCCCGCCCGAGTTCTGAGAGAACGTTTTTTGCTCGTTTACTGAGAGATCTTTTTCTCTCAACGGTGTAAACCTCACCTGCAAGAGAAGCCAGGATCGCCGTCTGGTATCCCGAACCGGTACCTATTTCCAGCACCCGGTCTTTTGAATCGACGGATAACATCGAGGTCATCAAAGCCACGATATAGGGTTGAGATATAGTCTGACCTTCTCCGATCGGCAGGGGTCTATCGGAGTACGCATCACCTTTTTGATTTTCGGGAACGAAAATGTGGCGCGGGTTGGAACGGAAGGCATTCAGCAGCTTTGTATCTTCGATACCCCGTTTTTTCAGCTGGGATTTGACCATTCTATCCAGCTGAGACTCAAAATTTCCCCGGATCATCCTTGCCCTTTCTCTTCTTCTTCCGAGGAAAAGTAGTTTTCGATAATATCAGTCGACTTTTCCTCGTCTTTCTTCGGAACCATGACCCGAATTTCCCCGAGACCGTCTACGGGAATTGGATAGACTGAATGAGTAATATGAGAGGAGAGGTAGCAGTTGATATCAAAATCCTGAAGCAAGGCTTTGATCATATCCGCTTTTTGTTCGTTCCAGGTACGGAAAACCTCTACGAGTTCCATCTTACCCCTTTCCGTCGTCTCTTTGAGCTATAGCTTCCTCTTTGTACTGAAGTAGTTCTTCCCATTCTTCTTCCGACACGCGCTGGAATTCTTCGGGGGATAAATCACCCAGCTCTATCGGTCCTATGGAGAGTCTCCGAAGTCTTACGATCGTTAAATCAACGGCATCGATAAGTCGTTTTATCTCGTTTTTCTTTCCTTCGGTCAGAGTTAGTTCCAGCTCTGTATGTTCCTTCCCCCTGTTTATAACGCCGCCTTCCTTGATCTGGAGCAGATCTCCTCTGTCCTCGATTCCCTCCATAAATTTTTCGATAATTCCCCCGAGTTCGCCATACCCGAGTTTTTCCGACAACCATAAGTGGTAACGTTTTTCGACTTCGTAACGAGGATGCGTTAAAGCGTGGACAAGCTGTCCGTCGTTACTCAATAAAAGTAGCCCTTCCGCGTCCTGATCCAGCCGGCCCGCCCAGTTGTACCCGATGAAGCCCTCAGATCTGAGAGTTCTACCGAGCGTCCTGCCGTAGTGCGGATCGTCGTGGCTGCAAAGCATCCCGGTTGGTTTGAAAAATTTGTATCCTCGCCTTTTTGGAGGATAGGTCGGTAATGGATGGCCTCGAAGATACAGTTTCTCCATCTCTTTCAGGGAGTAGTCGGCAAATGGATTGGTTTCGCTATCCTCGTTTACGGTCACTTCCCCTTCCTCGATTAGATCCCTTGACTTACGTCTGGACAAACCTGATTGTTGCTGAACTATTTTCATCAGTTTCATATCAATTAAGGATGAACCAGCTCAGCTTTGTTTGCAAGATGCTCCCATTGGCTTTAACCGGAATTCCGTCCGTAATACCCGGTTCGGAATTTAGAGAGTGGAGATTTGATTGAACCTGGTTGATTTTTTCCCGATAATAATTTGTTATGATGTTCCGTTTTTTCGAGGACGGCACCACGGTTTGCAGTATCTTAGCTGAAATTTAACAATGGGGGGAGAGAAATGCAGAAGAAAACCGTAGATTTTCTGGAAGAGTACGTCAATACGATCAGTCCATCCGGATACGAAGACCAGGCCGCACGAATATGGAAGGACGAAGCGGGAGATTTTGCCGACGAGGTTCGTGGTGACCTTCATGGCAATTCTTTTGCAGTGGTCAATAAGGGAGGAGATCCGAAGGTGATGCTGGCGGGCCACACCGACGAAATCGGCTTGATGGTAAGCCAGATCACTGATGGAGGCTACCTGTTTTTCAATACGATCGGGGGCTGGGATAACCAGGTTCTTCCGGGCCAGCGCGTAAGGATTAGAGGCAAAGAAGAAGAAATCATTGGAGTCGTCGGACGAAAACCCATTCATCTTCTGGAAGAGGAAGAGAGGAAGAAAGTCGTCAAGACGGAAGAGTTATGGATTGATATCGGTGTTGAGGATAAGGAAGAAGCGGAAGAACTGGTCGAGGTTGGCTCGGCCGGAGTGCTGGATTACTCTTTTGAAAAGTTACAGGGAGATCTGGTTGCCGCCCGGGGGTTCGATGACAAGAGTGGTGGGTTCGTCGTCCTGGAGGCGGCCCGAAGACTTGCCGAACTGGAGCCAAAAGCGGAAATTCACGCGGTTGCTACAGTCCAGGAAGAAATTGGCCTTAGAGGTGCGAGGACATCTGCTTTTGGAATTGACCCGGATATCGGGATAGCCGTGGATGTGAGTTTTGCCACTGACACGCCGTCTATGGACAAGGAAAAGAGAAAAGTTGGTGAGGCGGAAATGAACGGCGGACCTCTACTTTCCCGGGGACCGAATATTAATCCCGTGCTCTTCGATAAGATGATTGAGGTTGCGGAAGAGAAGGAAATATCGTATCAGGTTACCGGGGCGCCTGGAGGAACCGGTACTGATGCCAACGCTATCCAGGTAACGAGGGGAGGGGTTGCCACCGGGTTGGTTTCCATACCGAACAGGTATATGCATAGTCCGTGCGAAGTGGTAAGCCTGAAGGACCTTGAAAATATAGTCGAGTTGATCGCGCAAACTGTGAATACAATTGATGGAGATAATTTCGAGCCTTTTTAAAAGAATATTAACTGGTGATAAAGAATGACTGCAGTAAAAGAAATAGCGGCGAGAGCCGGTAAGAAATTCGAGCAGCTTAAAAGTTTTTCGGCGGACCAGGAAATCACCGCAGGAGGACTGCGGGTTACGGGCAGGGTAAAGTTCAGGAAGCCGAGGAGCGAAGTTGTGGAGTACGAGGAGTACGAGAGCCCGATCGAGGACTTTGAAATCGAAGTTTCCGGTGGTCCGGAATTTTCCGGTGATGACCTGGTTGGCTCTCGGCTGATACATAAAGGTCAGAATACCTGGATTCATCTCGTTGGAAAAAACACGGCCATTAAGAAGGACGGTAAGTGGCTCTACTCTCCTTTTGCCGGAGTCGATGTAATCGGGCAGCTTAACTTTCTTCCCTCGCTGGTTAGCGATTTTCTCCTGAAAGACGACGGAGAAGGGAAGATCAACGGTAGACCAGTCGATAGGATATCTTTGAAACCAAAGCAGTCTCGGAGATCTCTCTTCCTAAAAGACGAGGTATTTAATCTATCGAAGGCTGAATTGGCAATAGATCAGGAACACGGGCTCCCTTTAAAAATTACCTATTATCCCGGGGAAGGCGATCAACTGAGGTTTTCCAGCAGCCGAGGCGGTCCGGTTCACGTGGAATACTCGAATTACGATATCGACGGACCAGAAGAAATGAATTTCGAGTTCAAACCGAGCAAAGTGGATCGGGTTTTCGAGGAGAATCTCCTTTCAAAAGAGGAATTTGTCGATAACTGCCCCGTTCCTGTTCCGTTTTCCACTATAGAAGATAAAGGATATGAGCTGGCGACTGAAGACCTGTCCCTGTT
>JAIPHN010000011.1 GCA_021735185.1 Candidatus Bipolaricaulota bacterium
TTCACGCCCGGTTCTTTGAGGGACGTCGACTAACTTGTTAGGGTTGAATCCTGTGGCACTCCTCGTACCGAAAGGGAGGAGCAAACGGAGAATACAAAGCATACCTAAGACAGGGAGGTTAGATGTCTACTTGACAAACAATTAAATATCTCAAACAGTAGCTAGTTTATCTTGTATTCTGATTTAGAAGTTGAACTCTAGGGAGAGAATCGCACAACTTAGGTTTGAATAACCAAGAAAGGGGGTCTTTTCTTGAAACTGGAAATCAATACTGCAGGTGAATCACACGGCAAAGGGATTACTGCCTTTATTGAAGGCTTCCCGTCGGGAGTCGAACTGGATAAGGATCTGATTGACCGGGAACTGCGGCGCCGCCAGGGCGGATTCGGCAGGGGCGGCAGAATGGAGATAGAGCAGGACAGGGCCGAAGTACTTTCCGGGTTTTACCAGGGGAAATCAACCGGGACGCCGATTGTACTGTGGATTGCCAACGAGGACTGGGAGAACTGGAAAGAAGCTATCTCACCCGAGGAAGAGACGGAGGAAAGAAGGTCAGTTACTCTACCCCGTCCAGGTCACGCCGATCTGGCTGGATCCCTGAAGCACGGCTACGAGGATTTTCGGCCCGTGCTGGAGCGGACGTCCGCCCGGGAGACCGCCGGCAGGGTTGCCGCGGGAGGGCTGTCCAGAACGCTATTGCGGGAGTTCGGGATCAGGATCGTCAGCCGGGTTACGAGGATAGGTTCGGCCGTCGACTCGACCGAGAAAGATAAAGTACCCCTCGAGAACTGGAACGAACTTGCCGATGATTCCCCCGTCCGGGCTACCGCGGGAAATGCTGAAGAAGAAATGATGGCTGAAATAGAAAATGCAAAGGAGGAGGGAGACAGTCTCGGGGGGATTTTCGAAGTTGTCGCTCTGGGCGTCCCACCGGGTATTGGAAGCTACAGTTCCGCTGAAGGGAAGCTGGATAGTAAAATTGCCGGAGGCTTCATGAGTATCCCCGCGATCAAATCCGTCGAGATCGGGCTGGGCAAAGAGGCCGGATCAAAGCCCGGTTCGGGAGTTCACGACGAGATTTTTCACGACGAGGGGCGCGGTTTTCGCCGTTCGACCAACAATGCCGGTGGAATCGAGGGAGGAGTCAGCAACGGCGAACCGCTCCGGGTCAGGGCGACTATGAAGCCGATTCCGACCCTGGCCAGACCGCTTCACTCCGTGGATCTGATTAGCGGAGAAGAAGGCAAAGCGGCAAAGGAGCGATCCGACGTCTGTGCGGTTCCTCCTGCTTCGATAGTCGGCGAAGCCGAGCTTGCCAACCTGGTTGCCGGGGCTTTTCTCGATAAATTCGGCGGGGATACGCTGAACGAAGTAAGGGAAAGTTTTGAAAACCACAGGGCGAGAATACAAAATTGGTTTGAGGAGGTTTAAGAAAATGGAACGGGGACAAATCTACCTGATCGGGTTTATGGGGGCGGGCAAATCCACAGTTGCACCTCACCTGGCGGAAGAACTTGGCCTGGAGTGGGTTGACACGGACGATTTGATCGAAAAGAAGACCGACCTGACCGTTCCCGAGATATTCGAGTACTACGGTGAGGAGCGTTTCCGTGAACTTGAACGAGAGACCATCAGAGAAGTCAGCGAGGGAGACCCGAAGGTCGTCGCCGTCGGTGGCGGGGCGCCGATGGACGACGAGAACTGGGAAAGGATGAAGTCCACTGGGGTAGTGGTCTACCTGGAAGTCAGTCCGAAGGAGGTTATCGAACGCGTCGGCTCGGACGGTTCCCGGCCCCTGCTGGCTGATTTGAACCTGGAAGAGAAAGAGGAAAAGGTCAGACGACTTCTGAAGAAACGCCATCCAAAGTATAACCGGGCGGACCACGCTCTGCTCTGTAACGGAGCGGGAACGGGGGCGGTGGCGGAGGAGATAGCGAGTAAATTGAACGGAAAATATGAAGACAGTTGACGTGGATCCTGGCAATACCGCCTATTCGATTCTCATCGATGCCGACTCGCTCTCCGGGTTCGGGGAATTCGTCAAAGAGCGGTTCGGTAAGATAGATGGTGCCGTAATTACGGACGAGACGGTTGATCGGCTTTACGGGGGCGAGCTGGCCGATTCTCTGGAAGCGGCGGGCCACGATTGCGGAAAGCTGGTCGTGGAGCCGGGAGAGGAATCAAAGTCCCCGGAAGCCGCGAAAAATCTCTATCGAGACCTGGTACATATGGAACTCCACCGCGATTCGTTTATCCTGGCTTTTGGCGGGGGAGTCGTCGGGGACCTGGCGGGGTTCGTCGGTTCGACCTTTCTCCGGGGTATTCCAGTTATTCAGATACCGACTACGTTGCTTGCCCAGGTCGATAGCAGCGTCGGCGGGAAGACGGCGGTCGACCTTCCGGAGGGAAAGAACCTGGTCGGGACCTTTTACCAGCCGGAAGCCGTGTTTATCGATCCGGTAGTCCTGGAAACGCTGGATCCCGCTGACGTGAGATCCGGGCTGGGGGAAGTGTTGAAGTACGGGCTGATATGGGACGAGGAACTCTTTCAGAAGGTTAACGGAAATGGAGATCTTTTTGAAGATTTCAACGATCAGGCCGAACTGGAGGGGATTATCTCCCGGTGCTGTGAGATAAAAGCGGAAATAGTGACGGAGGATGAACGAGATAGAGGAATCCGGCAGATCCTTAACTTCGGTCATACTATCGGACACGGGATAGAAGCCGGGGCCGGCTACGGGGAGATGAAGCACGGGGAAGCGGTGCTCTGGGGAATGATCGGGGAAAGCTGGATATCCGCCCGGCGTGGCTACCTATCTCAGGAATCTCTGGAAGAGATAGTCAGTGCCCTGCGCGGCTTTGCTCTGCCGCCTCTCCCGGCGGACCTCTCGGAGGAGAGATTGCTGAAATACGTTAAATTGGACAAGAAGGTCAGGCGGGAAAGGATCAATTCCGTCTTGCTGGAGAGAATAGGCGGAGAAGCTATCGTTAAAGAGATCTCCGAGTCGGAAGTAACTGCCGCCTGGGACTATCTGACCGAACTGGGGGAGGGGTGAAATGATACTCGTCGTTAACGGACCGAATCTGAACCTGCTGGGGGAGCGGAAGCCCGAATTATACGGGGATAGGGGTTTGGATTACGTGGAAGAAGCGCTTGCGGAACTGGCGGAAGAGCTGGGTGTAGAGTTGAAATTTTTCCAGTCCAATCACGAGGGTGAGTTGATAGATTTCCTTCACGAACACAGGAAAACTGCCTCCGGTGTGTTGATCAACCCCGGGGCTTTGACTCATTACAGTTATAGTTTGCGAGATGCGCTCGAGGCGGTTGAATTGCCCGTAGTTGAAGTGCATATTTCCGATATAGAAGACCGCGAGGATTTCCGGAGCAAATCAGTAGTGGAACCTATCGCGATGGAACAGATAGCCGGTCAGGGTCTCGACGGTTACCAGATCGGATTGCGGAAACTCTTGAAATATCAGGGAGGGGAATAGCGTGGACTTAGATTTGGCGAAGAGAGCGGGGGCACTAATCAAGTCCCAGACACAGGCAATAAACGACAGAGCCCAGGAATTAAAACGTTCCGGTCGTGACCTGATCGATCTGGGGGCTGGTGAACCCCGGTTCAGGGAGCCGGAATCGGTCCGTTCTGCCGGTATTTCTGCTATCGAATCCGGGTTCACCGGATACACAGAGGTCGGGGGTTTTCCGGACCTGGAGAAAGCGATCAGGGAAAGGTACGAAAAGGTCTTCGGGCTGGACAACCACGGATGGAAGGCCATGGCAACCGACGGGGCGAAGACCGCCCTCTTTGAAATCGGCCAGCTATTGTACGACGAAGGGGACGAGGTGGTGATCCCTCGACCTTACTGGGTAAGCTACCCGACACAGGTAAAACTGGCCGGTGCCGATCCCGTATTTGTAGCCGGCTCCGCGGAGAATAATTACCTGCCGACTGCGGAGGAAATCGAACCCGAGATAGGACCGGATACAGTTGCGATCCTGATAAATAGTCCCGGCAACCCTTCCGGAGGCGTTTATACTGAGAATCAGGGGGAGAAACTGGTTGAGCTGGTGAAAGCGAACGATCTATTCCTGATCAGCGACGAATGCTACGACGGTTTCGTCTACGGCCAGGACCGCTACTGGTCCCTGGCCACCGCGGGATACGACAGGGGGCTTGTCGTCGGTTCCACCTCGAAGAACTTCGCGATGACCGGCTGGAGGCTCGGTTATATCCTGGGGGAGAAAAAGTATATATCGGAACTGGAAAAACTTCAGAGTCATCTAACGTCGAGCCCTTCCGCCATCTCGCAGAAGGCGGCCGAATCCGCGCTGAGGCGGGAACTATCGCTCTCCCGGGAGCTCCGCGTCGAGTTCGAGCAAAAGCGGGACGTACTGGCCGAAGGTCTGGCGAGTTTACCGGGGATAAAGTGTTCCCCTCCGCCGGGCAGCTTTTACCTCTTTCCCGATATTTCCGTTCTGCTGGAGGAGCTCGGCCGCGAGCCCTCCGACGATACGGACTTTGCCGGGACCCTGCTCGAGGAAGCCGGTGTGGTCACGGTACCGGGAAGCGCCTTCGGTAAACCGGGCCATCTCAGGCTGGCTTATTTGCCGGATATAGACCGGCTGGAGGAAGCGGTCGTGCGGTTGGAGGAAGCGGTGAACGGTCTTCTGTAATAGTTATTCCATTTTTTGTCCAGGTTATCCTAAAAAGGTCGAGATGCCGGCGGTTCGAACTATCAATTTCGGTTTTCGGGTCAGCAGAAGCAGTCGAGAATTTTCCTCTTCTTCAGGTTTTCGACTTTTTCATCCTTCAGGTGGCATTTCGCATCTATAGCAGCTCGAGCCCTTTTTAAATTTTACCAGCAGCTCGAGCTCCCACGCTCGAGCAATATGTCTGTTGGAGCAATTTGGTCTCCCGAACCACCAACCGGGCGAGCAGAGGCGGCCCGTTTTATACGAAAATAAGAGTAGCCCGACCTCCCATTGGTCGGGCGGTTTGTCTTTCGGAGAAGCTCGGTCTTCAAGAAACCTACCGGGCAAGCAGGGGGCGCTCGACCTGCTGGTGGGCTAAAAAAATAGCCCGAGCCCCCGTGCTCGGGCGCTGGTCCGTTAAGTAACACCTTTTGCTTTTTGTATCAAGCCCTGAATCCGATTTAGATTGCTGACCGCGGAATGCCTTTCCCAAATCCGAGCACTCCTGGTGCTAGTTATAAGTACACTTTATTTCTTATCATTGCTACATAGAGGAGGGTTATCATGAGAAAGGATTACGTGTTTCCGGATATCCTAAAGCCGATATTTATTGCCCTGATATTGCTATTGATATTATTGAACCTTAGTTTCTTTACCATTAATGGCGTAAATACCGGGGTTGTAAAAGTGGCTGCGGCGGGAGAGGACGGCGGGGAAAACGAGAGGATAAGGAAAGTTTACTACGAAACGGATGCGGATTATCCTGAACTGCCGAAGCTGGATGTCTCTAGCACCTCGGATTATATAAAATCATGGGACGATAAGAGGTACGGGGTGGACGAAAATCCCCGGGGGATAATCGGCAGCGCCGTTTCCAGCTACGCTTTCCGCGTTCCGAAGAATTGGAAGGTAAAAAATACGTTTCGCAGGTTCTCGCCTGGAGAGGATATGGTAGTATTCCGCCTTGAGGGAGAAAATGGAATCTGGGGGAGTATTACAAAGCTGGAATTTCCGGGAAAGGAAATATCCGACGAGAGGGAGTTTGCACTTTATTATAATGAGCGAAAACCTCGCTTTGTCGATCTTCTTAGTGGAATAAATAGGTCCGAAGTAACTGCAAAGTTGCACTTGTTGCAGGGGTTTAGCTCTATAAGGACGGACTCGATCGAATTCTACGAGAGCTATTCTACGGTAGAAATCCAGGAAGATGATTACGCTAACATCGCACAGTACAAAGTGCAGGCTAACCTGGGGTATGTAGTTGACGTTTACGTTCCGGTAAGCAAGTTGAGTCGAAATACCAGATCTCTTGCCTTCATGATCGGCCGAAGTTTTCGTGTGTACCGTTTCGGTTAAATCAAAGTGGAGGTTCCATCCCCTGCAGCCAATGAGCCCAGTTCCAGATTAGGTTAGCTC
This sequence comes from Candidatus Bipolaricaulota bacterium, assembly GCA_021735185.1. Lineage (GTDB taxonomy): Bacteria > Bipolaricaulota > Bipolaricaulia > M55B111 > M55B111 > JAGXLP01. The sequence goes on from JAIPHN010000011.1 coordinate 6,113, forward strand.
TGGACTATCAGTTTAATTAACGGATAGGTTCGGCTCGGAAATTAACTGAGGTATGGGAGGAACCAGGGGCAACCTGGAAGGATAGGGTGCCCGGTTATTCGATTATCCAAAGAGGTCCTTGACCTTTTCGACCCCTCCCCTTAGCTGATCCTTCCATCGTTTACTGAACTGTTCGAGCCTATCGTTTTGAGAGGTTAGTTCGTTTTCGAGAATTTCTGTTTTACCTTCCAGTGCCTCGATTTTTTCCGCCATTTCTTCGGTTTCCCTCTCCAGTTCTTTTATCCTGTTTCGAAGCTCCTCCTGGGTTGACTCTTCCTCGACCCCTTCGACTTCTAGCTCTGCAATAGCTTCCTGTACCGTATCATGTTTATCCTCTAATTCAGCCAGCTTCTCCAGGATATTTTCGTCTTCCGGCTCAAACAGGTACTGGTTGCGTTCTCCCCTCTCAAGAGGCTCCATTAGGTCGCTTTCCACCAGCTTCTTGATTCTCCAGTATATTTGTGACTTGCTGTAGCTTACTTCGAGTTCCTCCACTGTTTTCAGTTCACTCATTTTTACCTCCCGTAAAGGTATATCTCTGACCTTCAGGGCTGCTGGCAGCGATAAAGTAACTAGAAGGTATGACCCTTAAATTAAACGTTTCCCTCACCTTATCCGCGTTCTCGTTTCAACCCGGTCAAGCTACCGGAATCGTGATTGTCTGGTTTGATTCCCCGATCATCAAAACTTGCCGAGGAAGCCCTCCAGCACTCAAATGAGGAAAGCTGCTTGGACTAGGAATTCGTTAATTGTACCTATTCGCTGGACAATTTTGAAACTAACCTAAAGTACTTGAGCCAAGTTACACATCTCATTTGAGTGCTGGGTCTTCTTTTGTAAAAGAACAAAGTCCGTAGTCAAATTTGTTTTTCTACAAGCCCCATACCTTGGTACGGGGTAATTAACTACTTATCTCCCGCTGGAACACAATTAGAATAACTCATTGAGCAAAATACCGCAAATACCCCCCAAACACCCCCGATGATAGAATAATGATTTAAGACGAAGTGGGCAAACTGGAGACGATAAAGTAGCGGAAACTGGAGGTAGAGAATGTCGACCTTAAAAAATAAGTTAACTCTACTTTATTTAAAACATCCGGTAACGAATGAAAAATTAATAAACGTCATTGTGGTTCTGAAAATTTATCCCCTCTTTTTACTTTTTTTGTGCAATATAATCCATAATACATTTGAGATAAATTAAAAAGTACCCTAAATTTATTGAGAACGTGTTCACATATAATTGTATCGTTCTTGAACCATAATCTTAATTGTCTCAATCTATGGAGGCTGAGATGATCGAAGCATGTATCGATGCTGAGAATTGTGGTGACGAAGAATCTGATTGTATACTGAAACAGAAAAGCATTCGTGATGCACTTTCTCGGTTCGACGCCGGTAAGATGATGAATTATAAGCAGGGTCAAATTGTTTTCGAAACGGGTAAGAAAATAATAGGTTTCTATGTTATGTGTGAGGGAGTGGTAAAAGAATTCTACCGTAAAAACGGTGAAACTATAACATTGAGAGTTTTTAAGCGAGGAGACTTATTAACTGGAGACGCTTTTTTTCGGGAGAAAGATTGGCATAAGACCACTGCTAAAGCAATATACAGTTCGAGGATAGTATTTCTTCCGCGGGAGGTCTTTCCCGGTTTAATGAGGGCAGCAGGCAGTACAGTTGGGAAAAAGCTTGCCGAGAATATGAAGAGACTTAGGCGCAGACTTAGCCTGGTTTCCTGTTCTGTCCTGGAGAATATTGTATTTTGGTTGATAAGATTACTTCCCGAATTTAATAACACACTTAGTATATCCAATAAGGAGCTGGCAAGAATTGCTGGTTGTTCGCCCGTGACGATGTCCAGGAAGCTAGGAAAGCTTGCAGGGGATGGTCTCATCAAAAAGAACGGTCAGGAGATATTTGTTCCTGAAAAAGAACAATTGCAAGAAATCATCCCCTCTGTCGAACTCGTGTGATATACCTTCTAGGTTACTCCAGTCAATTATACATTGAGTGGTATTATGAAGTTTTGTAATGATCAATAAAGGTGATAATATTCATTTGGTTTTAGGAAGTCATATATATACCGCCATTTGCGTTGATTGTTTCCCCCGTTACGTAACTACCGTCGTGAGAAACGAGAAAAGAAACTACTCCGGCGATCTCCGGCGACTCCGCAACTCTATCGAGAGGTATTTTTTCCGCTATCTGGTCTTCTTTCTTCTCAAATGCCTCTCTGTTCATGGGGGTTCGCGTGTATCCAGGCGAGATGGCGTTAACTGTTATTTCGGGAGCCAATTCCAGCGCGAGTGATTTCGTTAGCCCCAGTATACCGGCTTTGGAAGAAGCATAGTGCGAACCGTGATCCGAGCCGGTCATAGCCCTGAGAGAGCTTATATTAACTATTCTTCCCCAGCCAAGATCCTTCATCTTTGGTGCGGCCGCTTTTGCGCAGTAGAAAGCTCCGTTCAAGTTTACATCCAGGGCTTTTTGCCAGTCTTCGTCTTCCAGTTCGTCCAGGGTTGCGTGGTGAGAAAAGCCGGCGTTATTTACCAGAACTCCAAGTTCGCCGTATTCCTCGAGAGTTCTTTCTACCATACGTTCTACGTTATTTTGTTCTGAAACATCTGCCTGTACGGCAAATGCTTCGCCGCCGTGATCTCTGACGGACCGGACCGTTTTTTCCGCTCCCTCTTCGTCCTGAGAATAATTTACGGTGATGTTAAACCCATCCTGAGCCAGCCTGATAGCAGTAGCTCTTCCGATCCCACGAGAACTTCCAGTAACTATCGCACCAACGTTTTCCACAGTATTCACCTCTGTTTTTTTGATATTAAAAAAAGACGGAGGACCACTAAGGCTCCCCCGTCCAGTATAATCGAAATGGTTACAGCTCTATTGCGTCTACCGGGCAGAGATCCGCAGCTTCTTCACAGCAACCTGCTTCGTCACAGCTGGCCGCGTCCTCTTTTACCTCGGCATATCCTTCGTCGTTGTTCAATTCGAACACGTCGGGGCAGGTCTGTGAGCACAGACCACAAGCTATGCAAAGGTCTTTGTCGACTTTTGGTGAAGCCACTTGTTTCCCTCCTTTCTTTCAATTTGGTTAAGAATATAGGGTAAAGGGTAATCCGTTCAAGCGGGCGAGAATCAGTATTGAACTGGGTTTTCCAGGTTGCCTATCCCGTTGAGTTTGAGCTTAACTTTGTCCCCTCGCTCAATCGGTGCAACACCTCTGGGTGTGCCAGTAGAAATTACGTCTCCTCTTTCCAGCGTCATGAAAGAGCTTAACTCCGAGATAAGTTCCGGCAAGCCGAATATCAGATTGGAAGTATCCGAGGACTGTCGAGTACTGCCGTTCACTTCGAGCTCGAAGGAAATCGGTAACTCAACTTCGTGCGGTGTTACGAGGAAGGGTCCAAGAGGTGCAGCGGTATCGAACCCCTTTGCCCGGACCCAGTTCTGTTCCCAGTCCTGGGCGTCCCTGTTCGTTACGTCGTTCAGTCCAGTATAGCCCCAGATGTAATCAAGGGCGTCGGCAATTTTTACGTTCCTGCATTTTTTTTCGATAACTACCGCAACCTCACCCTCCGGATCGTATCTCTTGTCCTCAGTTATTTTTATCGGATTGCCCGGTGCTACTGTTGCCGAAGGTGGTTTGAAGAAGAACGAGGGATCTTCGGGAGCCTCTGCCCCGGTTTCGCTTATATGGTCCTTATAGTTTAAACCGACGCAAATGATCTTGGAAGGTGTAACCGGGGTCAGGAGTTCGACCTTGCTCAGTCCGAACCTCCCGGATTCCGTTTCAACCGAATCGGCCTTTACGGTCCCTCTTATTATTTTTTCCGATTCCGGATCTTTAATCCTTGCTAGCTTCATCTTATCACCTGTTTCAGCTCGAATAGAGGAAATCGTGCTTGATTTCCAGCAGCATTATTCCTGTTCTTCCCTGGTTAAGATTAAGGAAGCGAAACAGCAGGGCCGGAGAGAATCAACCCCCGGCCCTGGTCTTGACCTGTTAGTGAAGTTCCTTCTATTCTTCCTATTGTGTCAGTTTGATTACGGATGCGGGTTCGAGAACCCTGAAACCGAAGCTTTCCGTGATAAAGAGCTTAACTTTTTTCGATCCGTGGTTTTCGTACCCAATCGAAAAGTCCTGGCCGAGAACCAGCTCCAGGTCCTCCCCGCGAGAGGAGACGAGTAAAGGATCTTCTACTTTGGAACTGTAGATAATTGATCCTTCTATCAAATCCTCAAGCTGTCTTTTTAAGGGGTACCCTTTGGAAGATCTGGCAATGGATTGCCAGAGTTCTCTGTTTACGACAAGGTTATACGGGCCTTCTACAGCTTCGTCATGGAAAACCGTGACCGCCTCCGATGCAGCTTCCAGAATTCCACTTGCGCCATCAGGCAGGTCCACCGCCGTTTCGGCGGCCGGTAACAGTCCCTCGATACCTGCCTCGGCAAGACCGTGGTAAATTACGTCCTCTTCGAACTGGGCGGCTCTGGCTGCTGCATCCTCAAGAGGTGCCAGGTCGATGTCTTTTGCTCCTCGGTCCACGTTATCAAGTTCCCAGATATTTAATTCAAATGAAACTCTTGTTTCCACGAGCGGTGAGACCTTCCTCACCCCGTACCGTACTACTTCAGGAGAGTCTTCTTCTATCGATAATCTGCCCTCAGGAGTTGCTGCGTAGTCCCAGCCCTGAGGTTCTACGGTGTCAACAAATTTTCTGCCAGTAAGCTGGGTTTCCAGTACCTCTCTTGCCGCGTCATCGATTTCTTCCCAGCCAGCATCTGTTACCGGGGCCAAAGATCTTTTTAAGAAGTCCATGATTACACCTCTCTGTACTGTGTTATTGTAGGTTTCCTATTCCTAGATCGCCGGATTCCTCTTCTTCATCGGATTCTTCTTCTGTCTCTTCAAGTTCTTCAATTTGCGCTATCGGTTCTTCCGTAAATAGATAGGTATTGAGCTCTTCCTCCCATGCGGGCATGTTTCTTCTCAGCCATTCGACAGCCATTACCGCGTGTTCGATTTCCTCGTCGCGGTTGTGGGCAAGGACTTCCTCCAGTTCGGCGTCATCAGTTGCGGAAGCCCGCTGCTGATACCAATTTACGGCCTCTACCTCTTCCTTTAAACTCATCAGGGCGCGAACGATATCTCTATCGTCCTGATCTAGATCTTCTACGGGTTCATGATATTGAGCCATTTTTTTACCCCCTTTTCGTCTTCATAATGAGGATAACTTCCACGGTCGTTTAACTCAACTACCAGTTAAATTACTTTAAATCAGTGTTAACGGCGGGGTATCAACTTGTGAAAATTTCTGAAAATAGATAACCTTATTCCACCATGAAAAATTTAAAACCAGAATCCGTTTGGCACTATTTTGGAGAAATAAGCAAGATCCCGAGATGTTCCGGAAACGAGCAAGGGATAAGAAACTACATTCTGCAGGAGGGCAGGCAATCCGGCCTGCAAGCCGATGTCGATGAAACAGGGAACGTTTTGCTGAAGCGGGAAGGTGGAAGTAGCGGCGCTCCACCCCTGGTCCTGCAGTCGCATATGGATATGGTCTGTGAAAAGAATTCGGATGTCGAGCACGATTTCGAAAAGGATCATCTTCAGTTGAAAATCGAGGACGGCTGGGTGACTGCCGAGGGTACGACTCTGGGGGCTGATAACGGTATTGGCGTCGCCATAGCCCTGGCCATCGCGACCGGTGATTTTGGATTCGGTCCGATGGATTACCTCTTCACGGTAGATGAGGAAAGAGGCCTGAACGGTGCCGCAAATCTCGACCCCGATTTCCTTAGAGCCGACCGTTTGATAAATCTGGACAGCGAGGAGTTCGGAGTATTTACTATCGGTTGTGCCGGAGGAGGGAAGACAAGGATAAGACTTCCGGTCGATTTGGTCTCTCCGGACCCGGGAAATTTTGTAGAAGTTTCGATCTCCGGGCTTTCCGGGGGGCATTCGGGTGGAGATGTCGATAAGGGAAGGGCAAATGCTATCAAGTTGATGGGGCGTCTTCTCTCTCCTGAGTTTGAGAATTCTTCCCCGAGACTGGTGGAGTTTTGTGGTGGGGACAAACACAATGCGATTCCGCGTGAAGCTCGCGCGGTCCTGTCTCTGGAAGGTAACTTTTCCGATCTGAAAGACGATCTCGTCGAGAGGTTCTCGGTCTTTGCGGAAGAGTACGAGGAAACGGAGCCAAGCCCCAGGGTTAATCTGACTGAAGTTTCGGGGGACGAAACGGGGAGAACCGTTGCCCCCGAATCATCGCGGGCCATTCTTAATTTAATCCGGGCACTTCCCAATGGGGTGATGTGTTTTGATCAGAGGCTCGAATCGACCGTGGAAACTTCGACAAATCTTGCTTCAGTCGAGTTCAAAGAGGACTTCTTCGAGCTTTTGATGAGCTCCAGGAGCAGCCGCGGATCCAAACTGGAAAGCCTCCGGGAGAGAATAGAAAAAATTGGAAAATCATTTGGGGGCAGCGTAGAACATAACGACGCTTACCCCGCCTGGCAGCCGGATAGAAATTCGGAACTGCTTCTGGAGGCGAAAAGTATTTTTCATGATTTGCTCGGGGAGTCTCCTGAAGTGAAAGTTACCCACGGCGGGCTCGAAACCGGAATAATTGGGGAGAAAGTTCCGGGATTGGAGATGATCTCGATAGGACCAAGCATAGAATCACCCCATTCGCCTGATGAACGGCTGGATATAGACTCAGTGGATAAATTCTGGGATTTTCTCAGGAATCTGCTGGTAGAGCTGGGGCGGGAGTAAGAATCAAGTATTTTTAACCCACTTTTCATCCCTGTTAGCGGAGCCGGGTTATCCAGGAGCTATAACTCCGATAATGAAGGTTTCTCATTGCCTGTGACTTGAAAAAACGGACAAATTGACATGACTCAGGTTGATTTAACGACCTGCTTAAATTACCATCTTGAAAGATCAATCCCTTAGGGAACAAGAGGTGAAAAACAATTCCTGTATTAAAGTCAGCTAAAAAGAGATTAAGGCAGAACAAGAAGCGGAAAGAAAGAAATCAGAAAAGAAAGGATGCCCTCAAACAAGTGAAGAAAAAGATGGATAAGTTAATTGAGGAAGAAAACAAAGGAAAAGCAGAAGAGCTCTTGCCCGAACTTATGCGAGTAACTGATAGGGCGGCGAGTAAAGGCCCACTGCACGAAAACAAAGCGGGAAGGATAAAGTCCAAGTACGCGAGAAGAATTGACGAACTCGGCTAAACGCCCGATTTACGGAGCTAACGTCGATTCGTTTTGTGAAATTGTGAATTTGTGAATATTTGCCGGGCGTCCTGCGAGAACTTCTAAAGACATTTAGGAGGCAAAATGAATTTCGATTTGGACTTATTGAGTAAGGCTAAGTACTGGTCAACCCTGTCGATTATCGTGGTTATAGTTGGATGGGTAATTCTGGCAGCACCGCTGATTAGCCCCGGCTTGAAGGACTCGAACTGGCCGTGGTTGAATCTGGGAATTGATTTTCAGGGTGGAACCAAGATAACGGTCCCCTTTGAAAAAGAAGTTTCGGTCTCCAAGATTCGAAGTTTTCTTTCATCGAAGGACGAGCTTTCCCAGTTGAGTGACAGCAATCTTCAGAGCGCGGCTAATTCCCAAATTATCTACATAAATACGAAGGCAGACGTCGGGGAAGACGAGGTATTGCTGAGTGATCTGCGGGAATCGCTGTCGGCGAACTTCGCGGTAACCGAAGAACAGATAAGCATTAATTCCGTCGGGCAGCAGATAAGTCAGGAGTTTCAGACCAAAGCTATGCAGGCAATTGGCCTCGCTTTACTCGTGATTTTGATTTATATTAGCTGGAGATTCAGGTTGAGGTACGCCGTCGGGGCCGTATCTGCGGTAATTCATGACGTTACCATTGCACTTACGATATTTGCAGTACTGGGAATCGAGATTAACCTGCCGACGATAGCTGCGTTCTTAACGATAGTTGGTTACTCGCTTAACGATACCATCGTCTATTTCGATAGGATGAGGGAGAACTCGGGGAAAAGAGCAGCTCGGTCGGAGTCAACCTTTGCCCTTATTAACAAAAGTATAAATCAGTCTCTATCCAGAACGCTCAGTACTTCGACCACTACATTCATTCCGGTTATTGCCCTGGTTCTTTTCGGCGGACCTGTTTTAAAGGCCTTTTCCCTGGCTTTACTGATTGGAGTAATCGTTGGAACTTATTCCTCTATATACGTGGCATCGCCGATAGTTTACGCCTGGGATAAATATTTAGCTAGGGAATGAAATCCCTTTTAAATAAAGATCGGTTCTGGCGGGAAAACCGGATAGAAGGAAATCTGGTGGACCAGATTCGGAAAAAGTTAAATTGTTCCCGGGTGTTTGCCGAACTCGTTGCTGATCGTTACGGCGAAAGTCATGAACGAGCTTCCCTTACCCAAGATTCCTTAAGTAGTTCGCCCGAAGACGTGTTTCACCCGCCGGAAGGTCTTCCCGATATGTCCGAAGCAGTCGGGAGGATCATTGAAGCCCTGGAAGGGGAACAGAAGGTTTTTATCCAGGGCGACTTCGATGTAGACGGACTCAGCAGTTCCGCACTCTTATATCGGGGTCTGAGAAACCTGGAAAGCTTTCCCGGTCCGGGTGAGCTGAAAGTAGAGGTAGGTAACCGGGATTCCGGACACGGGATTAGCAGGGAAGTTTCTTCCAGGCTAATTGACGAGGAGTTTGACCTCCTGATCACAACTGATTGTGGTGTAAAAGGAGTAGCGGAAATAACGCACCTGCGAAACTTCGGCGTCGACGTAATTGTGACCGATCATCACGAGCCATCGGATTCTCTCCCACCAGCCCTGGCAGTAGTGGATCCGAAGAGAAGCGATTCCGATTACCCCAATTCGTATCTGGCTGGAGCCGGAGTGGCCTACAAGCTTTTACAGGGCCTGTTGAATGAAATTGGCGATGAACGGAATAAAACCGGAACCCTCGTCCAATTGGCTGCGCTGGGGACTATATCCGATCTCGTTCCCCTCGTAGTTAACGGAGAGGACGAAAATCGCTGGCTGGTTAAGGCCGGATTGGAAGAACTCAACAGAAATCCGCTTACCGGAGTCTCGGCGATCCTGGGTGAAACGGGAAGAAAGGATAGTGAAATAGGGCCCGATACAGTGAGCTATCAAATTGCTCCAAAGTTGAACTCGGCAAACAGGGTTGGGGATCCACAGGTTAGTTTCCTCCTTCTCGCTACAGAAAACAGGGAAAAGGCAGATCATCTTGCAAAGACCTTGATTGACTACAACCGCGATAGGTCCAGGATACAGAATAAGTTAACGAGGCAGGCAGTGAACAGGCTGCAGGAGGTCGGTTTTGACCCGGAAGAAGAGTGTGTCGTCTTTGTGGCCGGAGAAGAATGGAATCCCGGTATTCTCGGATTGATCTCATCTCGGTTGTCGAGCAGGTACAATTTGCCTGCAGTTACTGTTAGCAAAAGCAGACCGAAATCACGTGGTTCGGCCAGAGGCACGGGAGGATTGAGTATTTACGAAGGACTGAAAGAATGTTCCCGCCATCTGTCAAAATTTGGTGGACACGAAATGGCAGGGGGTTTTTCCGTGGATAGTTTTAGGCTGGAACCGTTGCGTGAATGTTTAAAGAGCTGGGCTTCCTCAAAGCTAGAGGAGTACGACAAAACAGAGGAGAAATACGTCGATTCCCGGCTGGATTCTGCCCAGGTAAATCTGGATCTTTTCCGGGAACTTCAAACCCTTGCCCCATTCGGAAAAGGAAATCCAAAACCTAAGTTCTGGATGGATGGACTGGAAGTAGTTAGCGCACGAAGGGTTGGCAGTTCAAAAAACCATCTCAAGATGAAGCTTGGAGATGGTGAAGAAATAATTGATTCCATCGGATTTGGAATGGGCGAGGAGCTTCCGTTGATAAAAGACCAGGAGAACGTCCGACCCGTTTTTACCCTGGACTTAAACGACTGGGGAGGACGAGAAAGCGTCCAGTTAAAGCTAGAGGATTTCCTTTCTCAGGGATAGTTTTGCCTTTTCCCAGTATACTTTTGCCATGAAGTAGGGGATCAACCTGGCCTTTGTTAGTCGCCTGGGTTCAAGTCTGATCCGGTAGAGCCATTCCAGCCCCTTTTCCCTCATCCAGCGTGGTGCTCTGGGCAAGTTTCCGGAAATTACGTCGAAGCTTCCCCCGACCCCCATGACGACTTTGGCGTCAACCTTTTCAAGGTTTTCAATGATCCAGTTCTCCTGCTTTGGAACGCCCATTCCGACTAGAAGCAGGTCAGGATTTTCCTCATTTATTTCGGCGATAACGCTTTTACAATCTCCGTTGGAGATGTAGCCGTGATGGCTACCGCATATTTCTACGTTCTCGTAATCGCGGGTAATATTTTCTCCCGCTTTTTCCGCTACCCCCGGCCTGGATCCAAGCAAATACGCCGTTATTTCCTGATCGGCCTGAAATATTTCTTCCAGTATATCTATCCCGGCTACACGACTCCTGAGTGGTAGTCCATGGACGTTTGCAGCCCAGATTAGACCGAATCCGTCCGGCGTAACGACGTCGGCTCTGGTAAAAGCACCCTCTAAGAATTCATCGTTCTCAGCCCTGATTACCGCCGTAACGTCGGGGGTGGCGACGTAATTTGTTTTTTTGGACCCGGTTAATTCCAGTAATTTTTCCTTCGTCCGTTTTAAATCTATGGCGTTAAACGTAGTTCCGAATATCGTCCCCCTTTTCGAACCCTCTCTTGAAATATCCGGTTGCCAGTCCTCCAGATAATCTATCGTTTTATTGGTTAGGACAAATAAAGATGGTAACACGAAGGCCCCGGATAACAACGTCGCACTCTGAATTAGTCCGGGCTTATGGAGGAACCAGGCGCTTGCCAGGCCGAGGTAACTCAGGCTTGCGTAAAGCAAACCTATTCCTATCTCTTTCGAGCCCACGTAACGCTCTGCCAGACGAGATATGATACCTGGCTTTGAAGCACTAACTTCCGCGGTTCTCGCAAATGCCATTGATCCCCTGGCGGCCGGAATTACAAGCGGGGTAATGGGAACGAGTAGAACAAATGCCGTTAGAGACTTCACCAGACCCACCAGGGCAAGGCTTGCCAGTATGAAACCGAGCTGGCGGGACACTATACCGGTAAATTTCTTTGACGGTGGATAAATAAACATCCCGGTTGCAGCCCCGACGAAGGCCAGACCGAGCTCAAATGCGGGCCTCAGATTCTGGTCGCCCTGGAGAGCGACGATAATTAGGAATGAAAGCGCTATGGACAGCAACACAACAATAAAAAGCCGCCACCTTCTTTGCCCCATTTCATGGTGAACGAATTCGACCGATCGGGATATAACCAGGAGCCAGCTCATCGTTATCGGGATGCTGAGCCAGGTGAAGTAAACGTATTTACCGGAGAGGGCTACCTGAACGAACTGAACTCTAAATCCCACCAGGGCGAAAACCAGCCCCCCCAGGAGAAAACCCAGCCATTCTAACAGTTTACTCTCACCGGAAAACCTGCTGGCGGCACTGATTAGCGCCAGGCTAACGGCAATTCCAATAATTGGCGTGGAAAAACCGTCGATAAGTCCGACAGAAACAGGGATTATCAGGGGAAGTAAGTGGATAAAATCCTCATGATCCCCCATTTTTCTTGCCAGACCGACCAAAAAAATTGTTGCTACCAGAGATACAGCGCCGGGTACGAGACTAATCATAACATTGAAGTATATTATCAAGGTTAGGGCGGGAAAAGGAATTAATTCGGTTCAAAAACTGACAGTTGTCCCTTTTGATTACTCGCGGGTATAAATAGACCCCATATAAAAGAGTATAAGGTAATAAGAAAAGTGAGCAAAACCTGGATTTGGAATTTTCAAAACGTCCATGAGCAGGGGGCCCTGTAGATTGCAGATGAAGGGAGTATATCGTAACATTTATACAGTTTATCAGCGGAGGACTTATTCCAATAATTTTCATAAGGGGGTTTTCTATGAAGGAGATTCGATGGCATGGTCGAGGCGGCCAGGGAGCAAAGACCGCCTCGCAATTACTTGCTGATATTAACCTTCAAGAAGGTAAGTTTGTTCAATCTTTTCCCGAATACGGCCCTGAAAGAAGCGGTGCTCCGATAAGGGCTTACAACAGGGTATCCGATAAGCAGATAAGGGTTCACTCCGGTGTAGACGAACCAGAAGTAGTGGCAGTAGTGGATCCTACTTTACTCGAAGCTGCCAATCCGACGGATGGACTTTCGGAAGACGGTGTGTTGTTGGTCAATACTCCGAAAAGCCCGGAAGAAGTCAAGGCCGAGACGGGTTTTTCCGGTGAAGTTATTACTCTGGATGCTTCCAAACTTGCCGAGGAAGCGGGTAGCGGTTACGCAAATATCCCGACTCTTGGAGCTCTCGCAAAGGTCCTGGGGACGGATTACGAGGTAGCTGAAGCGGAAGTCAAGAAAGCTCTATCGAAGAAGCTACCGGAAGAAGTTGTCGAGATGAACCTCCAGGCGCTAAAGGTCGGTTACGAAACGATAAGTTAATTTAAACAGGAGGACATATGGCAGAATTTGAACTAAAGAAGTACGACGAGATACCAATTGGTGGTGTGATAACTGGCGGTGCAACCCCCGAGCTAAATAAGACGGGGGATTGGAGATCCGAAAGACCTATCTGGGATGAAGACACGTGCATTCAATGCCTTCAATGCTGGGTGAACTGTCCCGATGCTTCCTTTGAAATAGAGGAAGAAGAGATCCAGGGAATCGATTACGAACACTGCAAAGGTTGTGGGATCTGCGCCGAGATTTGTCCTGTAGATGCCATTTCGATGAAGCCAGAGGGGGAGGTATCAGAGGATGAGTAACGGTAACAAAGAAGTTTTAACCGGTCACCAGGTAGTTGCAAACGCTATGAAGCAGGTAGAGCCGGACGTTGTTGCTGCATACCCAATTACGCCACAGTCCGAGATAGTCCAGTATTTTTCCCAGTACGTTGCAGACGGTGAAGTGGATTCTGAAGTAATAAGGGTAGAATCGGAACATTCGGCCATGAGTGCGTGCGTTGGCTCGGCCGCGGCAGGAGCGAGGACGATGACGGCTACTGCTTCTCAGGGCCTTGCTTTGATGATGGAAATCGTCTATATCGCTGCCTCTATGCGGACGCCGATAGTGATGACCGTTGCAAATAGAGCTCTGAGCGGTCCTATCAATATTCACTGCGATCATTCCGATTCGATGGCGGCAAGGGATAGCGGCGTGATCCAGCTTTATGGAGAAGATGCCCAGGAAGCTTATGAGTTTACCTTGATGGCCCAGAAATTAGCGGAAAGCGAGGACGTTCTTCTTCCCGTTATGGTAACGCTTGACGGGTTTACGCTGACTCATACTGCTCAGGTGGCTGAACTGCTCCCCGATGAAGCAGTATCGGATTTCGTTGGAGAGTACGACGCGCGTCACCCGCTCCTCGACGTCGATAATCCGACGACTCAGGGACCTTTTGACATGCCGGATTATTATTTCGAACACAAGCTTCAACAGGTCGAGGCCATGGAAAACGTTCCTGAAAGATTCCTGGAAGTCCAGGATAAATTTAACGACGTAGCAGGTAGTGATTACGATGGCCTCTTTGAAACTTACAGGATGGACGATGCCGATTACGCTATAGTCCTGCTCGGCTCTACCGCGGGTACGGCGAAGGTAGTGGTCGATGAGCTTAGAGACGAAGGGAAGAAGGTTGGATTGCTTAAACCCTGGCTCTTTCGACCGTTCCCGGCGGAAGGCATCAAAGATGCCCTGATCGACAAGGAAGCGGTAGCGGTGCTGGATAGGTCCCTATCGTTTGGTTCTTCCGGTCCCCTTTACCTCGAAATTAGCTCAGCTTTATCCGAGGAAAAGTCCAAGCCGCGGCTATATAACTATACCTACGGACTGGGTGGCAGGGATATCAAAGAAGACCAGATAGCCGATGTGTTCGAGGACCTGGAGGACCCGGATTTGGAGAGCAAAATGCGCTACATTGGAGCCAGACAGTAACGGGAGGGTATAAATACACTATGGCCAGTTTAAAAACTTTAGCAAAGAGAGAAGAGAAAGAGAGAAAATTTGAAAGCGGACATTCCCTTTGTTCCGGTTGCGGGCTGTCGATTGCAGTTAGAACTATTTTGAATTCAACCGAAGGCTCTGTTGTGGCTTCGAATGCAACGGGTTGTCTGGAAGTTGCTACGACGAGATTTCCTACATCTGCATGGAATATACCCTGGATTCATAACGCATTCGAGAACGCGGCTGCAACTATCAGTGGGGCAGAAGCTGCCTACAGGTCGTTAAAGAGAAAAGGGAAGATCGACAAGGAGACCAATTTTGTGGCCTTTGCCGGTGACGGAGGGACGTACGATATCGGGTTACAATCACTCTCCGGCGCACTGGAAAGGGGGCATAACTTTACTTACGTTACCCTGGACAACGGTGCCTACATGAACACGGGCATTCAAAGGTCCAGCGCTACTCCTAAAGGAGCTTCAACAACTACAGCACCTGCGGGGAAAGAGACGTACGGTAAGGAGAGAAAAAGAAAGAACCTGACGGAAATAGTAGCAGCTCACGAGATTCCTTACGTCGGCCAGGCATCTATATCCAACCTGACGGATCTTTCTGATAAAGCAGATAAGGCAATCCATACCGATGGACCGGCATTTCTGAACGTACTTTCGACCTGCCAGCTTGGCTGGAGGATACCCCCGAAGGATGCCATTAAGGTAGCGGGTAAAGGGGTGGATACCTGCTGGTGGCCGCTTTACGAAGTGGACGATGGTGAATACAATATTACCTACGAACCAAAAGAGAAGTTACCCGTTGAGGAGTGGCTAAAGCCGCAGAAACGTTTTGCCGCACTCTTCAAAGCCGGTAACCAGGAAGCTGTCGAAGAAATACAAGCAGACGTTGACGAGGACTGGGAGAAACTGAAGAAGAAATCTACTTAATTTTTCAAATAATAAAACCCCGCCTTTCATGGCGGGGTTTTTCTTTTCATTTATCAACAGTTGTGAGATGGGGCTGGAGGGAAGGCGGGCTTTGGATCCAGGAGCTACCGAGATGGTGAGTGGAACGGGGGATATATACCCGCCTCCCCCAGTCAGCCTTAAGTATCTATCTCATTATTTTACCCTTCAGTGCCGTTAATAATACGTATGGTCTAAACTGTTTTTCCTAATCCTCCAAGTATTTCTGATTATAAAGATAAGGTGTTTGAGGATTTAAAAAAGGACCTACGGTGGGAGATTTTATCTACCTTATCACTAAGGTTAGTGAACGATGTTTAGCCCGAGGAAGAAATTTGTCTTCAAAGGCCCGAGGTTGATAAAGGATCTTCAATTTTCCGGGGGCAGGTTCGAAATTTTCCAGTATTCCTGGACCGTTTCAATTACTTTACGGAAATTAGCCGGGTTTACGGGTTTGTGAACGTAGCTGCTTGCCCCGCTGTCGTAGGCCTTTACGATATCTTCTTCGCGTTCCGATACCGTTAGAACGATAACCGGGATATTTTTGAGCTCATCGTCTTCTTTTACCGTTTCCAGGACTTCGTGCCCCCCTATTTTGGGCAGGTTTAAATCAAGCAAAATCAGGTCGGGTTGCGGTACGTCCTCGAAGCCCTCCTTCTGATAGAGGAAATCCAGAGCTTCTTCTCCGTCACGAACGACGAAGAGTTTGGATTCCACGTCACTTTTGTAGATAGCCCGCTGGGTTAGGTCTATATCGTAATCTTCATCCTCTACTAACAGAATATCAAGTCGCTTGTTATTGCCCATATTTTCCTCCCGAATCTTTCTTTAATAAGATTCTAGCTATTGACTCGAGAAAAGTTAACCCCATTGGTTATTTCTCGACCTGAAATATTTTCGTCCATCTGGCCCTTTTTCGCCGGCAGAGTAAAGAAAAATGTCGTTCCCTCTCCCAGTTCGGATTCGGCCCAGATGTCTCCCCGATGTTCTTCAACTATCCTCTTACATACCGCCAGACCTATACCGGTTCCTTCCGGGTTATCCCGTGGATTTAATTTCTCAAAAACTTTAAATATCTTTTCCAGATATCTATCCTTTATCCCCTGTCCGTTGTCCTCGACCGATATGAGAAACTTATCGCCCTTTTTCTCCCAGCCGATCTCTATTCTGGGCTCGTCCTTGTCGTTGTATTTGGCGGCATTCGTGATTAAATTGCTGAATAGTTCCGTAAGCAAAGTTTTGTTTCCGTAGACCTTCGGTAACTCTTCGGGCAGGACGAGGTTAACATCTTCCAGGACGTATCTTAAATCCTCTTCAAGATCCGATATCAGGTCCG
>JAIPHN010000012.1 GCA_021735185.1 Candidatus Bipolaricaulota bacterium
AAGGACCTGGTCCCTCCCTTTGACGGACAACGCGGTGGTAGGTTCGTCGAGGATCACGAGCTTCGCCTTGAAATACATCGCTCTGGCAATGGCTACACCCTGCCTCTCACCGCCGGAACAGAACCTGACCTCGTGATCAGGGCTGGGGATATCCAGTCCCAGTTCTTTCGTTAACCTCTTACTTATCTTCCTCATTTCTTTACGATCGAGCACGTTAACAGGGCCATAAGAATTTACCAACTCCCGGCCCAGAAAAATGTTGTCTGCTACGCTTCTATCCTCGGCCACGGCCTGGGTTTGATGAACTGTTTCTATACCCAGGTTCCGTGCACTGTCGACGCTGGATATATTTACTTTCTCACCTTCAAACAAGATTTCACCCTCAGTAGGAGATAAAACACCGGAAATCATCTTGATTAAAGTTGATTTTCCCGCACCGTTATCTCCCACCAGCCCTACCACTTCGTCCGAATTTACGGACAAATCGACACCCTCTACCGCGCGGATATTGCCAAACCATTTATGAACATCCCTCAGTTCTAAAATCGGTTCTTCACTCATTTTCTACCACCTTTTATCATCCTAACTACCCGCCATCAAAATTTTATCTTTAGCAGTCTCTTTAAGCCGATTTATTATTATCGCCGCAAGGACTAATATTCCCGTATAGATGGTCGTCTGCTGAGGAGGAACGTACATCATGGTTAAACCTGCATCAATCGTACCCACCAGAAGGATTCCTCCGACAGCTCCCGATAGCCTACCGCGACCACCGCTCAAACTGATTCCTCCAATCACGGCTCCGGCAAAAGCAGTAAACAGCGTATTATTTGCCAGTCCCGGCGTCGCCGACCCAACAAACCCGCTAAACAGTATCGCCGATATACTTACCAGGATCCCTGACAGCATGTAGGTATATAGAAGCATATTATCAACTCTTATACCGGTCATGGAGGCCGAGTCGGGATTACTCCCCACGGCGTATAGATGGCTTCCGAACCGTGTGTATCGTAGAATAAAGCCAAGTATGAGCAATCCACCGAGCAGGACGAATATCGCGTAAGGAATTCCTCCGATCCCCTCACCTCCAATAGCGAGGTACAATTCGGGAAATCCACCGCTAATCGGTGATGAACTGGTGGTTAACGTTGCTCCTTTAAAAATCATATAGGTAGAGAGGGTAACCAAAAATGGGTTAAGCCCCACCTTGCCGATGAAAAAACCGTTCACCGCCCCGAGCAGAGCTCCAAGCACTACGATTATAATTACAGCGAGGTACCACGGTATCCATGGGGCCCACTCGGTAATAATCATTGCGTTGAACATTGCCAGAAAACCCGCCATCTGACCTATGGAAAGGTCAAAATTCCCCGTTATCAGGCAGACGCCCTCAGCCAATACGAGGAACCCTAAAGCTGCTGAACTGTAGATGATAAATCTGAAATTGCTCACCGAAAGAAAAGCGTTGGGCTTGAGAAACCCGAAAACCAGGAAAAATATCGCAAAAATTACCCAGACCAGGTTGTCCAGGAAGAACAATTCAATTTTTTCTAAACTCACTCGAACCACCCTTCTAAACTTATATCACTCAAAATACAGGGCGGGAAACTCGGAATCATCCGATTTCCCGCCCCTGTTCGTTTATTCAATCAATGCACTAATCCGAAAACCAAACGTTTACGCAGCCGCCTGTCCAAAGAGATTGCCCCACAGTGTCGGGTCATCTACGTTCTCCGGAGTAATTAACCTTCCACTTGTCTGGAACCAGCGGTGACCGTAGCTCTCTTTTATTTGAGCCGGTGCCCAGGACGGATGTTCCCAGATGTTGAGGCCCAGATGCTTCATACCACTGATATCAAGATCCTCTTTCGTAACTGTTTCTCCAATTTCCGGTAAAGCTTCTTCTCCCTCTTCGTTTACCAGTTTTAAATAATGGAGGGCGATTGGCAGATAGAAATGAGTCGGCTGAGCGTATGCGCGCTGGAACCAGCCATCCTTCACCATGTCGACATCAGGGGGTGTTCCACCGTGAGCGGCCATAAACACTTCGCCCTTTTCGATTCCAAACTTCTTTAAAGCTTCTACGGCTCCTCGGCAGGAAGTTGAGTTACCGATTATGGCATCGATTTTCCCCTGTTCCGCCTGCAGGACGTTGTAAGTTTTAGTAAAGCCGGGCTGTTTCTGGAAATTCGTTTTTTGCACTATGTGCCTTAAATCTGGATATTTATCGGTTTTCTTGTTTTCTTTTCCTTCAAAAACTTCAAATATTCCGGCTGATCTCTGCCTGCCGATACTCATTTCGAGTGATCCCTGAAGGTGCAGTACCGTACCGGATACCTCTCCAACTGGCTCTACCTCATTTTTAAGATACTTTACTACTTCTTCGGCTAGTGCAGCTGTAGCGTTTTTATTACCATAGGAAATCGACATGGAGACAGCCGGAGTATCAACGTCGGAATTCGCCGTCATTACGGGTATACCGGCTTCTTTGGCATCCTCTATAGCTCCCGCTGGTGCAGTGCTTGAAACCGGCCCGACTATTATACCGTTCATATCCAGGTCGATAAAATGCTGAATATCTTTTACCTGTTTTTCCGCCTTCATCAGGGCGTTCGATGTCGAAAACATCATATTGTGATCGCTCGCATACCATCTTCCCGCCTGGATATAGGCATGTTCCCAGGAACCGTACATTCCCCAGATCGAATTTCCAATTTTAAGCGTTTCGCTTTCCTGTGCTTTCGCCGGAGTTGAAAAGCTGAATACGAGACCCAGAACAATTAACAGAGCTACCGAAAAAATTAAGCTTGTTTTTGTCTTAGTCAATTCAAACACCCCTTTTTGGGAGATTTTGGTTTAACTTATTCAAACTTGCCCACAAATTTCTTAAATTGAGTTAGAGCGATCACCTCCAATTAATTCTCGTGATTTAAGCGCTTGCAAAAAGACCAACTATAATTGACTCCGGGTTTAAAATAACAAGAAGTCGAATTTATCTCAGAAATTCAAACTTTTCTTTTATCGCCATCAGGTGTTCCGTCAAACAATCCTCCGCAAGTTCTGGATTTTTTTTCTTTACTGCATCAGCTATATCCCTGTGATGATTCTGGGAGATTTCCAGGACACCATTAACCCTGTTCACCTTCTCCTGTTGATCTCGCATAAGATTTCTAATTGTCCGTAACATTCGTTTCATCAGGGTATTTTTGGATATACGACCCAGCAGGAGGTGAAATTCCATATCCAAACGACTAAATTCCTCGACATCGCCATCACTTACAACATGACCCATCTTTTTCACGAGGGCTGATAGTTCTTTTACCGCCGAGGCATCAGCGTTTTTCGCAGCTAATTTCACGGTGCCTCGCTCTATGTAAAGTCTTGTTTCGAGCAGTTCATCGACACCCACGTCCGACGTCAGCATCTTTGAAGCAACGATTTCCTGGATGGGTTTCAAATAGGGGCTGTTGCTCACGTAACTACCCTTCCCGTGTTTTATGTCAATTAACCCCAGAACTTCGAGTTTCTGCAGGGCTTCACGAGTTGAGGCCCGACTAATCTCGAACTCTTTGGAAAGGGCTTTTTCCGAAGGCAACTTCTCACCGGGCTCGAAACGATCCGATTTTATTTTTTCCATGATATCTTCAATTACAATGTCGCTGACTGCTTTTTTGTTAAACTTGTCATTCATAATTTACGCGGCCCTGGTTATCAAGTGATTAGATGTCTGACATCTTTATACCAACATTTTTATCCAATGTCAAACTCCCAATAAATCAACCTTTAACAGCTATTCGGGGTCGACGACACCTATAGTTAAAAGAATATTCCCATAGGTCCTTTCCTCTCCGGTTGCAATTATCAGTGATACCGATTCTTCTTTTGCGGCCTCGTAAAATTCAAACCTGCCCTTCTTTTCCAGATCGGTTCTCCCAAGCAAGCTTCGAAAATCTTCAAAAATCGGGGGTTCTTTCCCGGAGGCCGGTTCCATAACCGTTGCCGATTCAATCACGATGGACTGGCTGACTGCGGTAAGTACCTGGGGTACTGTAACAATACCCGGAGAAAGGTTCAGGTAAACTTTCCTGGCAGACTCGTTCGATCCAGTGGCAAAGGGATAGTTACCATCCGCGATCAATATCCTGGACCCGTGACCGGAAGTTCCCAGTGCTTCGAGAACTTCCGGATGCAAAAGTTCAGTCTTCAACATTTCTATCACCTAAACAATAATTAACCGTCAACCTTTTCCCAGATCGGCTCTTGCTTTTTTTCTCCTTCAGAGCCGAGCAAAACTGGATTAATACCTGATATTTCACAGAGGTAGACCAATTTTTGCACGTGATCTCCCTCGACACCAAGTACATGGTTTGAAGGAAACAGATCGTTGAATTCGTCAAAACTCCCGTCAATTCTTGCATGGACGTGGGGCCACGTGGGATCAGTCTGCCCGTTTAAAGCCTGTCTTTCCTCTTCGGGTAGATCCAGGCTTTCTCCAGACATAATCACCATATAAGGCTCTTCGTCCCATAGACCCAGCCTGGCAAACGTCATTTCTCCCGGAGCTGCGTTAAACTCGACGGATGCTCCTCCTGCCTTGAAATAGAATTCCATAGCCGGGTGAAATGTAATCTTTTCGAAGTTTTTCTCCGGATCGGTGGACATCTTAGAATAGTAACTGGAGTGGTTGCCTGAATTACACCAGTCCCAGATATCCTTCTCCGGATGATATAACCGGACATCCATAAACAACGTGGGGAGTCCGCCGCTGACGTATTTCAGCATCTGCATCGTCATAGCCGAGTAAGCATCCGCTTCAGTCGCACAAACTGTTGGCTCTTTCTCACCCCTCCAGTCGTAAGGATCGTTCATCATCATTTCGGCGACGTCACCGAGACAGATATTTTCAGTTAAGTCCCTTTGTCCCTTCAGACCACAGAAATCAAACCCCTTATCCTGGTTTACTTCTTCCATGGCGAGGTATAGCCTTATCTGGTCCTTGAGATTCTCCGGAGTCAACATGTTTCCATCGTAGCGCAGTCTATCACCCAGCAGTTTTTCGAACCATTCTAACCCCCTGTCAACTTCATTCGAATCGACTTCTTTCATTCTTTCGCTGAGCCAGAGCTGGTCCACCTGTCTTCCCGTGGTTCCAAAGTATTTCAGGGTGGGAGTTAAGTGAAAGTATCCCGTTTCCATACCCATAGAATGACCGCCATATATCCCCAGTACTTCATTCTGCATGGTGGTGAGTGCCTCGGAGGCTCTCAACCAATCAACCACCTTTTGCTGGGTTTCTTCGTCCTCCATCTCGCCAATTACTCTATGAGTCCTTTTTCCGGCCTGTCTGAGAGCTCCGTCGGTCGCCAGCAATCCAACATTCCCCGGGTATTCGCCGTTATTATTCGACAGACTCAATACGGGAATATCTTTTCCAAGGGAATTCAAAAAAGGCCAGACGAGAAAGGGAAAATTCCAGACGTTGTAACACATCACGACCTGCTTTACGTTTTGCCGGGACAGCTCCTCTCCCACCTTCTGCGCACTTCTCGTACCCGTAATAATTTCCGAAGCTGTAATGATCTCCGGCGTGGTGCCATCCTGGTTTTCCGTTCTGGACTCGATTATCTCTGCCCAATCTTCCAGTACTTCTCTATTTTTTTCGTTGTTCTCTTGATAAACGTGTTCGCGTTCATCGTTCAACATTACCAGACCAACTGGTGTAGATCTCATAGTTATCCTCCTTTTATTCAAATTAGTTAGTCTTAAGTCTTAGTTTCGATAAACTTCAGTTCTTCCTGGGGGCCATCCCTTACTTATACCCCTCTATCAGTATCTACCTGCCTCCCCGTGGCAATAAACATGGGAATAAAACCTGATTTTTTGGCTTCAACTATAGCCGCTTTGACTATCTCTTCCGTCATCGGACAGACGCCGAGAAGAGTTGACTTCCCCTGATTTTGCTTTAAATATTCCTTTAAAACCGTTTTTATTCGATCATTCCTTGGACCTGCTTTCTATCCGGAAGTCCTTCCATCGGCCCTTTTCCCGTAACGGCCCTCCCTCCTACCGCATTGGCGAACAGGCTCAAATCTTCAAGGTCCATCTCTTCCAACCAGCCAACGGCAATCGCCGCTGAGAAGGCGTCACCGGCACCAGTTGGATCCACTTCCTCAACGTCAAACGCATCCGCCTGGAAGGTTTGATTCTGGCTATAGATTTTACAGCCAGCTCGGCCGTCCTTAACTGCTACCACTTCCGCCCCTTTTTTCAGAACGGACTCCACGGCTTCTTTTTCCGTCGAGGCCCCGGTAATTCCCCTTAGCTCATCCGCACCGGGGATGAAAAGTTCACATGAATCCAGCACGGGAGAGCATATCTCTCTCGTCTTTTCCACGCCCAGCAGCTCGGTTCTCAAGTTCGGATCGAATGAGACATCAAGCCCCTTTTCTTTCGCCATTTCGACCCCCTCGTAGCAGGCCCGCCGCATCTGCTTGCTCATGGCGAGAGAAGACCCGTTTATATGCAATAAGTCTGCTTCCTCAAAGTAACTTTCATCTATATCCTCTTTTGATATAACCCCCGCAGCTGAATTACCCATGTGGTAAAGGAACTTCCGGGAACCGTCAGCAAAGTAGCTTACGAAAGCCACCCCCGTGGATAATTTCTCGTCAACTTTCACTCCGGAGAGGCTGACTCCGTCCTTTTCCAGTCTATTGTTGAGACAGTCACCAAATTCGTCATCGCCGGTTCCACCGATTATTTCGGAACTAATACCCAGCTTAGCCACCGCATCGATAAAAATTGCCGGAGCCCCACTGGGAAACGGACCGACAAATTCACCGGGCTGATCAAGTGGACTGTTCACGTCCTTTCTCATTACCTCAACCAGCATTTCCCCAACGGTAATTATTTTCATTTAGCCCTCCTAATTAACTGGATTAAAGGTCGGGAGCAACGCTGAAAATTCCTCTGACAGGTCCATCCGTGAAGTTCTGGTACTGGTGCTCGATTCCTTCCGGTATCAGAGCAACGTGCCCTTCCGGTACATCTATTGCATCGAGAAGGTCGGGGAAAAAGACCGTTATTTTGCCCTGTGTCACGTAAAGAGTCTCGTCACCACCATGACTCTCGGCTTCGGAAGTTCTAGGTCCTTCGCCGCCGGAAGGAAGCTGAAGTTCAGCCATATGGAGCAGATCATTGCTTACGATAAACCTGACTATCATCGGATGCTCTTCCCCGTGTATTACCGGCAGGCGCTGATCCTCTTCTATCTTGATATGAGCTTTCCTTTCCCGGGCTTCTTTTCCATCTATCGGCCATTCTCCCAGTCGGTCTATACTCCTCGCTCCTTCCTGATTGAATTCGACGTCCTCTATATCAGATGACTTTTCCAGGTCCTTTCCGGCTTTATAGAGTTTCATCTCCCCTTCCATCTCGGGTGCGGGACCGCTTTCGTCCCACATTCTCGGCGCTATGGCACAAAGTATATTTGCCTCTTCGTCTCCAAAATTATAGGACTGGTGGAAACTGCCTTTCGGGATCAGGATGGCGTCTCCTGCTTCTGCCTCAATAACAGTTCCAAGCTCCGGCTGGATCTCCGTCAAAGTCCCGCTCAATACGTAGTACATCTCGTCTCCGGCATGAGAATCCGGCGGACCAAAAAATGCGCCCGGGGAGAGAACGAATTCGGTCTGAGTAACCAAATCAGTGCTGGCCCAGACCCAGACGACGTTGCTCGTATGGGGCCTATCGGGTGGGTAGATTTCCGTAATCCTATCCTCTGGTTTTACAACGACCGGCTCTTTTTTTTCAGGTTTGAACGGGAATTCGTAATAGCCCTCGTAAGATTTTTCCTCTTTCAAATAATCTCCGTAATCCATTATCGTTTCACCTCGGATATTATCTTGATGAGCGATAAGCAAGAAGGTAATATTTTTGTTTACCCACTTTCTTTTTCATAAATCCAAAAGTCGAGAGTTCAGTCACAGATCGATAGCTAACTGGGCATCAGCAACCTTTTCCGGAAACTTGTCCTGAACTGGTTAATCAGTATCGCTACAAATACGAGAACACCTTTGAGAAAACCCTGCATCTGGGGCGCGATCATCATCATTGTTAAACCGGCCTCGATAATCCCAATTAAGATGATTCCTCCCACAGCGTTGGTTGCAGTTCCTCTTCCCCCAGCAAGAGAAATACCTCCGATAATTGCCCCCGCAAATGCCATGAACATCTTGCCGTCCGCCAGGGTTGAAGTTATTGCACCTGCGTAACCAGTGTATAGTAAACCGGCGATTCCGGAAAGGGCACCGGAAAGCACGAACACCCAGAAAACTACGTTACCCGCGTTTACGCCGACCATGACGGTAGCATCAGGATTACCGCCTACGGCGTATATATAATTTCCGTAAGTAGCCTTCTTCAAGAACAGGAACAACAGAATGGCAGCTATTAAGAAAATAAAGATAGCCGCGTAAATGCCGCCAATCTTTCCCGAACCCGGAAACATATAAATCCCCGGGAGGTCGAGGATCGATGTCTGCCTTATTACGTAGGTCAACCAATCAAACATCAGGTAGGTAGATAGAGTAACGAGAAATGGATTTAAACCACGTTTTCCGATGAAATAACCGTTAAACGCCCCGAGAATCCCGCCAATAAGGATCGTCAGGAAAATGGCAACCAAACCGGGAATATTAAATTTAACGATTAAAACACCGGTAAGCATAGCAGTCAAACCAGCATTCTGGGCAACGGAAAGATCGAAGTTTCCGCTAATCAAAGCAATACTTTCCGCAAGGACCAGCATACCGACCATGGAAGAAACGTAAAAGATGAAATGGAGGTTGTTAAGGTTAAAGAACATACGTCCCAGAGTTACAGAAAAAACAACAAAAAAGGCACCTGCCAACAGCCAGACAAAATTCTGTATAAACCAAAGGGCTATATCTTTCCCGGAAGTATTCATTCTTCCCCCCTGCGATATAACTTGCTTAATTCGTCCTGAGAGCAATCCTCTTTCCTAATATCCATTTCTTTCTCGCCGCGAGAAAGGAAAACGAACCTATCAGCAACAGGATACACCCGATGAAGGTCATGGGTAATGTAAATTATTCCGGTCCCCTGATCGCGGGCCTTTTTTATGTACTCTTCAACCTTCTCTTTACCCGAAACGGAAAGTGCTCGCATGGGTTCATCAAGTATCAATACGTCCGCATCAAAAAACATGGCTCTGGCAATCGCGACACCCTGACGTTCTCCACCCGAGCAAAATTCTGCTTCCTGATCCGGAGAAGCGATGTTCAGGTTTAAATCTTCCATTAACTCCTCCGTCTCTTCCAGCATCTTCCGATCGTTCATTATTTTACCGAAGCCAAAGGAATGTACTTTCTCTCGCCCCAAGAAGATATTTCTCGCCACACTGAGCGGATCGACGATCGCCTGTTCCTGGAATACGGTTTCGATCCCCAGCTGCTGTGACTCTCTCACGGATTCAATTTCTACTTCCTCCCCCTGGTAATAAATCCTCCCTCTATCACGCTCGATCAACCCGGCGAGGATCTTTATCAGGGTCGACTTTCCCGCACCATTGTCCCCGATTAATCCAACCGTCGTACCTCTATTGATCGAAAAATCAACACCTTTTAGTGCGTGGACTTCCCCGAACCATTTATGGATCCCTTCCATTTTGACCAGCTCTTCCGAACCAGCACCTTCCGATACTTCCTTGCCCCTTTCTTCTGGAGCCTTTAGGTCTTCTTGCATCTAGGACCTCCTCTTAAATGAAGAGCTGGCGGCTTGTCACCGCCAGCTCATTGATGCCGCAATAAAGTTTACCAGCCGGGCAAGTCCGCGTTTGCCCAGAGTGAACCGAGATCCGCGTTGGACTTGTTTACCAAAATCCCGTTGGTCTGGAACCATAGGTGACCTTCCCTGGTAGTTATTTTAGCGGGAGCCCACATCGGGGTCTTCCACCAGGTCATACCAGAATGTTCAGCGGGTTCGATATTCAATTCTTCCGCTGTAATGGTCTCTCCCGGTTCCGGCAGGGCCTCTTCGCCCTCTTCCAGGTATTTGTTCATGTAATGAAGTACGATGGGATTGTAGAAAGGTGCAGGCTGATCGAATGCTAAATCAACCTTATCTTGCTTTATCGCTTCAATAACGGAAGGAATGGCATCTATCGTAACTATGAACTTTTCAGCTGGGTCCTTTCCTGCCGACTCCATGGCAGATACGCCACCCATTACCATTGGTCCATTACCGGCGTACATTGCGTCGAATTCCCTGGCCCTTATTTTGGGAAGGGCATTTGTTTTTGCCTTACTCCTCAAGAAGTCACCGACGACAGTCTCTACTTCCACTCCGTCGTATTTTTTCATTACTTCTATAAACCCATTATGTCTATCGTTGGCTGATGCTCCACCGAGTGGGCCTCTGATTTCCAGAACCCTACCTTCAGCTTTACCGACTGGCTCTACTTCGTTTTTCAGGTGTTCAACTATCTTCTCACCCAGAACCCTACTGGCCCTGACACCCGAGTAACCCACGTACATTTTTACTTTCTCACTATTTACGTCAGCGTCAGCAGTGAAAACAGGTACATCGTTTTCTGCAGCATAATTGACTGCAGAAGCGGTAACGTCAGCATCCTGAGCGGAGACTATTAATCCTTCGACGCCCATATCTACGAGTCGTCTGATTTGAGTCGTCTGCAGGGTAGGATTACCCCTGGCATTCATCGCGGTATATCGCCAGCCGTTGTCCTCACTGTACCAGCGGAAAGTATTCTGAAACAGACCTTCCCAGACGTTATGGACTATTTTTGTCGAGATACCGAAAAATCTCTGTTGGTCGTTCTGATTTTGGGCCACCGCCATGGACCCGACTAGACCGATCACCAAAGCCCCAATAATGAGACCAACTAAGGTCTTTTTCATAAAAAATCCCTCCTTAAAGGATTAGATTATTTCGAACTTTTTCTAATAGTTTTTGGAAATATCACCTCCGGTTTTTTGATTATATTTGTTATCTTTGACCGAATTCCTCGCGATGAACTCGGTTTCCAATTTCTCAGTTATAAAATCTTCCCTCCCTCCGTTTTCCCCCAGCCGTTCGAAAAGAAGCTCTCCCGCCCTGCAACCCATTTCATAAGGTTTTTGACTAACTACCGTTAAGGGTGGTTGTAACGTTTCTATCCAGGGCACATCATCAAAACCTACGAGAGATATGTCTTCGGGACATCTCAGCCCCGTATTATTTATTGCTTTTAAAGCACCAAGATTTGACATCAGATTGGTAGAAAACAATGCGGTAGGAGGATCTTTTAGATCGAGCAATTTCTCCGCACCCACCCTGCCACCTTTTAATTTATAATTACCCCTTACCAGCAACTCACTCCTAAGTCGGATCCCATTTTCATTCAGCGCCCTTTTATATCCCGAGAACCGTTTATTGCTGGTAGTTATACATTCGGGGCCAAGTATAGCACCAATTCTTTCGTGTCCGTTTTCGAGAAGATGTTTTGTTGCTTTATAAGCGCCTTCTTTGTTATTGGAGGTAACGAAATCAGCTTCTACTGAGGAAACTTGCCTATCAAGAAAAACAAAAGGAATGTTTTGCTCTCTGAGCAAATTAATTTTATCATCATCCTTTCCCGTGGGAGCCAGCACAACTCCATCAACTCTTTGCTCAATCAAACTATCAATGAGTTTTTGCTCTTTCTCGAGAAGTTCATCGGTATTGGAAACAATAACGTTATAACCCTTTTCCGAAGCAATACCCTCTAGGCCCCTGGCAAGATATGGCGAGAACATATTCGTTATATCAGACACAATCAGACCGATAGTGAAGGTCTTTTGTGTTTTCAAGCCCCGAGCAATCGCATTTGGAGAATGGTAATTCAATTTCTCCATTGCCTGTTGTACTTTTTCCGTCAGTTCGGGGCTAACGTATCTGGTCTCGTTGATTACGTGAGAAACTGTGGACTTGGAAACGCCAGCCTTTTTAGCTACATCTTCTATTGTAGCCATTATTACCCCTTAGAATGTCAAAAATGGAGGCAATATTGTTATCGAAACGTTTGTACAACCGTTTCGATACTTTTTATCATAAATCTTTTATCAATTCAAGGGCTATATATGCATGGTTTCAATTAAGTTAGGTATATTGAAGTATCTTTAATTGAAAATTCTTGTATCGGTAGATGGGACTCGAAGCAACCATATAAGCAAGAAATCAGAGATTAAAAGGGCGACAGCAAATTACCTTGCTGACGCTTTTTTAACTGGAGTTTAATTAATTTTACTTCATGCTACGATTGTCATAATCAAGACTAATTTAATCCATTTAGTATTTATTCAGTATCAAATTCAAAGACCGTAGTCGTTTCGTATACCTCTCCCGGTCTGAGAGCTGTCGACGGAAAGTTCGGATGGTTCGGTGAGTCCGGGAAGTGCTGCGTCTCCAGGCAAATAGCATATCGCTTTTTATACTTTATGTCGTCCTTCCCGACCAAACTTCCGTCTAAAAAGTTTCCTGAATAAAATTGAACGCCGGGTTGGTCAGTGTAGACTTTCATAATTATTCCGGTGGCAGGAGAGTACGCGGTCGCCGCGGTATCCATTCCGGAACCGCCGTTCAATACGTAATTATGATCGTAGCCTGCACCATTCTTAAGTTGTTTATGGTTTTCGTTGATCCTTTTCCCGACTTTAGTGGGAGTCGTGAAGTCCATCGGAGTCCCTTCCACGGACGCTATTTCGCCAGTCGGGATCCATTCATCGTCAATTGGCGTGAATTTATCGGCGTTTATTATTAACTCATGGTCCATTGCGTCGCTTTTTGCTCCGTTCAAGTTATAATAATTATGATTTGTCAGGTTTACTACTGTGGCTTCGTCCGTCGTGGCTTTGATATCGAAAACGAATTCGTTATCGTTGGTCAATGTATAAGTTACCGTAACCTGCAGGTTTCCGGGATAACCTTCTTCTCCGTCTTTACTTAAATAATTTAGCCTTACGCTTGGCCCTTCACTTGTTTTGACCGCTTCTCCTCTCCAGACTCTCTGATCAAACCCTTTGTAGCCCCCGTGTAAATGGTTATCCATATTATTTCGGACTAAGCTGTACTGCTCCCCATCAAGGGTAAATTTCCCGTTGGATATCCTGTTACCGTATCTGCCAACTATGGCTCCAAAATAGGTATGGTTGTCAAGATAATCCTGCAGGTTGTCGAACCCGAGAACTACGTCCACCATTTCTCCGTCCTCATTGGGGACTTTTAGGGAAGTTACCCGGGCGCCGTAGTTCGTGACCTTCATGGTGGCACCGTTAGAATTGGTTAAAGTATAGAGATAGACCGGCTGACCACCTACCTCTCCCCAGGGCTTCATTTCCACACTCGAAGATGCACTACCGACCGCTGCAAAGCCAACTACAGCAGTTATCAGCAAAACAGTTATAATCATAAATGTACCCCTTCTCCTTGAGAACATATTTTACCTCCTAAGGTTTAAGGCTTTATAGATATTTGTTTTTTAAACCTTTTGATTCGAGTGGTTTGCTGTAATCTTCTCGAAATAATCCTGTTTTATCACCTCCAGAAAACGGCGGTTAACGAGTTCAAAGGTCCAATTTTCGCCTTCATTAACCTTTACGTTAACCTTACCGAAAATTTTCAAAAAAACCCACCAAATCTTTACTTTGATATATAACATTTTTTGCCCCCACTTGTCAAGCTTTCCGTTTTTCAATATCATCTTCACTATTTTTTTGAAAGGTATTTAACCCATATCACCTTGCCATCCGGAGACAGAGAACAAAACCTAATTCATTATTTCCTCCTCGACTCTATAAAAATATTTACCGGCAGGATATTGAATGCCGCTTGACAGATCCTCAGATTGTTGTTATATTGACTATTAGGAATTTCGGTAAGGTTAACGTAAAGGTTAATGAAAAGGGGTAGGGCTAAAGGATAATGAACAACAGCACCACTATGAAGGATGTAGCCGAGGCCGTCGGGGTATCCGTCAACACGGTTTCCAGAGCCTTAAATGATAAACCCGATATAAGTGATGAAACAAAGCACCGGATACTGGAAGTCGCTGAAAAACTTAACTATCACCCCAATAGACTTGCGCAGGGCCTCAGGCGGCAAAAAAGTGGTGTAATCGGGGTCATAGTGGCCGACATAGGTAATCCGTATTTTTCCACACTAGTCAAAGGATTGGAGGAAGCCGCAACGGAAAAAGATTATAGCATAATACTCCAGGATACGGACGAGAGCTACGAAAAAGAAGTCGAGGCTATTGAAACCATGATCGAGGAGCGCGTCGATGGTATAGTTCTCTCTCCTGTTCAAACGGAAACAGGAACAATCAGAAAGCTAGAGGAACACAATATACCTTTCGTGCTCGTTGCAAGGAGATTTCGAGACATCGAAACGGATTACGTGATTTGCGACGAGGTCAACGGTGCTTTTCAGGCCACTAAATATCTCCTGGAGAAAGGACACGATAAAATTGCCTTCATAAATGGCCCCGTACACAACTCCAGTGCAATAGATCGTTTAAAAGGTTTTAGAGAAGCATACAGCCAGAAAGGAATTGAACCGAACGAGGAATTGATCACGCATGGCGCCGTCAGCACGGACGACGGAAGACACTACTTCGATATTCTGACGAGAAAAGAAATAGATTTTTCCGCAGTCTTTACCTTCAGTGATTACGTAGCACTCGGCGTCCTAAATGCAGCCCGTGCCAGAAATATTATCATACCGGATGACCTGGAAGTTGTAGGTTACGATGACATTGAATTTACCCGGTGCCTGAGCATTCCACTTTCCTCGGTCAAAGTTCCAAAAAGGGAAATGGGCAGGAAAGCCCTCGATATACTGGTCAACAAGATAACCAGTAATGGCGATCATAAAAAAGATCCCGCAGAAGGGAAGAAGTTCGAAGTCAAACTCTCGACTAAGTTCGTTATCAGGAACTAAAACTAAAAGAAAGAAGGTGTATTTATGAATTCCAGAGAACGAGTTCTCGCAGCATTGAACCATGAAGAGCCCGATAGAGTGCCGCTTGACCTGGGTGGCTGGGTCACTTCTATGCACAAAATTGCCTACGAAAACCTGGTAAATTATCTCCGGAAAGATGCCCAGGAGCCCGATAAATTCCCGACAAAATACAGACTAAAGGATTGGATCCAGCAATTACCGGATATAGACGAATCAGTACTCAGTAGGCTGGGAATAGATACCCGTTACGTGAGGCCGGGTAGTCCCCAGGGAGACAGCTGGAAGCTGGACAGGTGGGAAGACGAGGACTATTACTACGTAACGGACGGCTGGGGTGTAACCCGAAAAAAACCAAAAAAAGAAGGTCTGTACTACGACATAGTCTTCTCGAAATGCCCCTTAAAAGACGCCACCGTAAAAGACTTAGAATCTTACAACTGGCCCGATCCCGAGGACCCGGGATTTTTGAAAGGAGTTAAGGATAAAGCCAAAGAGATTAAGAATGACGGATACGCGGTTGTCGCTGACTTTAACTTCGAATCCTGGTACGAGAATTGCTGGTACATGAGGGGCTACGAACGTTTCTACAAGGACATGTACAAAAACCCTGAATTCGTAGATGCTTTGCTGGAGAAAGTGTCGGACCTTCACGTTAAGTTTCTCGACATGATCCTGGAAGAGGTCGGGGAGTATCTTGACGTAGTGATGCAGGGAGATGATCTCGCCAATCAAGACGGTCCGGCCATGTCCCTCGAAATGTACAGAAAATTCGTAAAACCGAAACAGGCAAAAGTATTTGACCTAATAAATGATAAAACGGATGCAAAAGTATTCTATCATTGCTGTGGGTCCGTAAAGGAACTTCTGCCGGAGTTAATCGATATCGGTGTGGACATAATAAACCCGGTTCAGGTAAGTGCAAAAGGTATGGATACCGAAGAACTCGAGCGGGAGTTCGGAGAAGATTTGACTTTCTGGGGAGCGATCGATACTCAAAAAACTTTGCCCATGGGTTCGGAAAAAGAAGTGAAAGAAGAAGTAAAGAAACGTGTCGACGATCTTTCCCGTGATGGCGGGTACGTGCTGACTTCCGTTCACAATATTCAGGCCGACGTTCCACCGGAAAATATAGTTACCATGTTCGATACGGCACGAAAAATTTAAGGAGACAGCTTTGGGCAAACAAATAATTCAAAGCCCTTATCGACTTCCAATCCAGACTTTGAATACAACAAATCCGTTCAAGCGCTTAGTGAAGTTTATATGCTTTTATACTGTTCAATCTAAAAATACCACTAAATGAATCTGGGGGCAAAACAAAGATGAATGATTCCCTGACCACCATGGGGCGGTTCGAAAGAACCGCTGACTTCGAGGATCCCGGAGTAATAGTCACTTACGACTTTATAGACAATAACGAAATCATGGAAAAATACGGCGAGGGAGCCGACGACCTGGTCCTTCGCAATGCCAAAATGATGCAGAATATCGGGCTGGACGCGACACGCTATATCCACGATCCGGAAAGACCGTGGATGTTCGACAAGATCGACGTTTGGTCTCAATTTTTCGGTATCAATCCGGACAATTGGGGCGTCGGCACTTCCGGCAAGACGGCCTGGATAAGCGAGAGGCCTTTCGATAGCTTAAAAGAGCTTGAAGAAAACATGCCAAAAATGCCCGACAAAGATGCAGTGGCCGAGTGGTGACTTCCGACTCAGGAAAGGATAAAGGAAGTGTTCGCCGCCCACGACCTCGTCTGGGTAACGGCAATAGAAGGGGCGTTGACAGAGGCCTACATGTACTCTTCCTTTGAACTTTTCTTCAGGGCCATGTACAAAGCTCCCGAACTCATGAAAAGATTGCTTGACGTCTTTACCAGGTGGGGAGAAATCATTTCAGAGTTACACGCCGAAAACCCCAGCTGCACCGTGTATTTTTTCAGAACGATGATATTTGTGGTAGTGAGGGGCCCTTCGTTTCTCCTGAGTTCCTGGAAGAAGAGATGGTTTCGCGCTGGAACAGGGTTTACGAACCGGCGCGGGAGTCCGGCCTGAAGTGCATTTTCCACACGGATGGTAATGCCCACCCGGTCATGGATATCCTCGTCGAACAGGTCGATGTCGACGGGTTTAATCCAATAGATCAGGCGGGCATGGATATCAGGAAGTTGAGGGAAAACCATCCCGAATTGTTGCTCTTTGGTAACGTCGATTGCGCCTTTACGCTGCCAGACGGTAGTGTAGAAGAGGTAAAACGGGAAACGAAAGAACTCATCAGGGATATTGCGCCCCCTGGGGGGCCTTTTTCTGGGCTCAAGCAGCGAGATAGATCAGGACGTTCCGCCGGAAAATGCCATGGCAATGTACAGAACAGCCAAAAAATACGGTAAATACCCAATCGAAACTGACGACTTACAGTCTGCGGGCTGACCATGAAGTATACGGTAAACAGCAAAAATATAGTAATCTCTGAAAGAATTAACTTCAGGAGGTGAAAGAAATAAGCCAACAAACTTAGGAAGGATCTGATCCGCAACGGGTTAAATCATTTTTCTTTAACGAGGTGAAAACCATATGAATATGAAAAGAAACTTAACTGGTATATTATCTTTAGTTCTTTTACTTGTTCTAACAATTGGTTTATTTGGGTCAGCCGGTTTCGCTGCCGAACATGAGTCCGAAAAACCGGTAGAAATTATTTACCTGGTAGGAGGTCCTGCTGGGGGAGCGTTTGCTTCCGTAAAAGCCAAAGGCGCCAGGGACGCAGCAAAAATCCTGGGCGACAAAGCCAACGTCAAGATACGCTATGGTACGTGGAACCCCCAGAACGACGCCAAACTATTCCAGGAAGCCATAGGGATGAATCCTGACGGAATAGCTGTTATCGGCTGGGGCGCCGTAGAACCGTTTATAAGTGAAGCTGTAGACAAAGGCATCGTGGTAACCACGCACAACGTCAACCTACCTGAACTAGAAGAGAAATACAAATCAAAGGGGTTTGGGTACGTAGGGCAGGAACTCTATGCCTCCGGCCAAATGCTGGGTGCCGCCGCGGCCAAGCGCGCAGGGTTAGGGGAAGGCGACAAAGCAATGGTCTGGGGGCTAAAATCAGAACCGGTAAGAGGACAGAGAACTCAAGGAGCGATAGACGCACTTAAAGAAGCCGGTCTGGAAGTAGAGCACGTAGAGATATCCGCCAAGGTCGACAAAGACCCCGCAAATGGAATTCCCGTTATTACGGGTTATCTGCAGAGTAATCCGGATACCGATTTAGTAATCACGGACCATGGCGCACTGACCGCAACACAGGAAGAATACTTCAAGTCAGCCGGATTCGGCCCGGACGAGATCTATGGTGCTGGGTTTGATCTTTCCCCGGCAACGGCCAGAGCAATCGAAAGCGGATATACGGACCTGACGCTGGACCAACAACCATACCTGCAGGGTTTCCTGCCGATATTCCAGGTCTACCTTACCGCCAAGTACAAGTTCTCCGGTCTTCATATAGACACGGGATCTGGACTGGTACACGAAGGTAACATAGACCTGATCGCACCGTTGGTTGAGGAAGGTATAAGATAAAAACATTCATCGCCACCGGGGCGGGGCGAAATCTCCGGCCCGGTAGTACAAAAAATATTTTAGAGTGATCTTATGAATCCCAAGGAAAACCTTTTGGCTGCATTAAATCATGATCAACCCGAATGGGTTCCCACGCCAATGGTTGATCGTTCCATGACTATAGTAACGCACGACCTCCTGGAATATCCCGCCGGCGGAGGGGTAGATGACTGGGGAGTAAAGTGGAAACAGGGCGAGGAAGAAGCAGGAGCTGGTTTACCGATAACTCATCCCATAGAAACACCGGAGGATATAACAGGATATTCTTTTCCGGACCCCGAAAGACCGGACCTCATGGAACCCGCCCTGGAGGCGTTAGCAAATATTGATCGTTCTAAAACACTAATTTTCGGTGATAACGGCTGGGGCCTCTTCGAGCGTGCCTGGATACTCGTTGGAATGGACAAATTTCTCATGTGGTTGTACAGGGAACCGAAAGCAGTCAAGGAATTGTTAAAGCGGGTCGCCGAGGTCAAGCTGCGGCTTACCGAAAGGTTGATCGAAGAAGTAGAAGTCGACGGAATTAGATACGGCGATGACTGGGGCGGAGAAAGCGAGCTGATGATGGGGCCAAAACTCTGGAGAAAGTTCATTAAGACCCAGCAAGAAAAACTTTACGATATTTGCAACAAGAGAAACATCCTGGTCATGCAGCATGCTGACGGCCACGTAGAGGAAATTATTCCTGATTTGATCGAAATGGGCCTGAACCTGCTCAACCCGCTTCAACCAGAGTGTAATGACGTAAAGAGTGTAAAGGCTGAGTACGGAAACCAGTTGTCTTTTCACGGAGTAGTGGGGTCCAGGATTCTGGACAAGGGGACACCTTCCGAAATAAGGAAAGAAGTAAGTCAAAGAATTAATCAACTATCTAATTCTGGAGGATATGTTCTGGCTCCTGCGCATGCTTATTCCTATTCAAAAGAAAACTTACAGGCCTTTCGAAAATCTGCTATCGATTTCGGCGAGATACCGCAAGAATGGGTAAGCGAAAGCCATGCAACACGAGGAGACATAGAACTTTAATTTTATGATACGTTCTAGGAAATCAGCTGTC
The DNA here is from genome assembly GCA_021735185.1 of Candidatus Bipolaricaulota bacterium. Classification (GTDB taxonomy): domain Bacteria; phylum Bipolaricaulota; class Bipolaricaulia; order M55B111; family M55B111; genus JAGXLP01. The sequence continues at coordinate 19,699 of JAIPHN010000012.1, forward strand.
GGAAAAATACCAGCTGGAAAGGATAATTAACCTATCAGGGGAGGTGATACGCAAAAAAAAAGAGAGCAAATGAGTCTTTTCACCTTAATTTTACATCAATGCACACCTATAGGAGGTGCGTTTGAATGTTAAAGAGTAATCTCAAACTTTTGTTAGTTTCACTGGTACTGATTGGTTTACTTGCTGCACCGGCGTTCGCTTCGAGCCATTCGGAAGATCCGGTCGAAATTTACTTCTTTCCCGGCGGTAGTCCGGGCGGAACGTTTGCCACTATAGTTCACAATGGTGCAAAGCACGCTGCGAATATTCTGGGAGACAGGGTCAAGGTAAAATACAAATGGTCAGATTGGAACCCGCAAAAAATGATCAATCAATTCCAGGAAGCAATGGCGGCAAACCCTGATGGTATAGCCATTATGGGTCACCCCGGCGTCGACGCATTTGAACCTTTCGTAGAAAGAGCTGTAGAGGAAAAGGACATCATAGTTACCAGTCAGAACGTTACGTTGCCCGAACTAGAAGAAAGGTACAAGGCAAAAGGATTCGGCTACGTCGGACAGGAACTCTACTCTTCCGGTTACACACTCGGAAAAGCAGCAGTAAAAAGAGCCGAGCTGGAAGAAGGAGACAAAGCGCTGGTCTGGGGTCTAAAATCGGAGCCCACAAGAGGAAAACGCACCAGAGGAGCAATCGATGCCCTGGAAGAAAGAGGTATTGAGGTAGACTATATCGAAATTTCTTCTGAAGTAGACGCGGATGCTTCTGCGGGAATCCCGGTTATTACGGGTTATCTTCAGAGCAACCCGGACTGTAAACTCGTAATTACGGATCACGGTGCTCTGACTGCAACTCAGGAATCGTATTTCTCTTCCGCCGGCCTGGATCCGGACGAGATCTTCGGCGCGGGTTTTGACCTTTCTCCAGCAACCGTCCGTGCGATAAGGAGTGGTTACACCGATCTCGTACTTGACCAGCAACCTTTCCTGCAGGGTTTCCTGCCGATTTTCCAGATTTATCTGAGCGAGAAGTATAAATTTTCCGGCTTGCATATAAAGACGGGTGCCGGCCTGGTAGGACCGGAAAACATAGATCTAATAGCACCTCTTGCAGAAGAAGGAATTCGATAAGGATTTGAACCCATCGAGCGGCAGACCGGACACCGAACGTGCCCGGTCTCCCTTCATTTTTCCTGGGAGGGATATACTTTAGGCCATGAGTCTCGTTGAAATGAAGGATATTCATAAGCGTTTTGGTGGAGTAGTCGCTCTGCGCGGAGTCGACTTTACAGTTGGGGAGAACGAGGTTATTGGTTTGATCGGTGATAAC
>JAIPHN010000013.1 GCA_021735185.1 Candidatus Bipolaricaulota bacterium
CCCAGCTACCAACTCTTGGCAACACCAACGTCCACTGGATAACTCTGGTTATAGGCGTGCTTGCCGCCGTTTTAATATACTTCCTAATTAATAGAACAACCCCAGGGTTCGAAATAAGGGTGCTGGGAAGCAGTCCGGCCGCAGGAAGATTCGCAGGTATGAGTCATGTCAAGACGACGTTACTTGTCATGTTTATCTCCGGAGGTATGGCCGGTATGGCAGGTGTAGGGGAAGTGGCGGGAATACACCACATGTTAATGAACCCCGCTGAGCTTTCCCTCGGTTATGGTTACACAGCTATTATCGTTGCCTGGCTTGCCCGGAAAAACCCGCTGGCGGTGATAGTAACCTCGCTTTTCTTCGGTGCTATATTCGCCGGCGGCAATGCGATCAAAGTTTCGCTAGGGTTACCTTTTCAAATTACCGACGTCTTCAACGGGTTAATCCTGTTCTTTTTGATTGGAAGTGAGTTGCTAATGAGTTATAAAATAGAGTGGAGGGGGAACTGATGATAGAAGAATGGGTAGTCGGGACACTGAGCAGGACACTGGCTTACGGTACTCCCCTACTACTTGCCACGCTCGGGGAAATATATTCGGAACGCTCCGGCGTGTTAAATCTTGGGGTAGAAGGAATGATGATCCTCGGAGCGGTTAGCGCCTTCGCCACCGCATTCGTTACCGGTAATCCCTGGTTGGGCATGCTGGTCGCAGGGATAACGGGAGGAATTGCTTCTCTCCTCCACGGGTTAATTTCCATAACGCTGCGGGCAAATCAGGTCGTTTCTGGTCTCGCACTAACTATGCTGGGGCTCGGGCTCTCCGGGCTCTTCGGCAAGGGATTCGAAGGTAAGCCTCTCGACTCGACAATTACCAACGTTTCCGTTCCTTTCCTCAGTGATATACCTTATCTTGGGGAAATTTTATTCGTGGAACAGAACCCTATAGTCTATATAGCGATCATCTTAACTCCTATAATGTCCTTTATCCTCTTCCACACTTCACTTGGAATTACGATCAGATCTGTAGGTGAAAACCCTTCTGCAGCGGACTCCGCCGGAATAAACGTCTGGTTAGTTCGTTATCTCTGCGTCTTTACGGGGGGTATCTTATCCGGATTTGCCGGAGGATACCTATCTATCGCTTACCGGCCCGCATGGACTACGGGGATGACGAACGGAATGGGCTGGCTGGTGATCGCACTGACGATATTTGCTTCCTGGAATCCCTCCCGGGGGCTGCTTGGCGCTTTACTGTTCGGAGCTTTGATGCATCTATCGTACCGTCTTCAACCCTGGGTCGCCCCGGAGCTGCTTAAGATGATGCCTTACGGATCGGCGGTTATTGCCCTGGTTATTTTGTCCTTTGGCACTTTGAAAAGGAGTATGGGAGCCCCCAACGCTCTGCAGCAACCTTACATTAGAGGGGAAAAATAATTACTGTACAAAATGGAGGTGGTGGTGAAAGCTTAATAAATCTTTGTCTTCGCTGTTGAATAATATTCGTTTAGAAGTCCAGGGTCGTTTTTCAGAACAACAAGGAGGTTGTAATGTTAGAAAAAAAGTGGCATAGTACTATTTCGTTATTGGTTATAGTGAGTCTTCTCGTGATCGGTTTTTCCGGTGCGATAATGGCACAGGAAAGAGATAAGTTGAAAGCCGGTTTTATTTACGTCGGACCTGTAGAAGATTACGGTTACTCCAAAGCCCATGACGTCGGAAGGGAACACGTAGAAGAGGTTTTTCCCTGGCTTGAGACCTTCTACGTCGAAAACGTCGCGCCTTCGGACGTGGAGTCAACCATCGACCAATTCGTAAACAACAGGGACGCTGACGTAATCTTTACAACGAGCTACGGTCACATGAATCCGACAATCAGTGCCGCAGAGAAGTATGAAGACACCATATTCTTCCACTGTTCCGGTTACAAACGTCGGAAAAACGTTGGGACTTATTTCTCTGGCCTTTACCAGACTTACTATCTAAGCGGTTTGATGGCTGGCGCATTGACCGAGACGGACAAACTTGGCTACGTAGGAGCATTCCCCACGCCAGAGGTTAAACGTCATATAAACGCATTTGCTGTCGGTATCCACGAGGTAAATCCCGACGCCACTTTACACGTGCGCTGGCTCAACGCCTGGGTGGATCCGAGCGGGGCAAAAGAAGCAACTCAGGCTTTGGTCGAAGAAGATGTTGACGGCTTTGCCTACACCGAAGATTCTCCAGCAGTGCTTCAGACAGCCGAGGAAAACGGAGCTTTCTCCTTTGCCCACTACAACCCGATGTACAGGTTCGCTGAAGAAGGCGCCCTCAGCGGACAGGTTTCCAAGTGGGGAGCCATATATCAGGACATACTTTACAAGGTTTATTACGGCGTCTACACGAACGAAAACCTGAACGATGTTGATTACTGGTGGCTGTTGAAGGAAGACGCGGCAGCCCTGCAGGCAAAACCCGGAATGAAAATCAATCCCAAGTACGAAGACGCGCTCAAGTCAGTCACGGTCCAGGACACTCACTTCGGCGAGATCAACGTATATGACCTCGTAATGAAGCGATTGGAACAGATGAACGCAGACAGAGTCACGTTTGACCCGTTTATCGGCCCAATGGAGGACCGACAGGGAATTCAAAGACTAAAAGACGGGGAATGGGCAACCCACGACGAACTGTGGCAGATTCAGTGGGCTTACCCAAACATCAAAGGTCCATGGCCCGACGAACCAGAAGCTTAAGGAAAAGTTAATGTTAAAATCAGTTAGGGACTATCATTATCCCGGCTCTCTCGATGAAGCTACTTCGCTTCACGATCGGGAGAGCCGGTCGTTTTTTATCGCCGGAGGTACTGCCCTGGCTTTATCCGATTCCAGCCGACCGGTTGAACTTATCGACATCAGCCGTCTCGACCTGGACGGGCTTGAAGTCGATCGGAAAAACGGCCGAATAATTATAGGTGCCACTACGAAAATACAGACGGTAGTGGAAAACAACGCAATTAAATCCGTTCTCGGTGGCTTCCTGGCAGAGAGCCTGGAAGAGATCGGCAGTTATCCAATTCGTAATGCCGGTACTTTGGGGGGCTCTCTCGTACGACCGTTCCCCTGGTCCGACGTGATACCAATTCTATCAGTACTGGATACTGAAATCTATTATTATCACGAGGGTGAAACGGATAGTCGCAGTATTTCTAACCTGTACGATTCGGATTTCCGCCCGACGCTGAACAATGCCGTAATCGAGAAAATCGTGATAAACCTGCCTGAGGCAGGGAAGACCGCGGCAACGTTCAGTAAGTTTAATAGGTCCGAATTCGACGTGGCCGCTCTCAATCTGGGGTGCAGTATTACGGTAAACGAATCCAGGATAACTGAAGCAAAGCTATCCGCAGGAGCAAGACCGATGACCGGAAAAAGGATTTCGGATGTTGAAGAGGCCCTTATCGGTGAAAAGCTTACAGTTGAAATAGCGAAGGAAGGAGGGGAGCTTGCCGGAGATAAGACTCCTGTCAGGGGCGATAACAAGTTAAGCGAGGAATACAGAAAAGAGCTAATCGAGAAAATGACTGAAGACGCAATAAGAGAGATTATCAACGAGGTTGCAAATGAAAATTAACCTTGTGATAAACGGAGAAGAGAAAAACTATGACGTGGAACCGGGAGAGGTACTGTTAGATTTACTTCGAAGAAAGGGATACGAAAGCGTAAAAGAAGGATGCAGAACGGGCGATTGTGGTGCCTGTATGGTCCTGGTGGACGGAAGAGCAATGACTTCCTGCACCTTGTTCGCAGCACAGGTTGACGGTCAGGAGATAAGAACGGTTGAAGGTCTGGAGGACGAGCTGGCGGAAGAGCTGAAGCAATCATTTCTGGAAGCCGGAGCGGTGCAGTGCGGTTTTTGCATTCCCGGGGTCCTGAACAGCGCTTATTCCCTTTTACAAAACAACCCTGACCCGGCGGAAGATGAGATTAAAGCCGCTCTGGATGGTAACCTCTGTCGCTGCACCGGCTACGTCAAGCAAATCGAAGCGATAAAAGAAACCGCCAATTCAATCGGGGGAGAAAATTAAAATGGAAGATAAAGAAGCTGGAGGATCCAGTTACGACGTCGTTAACAAAAACCTGAAGAAAGTAGACGGACGGGCGCTTGTTAACGGGAAACCCGTATTTGCGGGCGATTACGATTATCCGAACGGTTTAGTTGCAAAGATATTAACGAGTCCAAAAGCGCACGCGGAGATAGTAAATATAGACACCTCAAAAGCCGAGGAGATCGAAGGAGTCGTTTCGATAATCCACCACGGTAACGTGGACAGGGTTCCCCACACCACTGCCGGCCAGGGTTACCCGGAACCATCTCCTTACGATGCTTACGTGTTCGACGACAAGGTCAGATACGTTGGTGACCGCGTAGCTGCAGTAGCTGGTGAGTCCTGGGAAGTGGTAAACGAGGCAATTGATAAAATAGATGTAGAGTACAGGGAGCTTGAACCGATCCTGGATCCGAAAGATTCGGAAGATTCTTCCGTAATAATCCACGACGAAGAGGACTCTACCGGTATATATGATCGGGAAAGAAACATCGCGGCAAATGTAGATATAGAAGTTGGTAACCCGGATAAGGTTCTTCCGGACTCCGACGTCGTAGTCGAGGAAAAATGCCGGACTCAGTTCGCCCAGCACACTCCGATAGAGCCACACGTCGCTACTACCTACCTGGACGAACATGATAGGCTCGTGGTCAAAACCAGTACCCAGGTACCATTCCACGCCAGACGGATACTTGCTCAGATTCTTGATATTCCCCTAAAACGGATAAGGGTTGTAAAACCAAGGGTCGGAGGGGCTTTTGGCGTGAAACAGGAAATATTACTGGAGGAAGTCGCTTCCGTCTTTACGCTGAAAACGGGTCGTCCGGTGTCAATGTACTACAGCAGGGAAGAAGAGTTCAGGTCTTCCCGAACCAGACACCCGATGGAAGTGGCCGTTACCCTCGGAGCCAGCAGCAAAGGAAAGCTCGAAGCGGTGACCATGGAAGTCCTGAGCAACACCGGTGCTTACGGAACTCATAGCCTTACGGTTCTATCCAACGTGGGCAGTAAAACCTTGCCCTTATACAACAAAGCTTCGGACCTTCACTTTTTCGGCAACGCCGTTTATACCAACCTTCCCGTTCCCGGTGCCTATCGCGGTTACGGTGCCCCTCAGGGATACTACTCGCTGGAATTTGCAATGGACAGTCTGGCAAAAGAAGTCGGAAAAGACCCGATCGAAATAAGGAAACTAAACCACATCGGGGAAGGAGAGACATCTCCGATATTTGAAAAACTTGGGGAAGGTAAAGAGGGTACCGTTCAGTACATCAACAGCTGTGGACTCGACGAATGCCTTGACCGTGGTGCCAGGAAGGTTGGCTGGAAAGACAGAGATGAAAAACAGGGGAGCGGACCGGAAAAAGCCAGGGGACTGGGGCTGGCGATAAATATGCAGGGATCGGGCATACCGCTGGTAGATATGGCTTCGGCCCGTCTGAAATTGAACGAGGACGGTTCGTTTAACCTTTACGTCGGAGCGACGGATATAGGAACAGGAAGCGATACGGTACTTTCGCAGATGGCGGCGGAGGTCCTCGGCGTCGAACTGGAAGACATAATAGTCTACTCTTCCGATACTGATTTTACGCCCTTTGATTCTGGCGCTTACGCCTCCAGCACTACTTACGTATCCGGCAATGCCGTCCGGAAAGCGGCGGAAAAAGCCCGGGAAAAAATAATCAAAGTATTTTCCAAAAGATTCGACGAGGACGCTGAAGCGGCGAGACTCGACCGAGGTGAAATTATCGGAGAAGATAACAGAGTGGAGCTTTCAGAGTTCGCTCTGTCCCTCACATCCGGTGATCTGGAAGCGGATCAGCAACAGATAGAGGCTTCCGCTTCTGAAGTTCCCGAGGAATCGCCCCCACCTTTCGCGGCGCATTTCGTCGATCTCGAAGTGGACGAACGCACGGGGGAAATCGATCTTAAGAAATACGTCGCTGCCGTCGATTGCGGTACGGCAATAAATCCCAATCTCGCGGAAGGACAGATGGAAGGGGCGATAGTGAACGGGATTGGTTATGCATTGACTGAAGAGATGGAATTCGATAGTTCGGGAAGAATGAAGAACCCTTCCTTTTTTGACTATAAAATACCAAATACCGAGGACATACCAGAAATCGAGGTAATTCTGGTCGAGTCAACCGAACCCACAGGACCCATGGGTGCAAAGAGCGTGGGTGAAATAGGAATCAACGGTGCTATACCGGCGATCGCAAACGCCGTAAGGGATGCTACCGGGTTAGAACTAAGAAACCCCCCTTTTACGCCGGAAAAAGTGTGGCAACAAATGAACAAAAGGGGGAAGGAAACTTAATCCCCCGGTTATTCCGGAAACATTTTTCGCCGTTTTCAGAAATATTAGTTATCATCACCGGGTATCAGGGGGTTTAACGGTCATTGAATCACCCCAGTCGAATTTTAAGACTTTTTATCACAGGACCGGCAAGACCAAATCTGATTTGGCCCTGTTATCCGTTCAACTCTTCTTCAGATATTTCAATACCTCTACAAGCTCCTCTATCTTCTCTTCCCCCTCTCCCTCCCTGATTGCCTCGGAAACACAGACCCGCATGTGATCCTTGGTCAGTAAAGTAGATAATTTAGAGAGGGAAGACTGCACGGCCGCAATTTGTTTCAGGATATCGATACAGTAACGTTCCTCCTCGATCATTTTCTCTATACCTCTGGAGTGGCCGATGACAGTTCGAATCCGATTCAAAGCCTCATCTTTCTCCTGCGGCAACTGTTCAAGGCTACCTTTTTCACCGTCAGTTTCTAAAGTACCGTAATCCGCACAGCTCATTTTTACCCCCTAACTTCGGTGTAGAATTCTTACCAGTGTTTCGACCAAAAGTGACACTACAAGCAATCCGACTATCCAGAGAAGAAACATCGGCACCCATGCCCAGAATCCTCCAGACATGTGATGCCCCCAGTTGTCATTTGCCGTATGTGCAATCGCGGGTGAGGACCCGGAAAAGCTTGCCAGCAGCACCGCAACTCCGTATTTTAAACAATCTCCGATTTTAGTCATCTTAACCTCCCAGAAAACTCCTCACATTTACCTATCGGGCCATTCATTTAAGACTCGTAGCTCGGGCTAATATCCACGCCCTTCAGCCTGTTTGAATTGGTCACGACGTTTATCGAAGAAAAAGCCATCGCCATTTCCGCTATTGCCGGATGGAGCAGTCCCATGACGGCTATCGGAATTGCTACCGTGTTGTAGAAGAAGGCCCAGAACAGGTTACCCTTGATCTTGGCGAAAGTCGCTTCGGAGAGCTTCACTGCCTTTACAACGGCGGATAGGTCTCCTTTGACGAGCGTGATGTCGGCAGCCTCTATCGCTATATCCGTTCCGGATCCGATTGCTATTCCCACGTTTGCCTGTTTGAGCGCCGGGGCGTCGTTTATCCCGTCCCCTACCATGGCTACGTTCTCGCCCTGATCCTGAAGCTTCATGACTTCGTCTCGCTTCCCGTCCGGCATTACTTCAGCTATTACCCTGGTGATTCCTACTTCATCCGCAATCGCTTTTGCCGTACGTTCGTTATCCCCGGTTATCATTACCGGCTCCAGTCCGTACTCCTTTAATTCGGCTATCGCATCGGCCGAGTCTTCCTTGATCTGATCGGCAACGCCGACAACGCCCAGGACCTGCTGGTCCTTCGCGACGAGCATCGCCGTTTTTGCCTCCCCTTCCAGTTCTTTTACCTTCTGCGTAACTCCACCGTAGTCTATACCGTTTTCGTCCATCAGATCACGGTTACCGACAAGCAACCTGTTGCCGTTCAACTTGGCCTCTATTCCCTGGCCGACCAGGGCTGAGAAGTCCGATACTTCTCTCAGCTCCAGATCTCTTTCTTCCGCCGCTTCGACTATGGCCTCGCCGAGCGGGTGCTCCGAGCCTTTCTCGGCGGATGCCGCCAGGCTGAGAATTTCCTCCTCCGAGCCGTTGTTTGATATCACGTCCGTGACCCCGGGCTTCCCTTCAGTGATAGTTCCCGTCTTGTCCAGGACTATCGTTTCTATATCCTTCATCGTCTGGATTGCTTCTCCTTTTCTTATCAAGACCCCATTCTCAGCTCCCATACCGGATCCGACCATAAGGGCGGTCGGGGTCGCCAGGCCGAGAGCACAGGGACAGGCAATTACCAGGACGGATATCCCGGCGAAAAGCGAAAGCGAGATTATTCCCAGAGTGGGATCAACCCACGGTATGAAAGATGAAGCCCAGACCGCCAGCCCCTGAAAGGTCCCGGAAAAGCCTAGCCACAGACCAATAGTAATTAGAGCAATACTGATTACAGTTGGAACGAAAAACGTCGTTACCCTGTCGGCAAAGTTCTGGATCGGGACCTTCGTTCCCTGGGCTTCCTCGACCAGCTTCACCACTTGAGACAGGAAGGTATCTTCTCCGACCCCGGTAGCCTCTACCTTGAGAACTCCCTGTTTGTTGACCGTTGCACCTATTACCTCGTCCCCTTCGGACTTTTCTACCGGCATCGACTCGCCGGTGGCGATCGACTCGTCGACGGAGGATTTTCCGTCTTTTACTACTCCGTCGGTCGGTATCTTCTCGCCCGGGCGGACGATCATCAGGTCGCCGACCTCGACTTCGTCGACCGGAACTTTCATCTCTTCTCCGTCCCTCTCGATCCTCGCCGTCTTTGCTTCCAGGCTCATCAACTTCTGGATTGCTTCGGAAGCTCTACCCTTTGCCTTTGTTTCGATGTAACGTCCCGTCAGGTGAAAGCCCATGATCATCGCCCCGACCCCGGAATAATTGAGCAGGTGTGGGGCAAAACCGAACTGGTTCAGCACTGTGACGTAACCGGTCAAGTAGGCCGTCGCCGAGCCCATCATTATCAGCGTATCCATGTTCGGCGAGAGGTGCCTTGCCGATTTGAAACCGCTCTGTAAGGTCTCACGGCCCAGCCAGAGCAGGGCTGGAGTCGCAAGAAGAATCATTCCCGCATCGTAAATCAGCGGCGAGGGCCACTTTACTCCGGTGATCATCTCCGGGACCATCCAGGCGATTATCGGAGCGACAAAGGCCCAGGTCCACCACATCTTATTTTTAGCTTTCTCTACCTTACGCTGGCTTTCCTCCAGCTTGCTTCGTTCCTTTTCAGCTCCACTTGAAGCCGAACCTTCTTTAACTCCGTAGCCGGCGTTTTCCACTGCCTGCTTGAATTCGTCGTAACCGACCTCGGATGGGTTAAAGCTGAGGCTGGCCTTCTCTGTAGTAAGGTTTACGTTGGCTTCCTCGACTCCTTCCAGGTCCGCCAGGGCACCTTCAACTGCCTGAGAACAGGAGGCACAGGTCATACCCTCTACATCCAGTTCCGCCTTTCCCTCTTCTGATTCCGCCAGACTATAGCCGGCGTTCTCCACCGCTTTTTCCATATCCTCTCTTGCTACTTTATCCGGGTCATATGCAAGAGAAGCCTGATCCGTTGCAATATTCACGTTGACTTCTTCAGTACCATCCAGATCTGCAAGCCCCTGTTCTACTGATTGGGCACAGGAGGCGCAGGTCATACCTTCTATATTGAGATCCGTCTTTTCTCTGGTCTCGCTTTCTTCTTCTGCATGTCTTTCTTCTTCGTTTTGACTCATTCTATCCACCTCCAACCCCACCCCTGGTGGGGTAGTTAATGGTAATCATAGATGATTGGCAATTCAAGTAGTTTAAAAACTCGCTACCAGAGGAATATGATACCCCCCAGGACTTGACCTGGAGATTGATCGGCTGGTTGACTCTTGCCTGAGCTGGGCGATGTTATTCCTCCCGACTAATTCTAAAAGTGTGAGGTCTCAGTAGTACCCCACCTTATCAAGCTCAACTAAAACTTTTTCCTTTTCGGGACTTTTGCCACCAGTACCTGATCAAGGTAATAGACTTCAGTGGTTAGTTAATCTTATTATCCAGCAAAAGATTGCCTTCAGAAGCTAGGTATCAGGTAAATAACCCTGGAGTAGATTTCTTGAAGAGACCGGCTACTATTTTAGAGAGGGTAACCGGCTAAATGAAATGATCAAACGACGTTAAAGATTAAGCACCGTTCGGTATTTTTAGGTATCAATAAGACATCGCTAACACGGGTATCGTGTACCTTAATATTTTCTGCAATTGTTCTTTAGCCAGGCAACTATGTCACGCGTTACTTTTTCTTTATTTTTTTCATGCAATAACTCGTGCCTGGCTTCTTCATAAATCTTGACTTCAACTGACGTAGCCCCCTTCTCCCTGAAATTACTAGCCAAACTTTTGACATCTCCCGCTCCCCCGACTGGATCCTTTTCACCCGAAACGAACAATAATTTTACATTCCGGGGAAAATCCGTGGCCGCCTCGCCTCCCTTTACTTTCTTCATCCCAGCGAGGAATTCATCGTAAAATCCTGTTGTGCAGCTAAATCCAGCAAGTTCGTCTTCAATATATCGATCCACGGCCTCATCGTTCCTGCTAAGCCAATCGTGCGGAGTCCGCGCCGGTTCAAATTCCCGATTGTTAGACGAAAACAATATTTTCTCCAGCAGAAAACTCTTTCCCTGAGACCCTTTGATCAGTTTTTCAAGTTTCGAGATCAGATGTAAGGGGTATAAAAGTAGCCCGTTCAGTAGCCCGCTTCCGGAGATCACGACTCCTTCAATCTTTTCTCCGTATTCGACGATATAGTTTCTGGCAAGAAAGGAGCCCATTGAATGACCGAAAAGGAAAACGGGAACGCCTCCCGCGTCTGATTCTATAAAACCGGTTAGTTTTCTGGCATCTTCTAAAAGCTCGTCCCAGCCATGGTCTTTTTTCAGATGTCCGAGAGGAAGGTCGTGGCTGCGAGCAGTCTCTCCATGGCCTCGCTGATCATAGGCGTAAACCGAAAAGTCGTTTTTCGCCAGTTCAAGGGCAAAATTCTCGTATCTCTTTCGATGCTCCGCCATTCCATGAATTATCTGAACAGCACCCTTCGGATTAATCACCGGATATTTTGTCCCATATAGTTCATGGCCGTCCTTACCGTAAAAGCTAAAGTCCTGTTTTTTCATGCAAATATTCTACCAAATCTACCGATAATCCACCAACGAGTTGAAATGTTAGACCACTGTAAACCGTCCTAGCGGACTCGAAAAATTCATCCTTTAAAATACGAAACACTGATAGTCTGTAAACCCCTTACATCGTTATATACGTGACTTTATCCATTTTAACCAGATTTCCATTGTTACTCATGTAATACACATTCTCGGAGAAATGTTTTAAGGCAGGTATGACTCAGTTCCTTTATTTTTCCCACCTTTATATTAATACTGAAGTTGCGCCTTTTAGATAAATAAATGAGCTGCCTTAATGTGATCAAAAATATTAAGGTCGTTATTTTGCGATCTAAGCTTCATTTACCAGATCAGGCGGTGCAATATTTGATCCCCGACCCTGCTAGTAATGCGACATTTGACGTGCAAAAAGATATACCAAACTGTTCCGAAAATTATTCGATAAATTCTTTTTCGTTTTAGCGCTTAAAAAATTCCAGGAGGAAATCGTACCATCAACCGTCACGGGAACAACAAAGTCGAAAACAGGTCTTGCCGGAGTCAACTGCTGATTATCAGCCTGAATCCAGAGGGTATCGTTCAATCCGTCAATTATAAAACCCTGGAGCTACTTGGCTATGAAAAAGAAGACGTGGTCGGTGAAGAATGGATAAGGAATTTCGTCTCCAGGAAAAACCGAAAAGAGGTGCGCGGAGTCCACGAAAAGTTATTAGACGGCGGTGGTCAAGAGTATCGTCACGAGAGTTCTGTAGTAACCACTCGGGACGAAGAGGTAATCGTTTCCTGGCATAAGGGTATTCTAAAAGCTGAGAACGGAGAGGAAGTCGGATTAATCGGAGTCGGACAGATAGCTGAAAGTCCGTCCGGTTCGTTACCGTTTGAAGAAATAAATCGAACAACCAATAGTCACTTTGAAATCATGGACGAGATCAAGGAAATAGTATTTGTCCACGATTACGAAGGAAACTTTCTCGCAGTCAACGAAGAAGCAACGGACCATCTAGGTTATTCCAGAAAAGAACTCCTCTCGTTAAGTCATCGAGATATAGACGCTTCCGGAAACAAAAGCAATCCGGGGGAAAGAATAGAACAAGCCTTAGAACAGGGTGAATCGACCTTTGAATCGACGCTCTCTTCAAAAGAGGGCAAGCCGATTCCCGTAGAAATTACCCTTAAGAAGATTTCTTACGAGGGAAAAGATGTCCTTCTGGGCATTGCCCGGAATATAAGTCAGAGAAAAGCAAAGGATTTCCGGCCGGATCGCTTAAAGTCCCCCAGAGAGTCCACTCGGACAATCAACAAGCTTATCGTCAAGAAAGAGGACCTGGAAGAACTAGCAAGCTCCGCTTCTCAAGCTCTATCCGACACAAGAGGGTATATGGATACCGTGATTGCTTTTAAAGACCTTGAAGGAAAGCTTATTTTTCCTCCGGGAGGGGAGACTGACGAAAGCCGAGAAACCTGGGAAATTCATCCGAAAGGAAAAGAGGGAAACGGAAACAACATCCCTTCCTGCGTCAAAGAAGCTGCCTCGGAGAGAGAACAGGTGGTTGTTAAAAGCACCGAGAAAGATTGTAAAAACTGCTCTTTCTCCAATCACGACGAGGATCATTCCGCCGTAATCACTCCGATGACCTATCAGGAGGAGCTCGTCGGCATACTTTCCGCTCACCTGGAGCCACAGATGCCACTGGACGATCAGGAACTGGACTTACTGGAAGAAGTGGCTGATAACCTGGCTCTCGGGCGGGCTCAAATAGAGTCAAACCGCCGACTCTCCAGAAGAGAAGACGAACTCAACGCAATTTATGAAAACGCGCCATTAATTATGTTGCTTGTCGATCGGGAAAGGAGAGTCCGGAAAGCGAATGGCTACGTCGGTAAGTTCGTCGGATCACCGGTAGAAGATCTCCTGGGGAATAGAGGAGGAGAGGTCTTGCGATGCATCCACCACCTTGATGATCCCCGGGGTTGCGGATTTGGACCACATTGCGAAGACTGCAGGATAAGAAAGACCATAATGGATACTTTCGAAACTGGAAAAAGCCACTATCAGTTAGAAGCAAATCTTCCGATTTTAGAAAACGAGGGAAAGAAAGAATTCACGTTCCTGGTTTCAACCACTCTTCTCCAACACAGGCAGAACCCTCTTGTATTAGTCTCCCTGGAGGATATAACTGAGCGGAAGCGGGCGGAAGAGAAATTGAGAGAAAACGAGAAAAAGTATCGAGCAGTATTCGAGAATACCGGTGCAGCAACTTTGATGATAGAGGGGGATCGGACGATTTCGTGGATCAATGAACAATTTGAAGAACTCAGCGGGTATGAAGCTAAAGAGGTCGAAGGAAAGATGGAGCTATCCGACTTCGTTTCCGACAGGGATGTAAAAAGGATGAGTCAATATCACGAAAGCTCCCGACAGGCAGGAAAAACTCCCCCGGAACAGTACGAATTCAAGTTTCTCGACCGAAAAGACAGCGTGAAAGACGTCTTATGCAACATTGATGTCATAGAGGGGACCGACAAAAGCGTAGCCTCCTTACTGGATATTTCCGAAAAGAAACAAGCTCAGCGAGAACTGAAAAAACGCGAGCGTGAGATATCCGTATTGCTCGGCAACCTTCCCGGCATGGCTTACAGGTGCGAGAGCGGCAGGTCTCGGACGATACAATTCGTCAGCGAGGGTTGCATGGAATTAACGGGATATCGTCCGGAGGAGCTTGTTGAGAACGAGGAAATTTCGTACGGGGAGTTGATACTTCCGGAAGATCGTGAGGGTGTCCGGAAAACGGTTCAGAAAGGTTTAGAAAAGAATAGACAATTTACCATGGAATACAGAATAGACACGAAAAGCGGTATCATAAAGTGGGTCTGGGAGCAGGGCAGGGGGGTATTTAACGAAAACGGGGAACTGGAGAATATCCAGGGGTTTATAACCAGCACAAGCGAAAGGAAAGAAGTTCAGCAAAAATTAGAACATAAAGAAGAAAAACTCCGTAAATCCTTCGTCCAGCTTGCCGAGACCACATCCAGGGTGCTTGGCGTTCGGGATCCCTACACACAACAGCACGAGCAAAAAGTTGCCCAAATCTCCCGTGAAGTTGGAGACAGGTTGGGTATGGACGAAGAAGAGAAGCTGGGTTTGTATCTGGGCGGGGTGCTGCACGACATAGGTAAAATAGCCATACCGGAAACGATCCTGACCAAACCGGGTGAACTAAAGGAAACCGAATGGGAAATGATAAAATCGCACCCCGAGGTCGGTTACGATCAGATTCTCAAGGATACCGACTTCCCCTGGCCAGTTGCAGAGATGACCCTCCACCACCATGAAAGGTTGGACGGTTCGGGTTATCCGGACGGGCTGGAAGGGGATGAGCTGACGAGAGAAGTACGGGTTCTGGGCGCGGTGGACGTGGTAGAGGCAATGAGTACCAGAAGACCGTATCGTGGGGCCAGGAGGAAGGAAGAGGTGCTGGAAGAGATAAAATCCGGCAGCGGGACAAAATACGATACGGAAATAGTTGATATACTGATTAATATGATCGATGAAGGAGAAGTAGAATTCGGAGAAAACTAAACGGGTCGAGGAAAATAAGACCCAGGGGGTAGATTTTCGCCCTGTCTATCATCGTACCGCGGGATTAAAGTAGAAGTCAAGAACCAGGCTCAAATGGTAATCGCGCCTACTTCCCAGTTTTCGTCACCGGATTTCCATCATATACAAAATTTCGGGGCCAACCAAACCCCAGTCCGGGGTATTTTGTCTAACTTGGATAAATACAATATTTTGCCTATTATATCTTTACATAAATCAAGTTCATGGTCTTGAAAATTCAAGGTTTTTTCCAAATCGCACCGAGAGAGCAATTATGGGCAAGAACAGAGACGATAATCAGTATCATCCCGAAGAAAACCATAACCCATTCGAAACATTCTTCAAAAAGTCACCTTACCCTTCCCAGCTACTGGACCAGCAGGGAAAAATTATTCAGGTGAACGACTCCTGGCTGGAGGAATTTCGCTACAACCCGGATGAAGTAGAAGGACGGCAATTCCTCGACTTCGTCGGGGAAAGATCCAGTGCTGCATTCCGGGAATGGTTCGAAAATCTCCAGCAAAAGGGGTCAGTACCCGAACTGGAGTTAGAGGTTAAAGGCAAGAATGGAAATATTTCATCCGTATCGTTAGACGGTAGAAGCCATTACGACGAAAATAATGAGTTCCTTCGCGCCCAGTGCATCTTAAAGGAAACAGCTCGTGAAAGCTCAACTGATCCAGAGCGGGAGCTAACCCTCGAACTACTCACCCAGCTAAACAAAGCCACCAGCCTCCGCAAGTTAATGAAGGACGTTACAAGGTTAATGCAGGAATGGTCAGGCTGTGAAGCGGTAGGGGTCAGACTAAAAAAAGGTGAAGATTACCCCTACTTCGAAACAAGAGGGTTCGACCGGGAGTTCACCCTCTCCGAAAATAGTCTATGTGAAGAAAATTCGGCAGGAGAAATAGTGAGAGATCCCTCGGGAAACCCTGTACTGGATTGTATGTGCGGCAACGTGATTCGAGGCAATACGGATCCAGACAAACCCTTCTTTTCCGAGAAAGGCAGTTTCTGGACGAACAGCACGTCGGACCTGCTGGCCTCTACCAGCAAGGAGGACAAACAGTCCAGAACCCGGGACCACTGTAACGGCGAAGGATACGAATCGGTGGCGCTGGTGCCACTTAAACATGGTGACGAAACCTTTGGCCTACTTCAGTTCAACGATTCTCGCCGCGGGAAGTTCGACCGATCTCTGCTAAAAATATTGGAACGGCTGGCCAATAACCTGACTATTGCGATTAAACAACGCCACGACGCACAGAAACTGAGGGAAAGCGAAGATAAATTTCGCCGTGTATTTGAAGAGGGCACAATAGGCATAACGCTGGTCGACCAGGACCTAAACTATATCAATATCAATTCCAGATTTTGCGAAATGCTGGGATACAAAAAAGACGAGCTGCTGTCCCGAACCTTTGTGGATATCACTCATCCGGCAGATCGGGAAAAAGACAAAGATGCCATAGATCAGTTGAATAATGGTAAAATACCTTATTACCAAACGGAGAAGCGTTATCTGCGCAAGGACGGGGAGATAATCTGGTGCCAAACGATAGCTACAATGGTTCGGCGAAGCAATGATCTTCCCGATTACTTTTTAGCAATGACTCAGGACATAACCGAACGAAAAAGAGCCAAACAAAAATTGGTAGAGAACAAGGAGCTCCTTGCAAGAGCCGAAAAACTGGCACACCTGGGAAGCTGGAAGTGGGAGATCGAAGAGGGCAGGTTCAAACTTTCCGAGGAATGGCAAAAGATTCACGGCTGGTATCGGAGCGAGCTCTCCCGATCCGATATGCTATCAACAGTCCATCCTGATGACCGGAAAAGGGTAAAGAGAACAATTAAAGAGTCACGGAAAAACGCGGAACCTTACGAAATCGAACATCGAATAATCCGGCAGGATAATGGAGACGTTCGAACCGTCAAAGTATACGGCGAGTTCGTCCGGGAAGATGGTAGGCCGGTCAAAATGTACGGGGCCTCCCTCGATATTACTGAAAGAAAGCAGCAGAAGGAACAGTTACTGAAAACCCACAGACGACTAAAAGAGATCGTCGATCACTCTCCCGATCCCATCTACATCAAGGACAAAAAGGGGCGTTACCTGTTGCTGAACGAAGCAGCAGCCGAAGTGTTGGACGTGGATGCCCAATCAGCAGTTGGTAAGGACGACTACGATCTTTTCAATAGCAAAGACGCTGAATTGATAAGGAAGGACGATTTAAAGGTCATGGATGTTGGAGAACCGGTCTTAAAAGAGAGAACTTACACGGTTCACGGGGAAGAGTACGTCTTTATCGTTAACAAATACCCCTACCGGGATAAAAATGGGAGTATAATAGGAATAATCGGTATAAGTCACGATATAACGGAACGGAAACAGATTGAGAGGGAATTGGAAAATAGCGAGAGGCGGTTCCGAAAAATATTGAATACAACAAGTGAAGGGTTCTGGATTGCAAATAAGGAAGGTAACTTGCTGGAAGCGAATAGGGCCTACGCGGATATGGTCGGATACAGCCAGGAGGAGCTCCAGGGAAAGAAAATAACCAATCTGGAGGCAATAGAAACCCCGGAAGAGACGGAGCAACACATCGAAGAGATAATTGAATCGGGAGGGGATCGGTTCGAAACCCGTCATATAACTAAAACCGGTGACGAGGTCGAACTTGAAATCACCGTAAACTATCTGGAAAACTGGGAGCAGTTTTTTTGCTTCATTCGAGATATAACAGAACGTAAAAGAAGGGAAAGGGAGTTAAACGAACGTCGAGACGAGTTAAGGAAACTGAGCAGAAGACTGATCAACACTCAGGAGGAAGAAATGAAAAGGATTTCTCGCGAACTTCACGACGAGCTGGGTCAAACCCTGACGGGTCTGTCCATGAATCTTTTCCAAATGAAAGAGATAGTCGCGAAAAACGGAAAGTCCAAAGTAAAGAGCAGACTTGGAGAATCCCTGGAACTGGCTGAGGATCTCTCTGACCGACTGGACGAAATAGTGTCGGAGCTGCGTCCGACTATGCTGGACGATCTCGGGCTGGTCCCGACCCTTCGGTGGTATCTCAAGAAGCTGAATAAGCGGACGGATATTTCGATCGATCTTCAGCTGGCAGAGCTTAATGCAGATCTAACCGGAGAAGTCGAAACCGTTTTATACCGGGTCACCCAGGAGGCTTTGACCAACGTCGCAAAACACTCAAATGCTGACACAGCCCGGGTTAAAATGGACGAACTCGATTCCGGCCTGCAGCTCAGTATCGAGGATGACGGACGAGGATTTGAAACTAACAGCTTAACATCATCTAAACCGAAACAGGGGGAGTTCGGTCTGACCGGGATAAGAGAGCGGCTTTACGCCGTAAATGGAAGACTGCAGATTAATTCTAACCAGGGTGAAGGAACCCGGCTGGAAATTACCATTCCGCTTGGTGAATGACCATGGATAACACGAGTGTAATATTGGCCGAAGATCACGCCATCGTGCGGAAGGGCCTACGATCGCTTTTAAAAGAGGAGGAGGGCATTAAAATTGAGGGTGAGGCGGAAAACGGCCGCGAAGCATTAGAACTGGTCGAGAAGTACCGACCCGAAATCGTCATTATGGATATAACCATGCCGGGACTTAACGGAATAGAAGCGACAAAACTTATTAACGAACGATATCCGGAAACAAAAGTACTCGTCCTTACCAGGCACTCCAAAGAAGAATACGTGTTCGAAGCGTTAAAAGCCGGAGCTTCCGGGTATATAGTAAAGGAGGATCTGCCTGAAGAGTTAACTTCAGCAGTTCGGACCGTCACGAAAGGAAACAGATATTTCAGTCCATCTATAACTACAAAAATTGTCGATAAACTCCTGGAAGAGGACGGAGGCGAGACCGAAAACCTCGGCAAATCTCCCCTCACTTCCCGTGAAAGAGAGGTGTTGCAGCTAATTGCGGAGGGTAACACAAACCGAGAAATTGCGGAAATTTTAACCGTCAGTAAAAAAACCGTGGGAACCCACCGTTCCAATTTGATGGAGAAACTCGACATTCATAACGTAGCGGATCTAACCAAGTACGCGATTGAAGCCGGAATCATAGAAACGGATTTAACTTAGCTCTTCTCTTATATACTTCTATCTATGTCTACTTTTTCGATAAGTCTACAAGGCTTAAAGATAATATCTGGTGTATTTACCCTATATCGAACCTCTGTTAAGAAACTTATAATAATTATAATAGAAATGGTTCCTAGGGGATTGTTACAAAGTTACGAGGTTTTGTATGAGGAAAATAATAAAAATATTACTAGGTACTTATTATGATTTTTATGAATTATTCTGTTTTTGATTAAAATATGACTGAGAACCGTTCCAAGATAGTTTTAATTACTGGAAGTCATAGCGACCTGCGTCTCTGGCAAAAATTTGAAAACTCGGAAAAGTCAAGAACCCCGGCCACAGGCCGGGGCATATAAAAAAAGCGATATAAAGATGAACTCTGATTTAAAAAAACAAAAATTACCCAGCACTCACTTGAGGAGACTAACTTGGTTAAGCACAAAGAACGAATTCCATGGTTAACTTAGCCCAATTGGATACGATTACCATATGTTCACCCAGGTATCTCATCTCAAGTGAGTGCTGGACTCAAAATAGCCGATTCACCTCCAGGGGGTGCCCTGGGGCACTCTCGGCAAATTTTGATGGAATGAAACCAAAGTTCAAATTTAGGGCCATGATAGGGCAAATTAACGATGATGTATCTAATTGACACCAAGATACATATTAGTTATCAATTAAATGCTGGAAACCCGTGTTCCAGTAGTAGATGAAAAATAGTGATAGAAGAACTCTTCTCAATTACGAGTTTTACTCATGATTCAACGAATTACAGTTATTTCGGTTTTTATATCTCTTGGACATTAGTAGACAGCGAGGGTATCATTCAGTGTAGGGCAAATTATATTCCTATAGCTACGACACGGTTTAGAAAAAAATAGTACAGCAATTAAACTTACCTTGAAAAGGCAAAGCTGAGGTAACTCAGTGGCGCAAAGTCATGGGCCCGATTCCCGGGTCGCCAAGCTACCAGGGTATTATCTCGTCATATTGGTTATATGTGATATTGTTGCATCATCTTTAGACGGTTGGTGGAATATTACAAAGTTAGCGGTTAATATTATGCTGGCACAAAAACTTAATAACTTATTTCAGCAGAAATCCACTAACAACGATGAATTCAAAAGCTGAGTCGGACCACGAGAGCGAGCTAAAATCCAGTTTTTCAATATTCAACTGTCTTTCGCGGGAAAGGTTGCGGGAGCTGGCTTCGATAATATCATGGTTCGATACCAATGAAGGTAATTCGCTTT
>JAIPHN010000014.1 GCA_021735185.1 Candidatus Bipolaricaulota bacterium
GGTCTATCTCTTCGCTATTGAGAAGGGACTTTAACAGGAAGGCAATCGCTTCGTGAATGATTGTACCTTTCCACATATGTCGGTTTTTTAGTTTCTTCAAAAGATAAATGGTTTGCACGCGTTCCGAAGCATCTTCTTCCCATCCTCCCCAAAAGCCGTAATACTGGAAGTAGTACTTCCGCTTACATCTTTGAAAGGCTTGGAGCCGGCTATTTGACCAGGAGAAGGTGTTTTTGAAATCTTCGGACATGAAAACCTCTGGTTAACCCAAGTTGATAACGAAACAACCTTTAAAACTAATTGAGAAACTACTTTTCGGTACTTAACCCATACTAGCCGATTAAGGATAATCGTGCAAACGACCGATAAAAAAAGAGGTGCCGTCTGGCACCTCTCGCTAATTTTAGTATAGTAATTAAATTTTGCAGTCAAGCTAAATTGTCCATGGGAGATGAATTGCTGTAACTCTCTTTTAAAGCTTTGTCACTCATATGCACGTATTTGAGTGCCGTACTCATCTGCTCCCAACCAAATTGTCTCTTTAAGGAAAAGGGGTCTAATCCATTTTGAACGGCGAATGTTGCAGAAGTATGCCTTAATACATGGGGTGAGACTTGGACGTCCTGTAAATTTGCTTTTTCTTGTATTCTAGATATTGCCTGTTGAAGATGTCTTTTCTTCAGCTTATCTCCATTTTGTGAAATAAATATTGTATCATCTAAAACTTCTTCAACGTTATCTCTGATATTAAGCCAGTGCTTTAAACACTTGAAGTTGTTCTTGCCAAAATAAACTCTCCTATCCTTAGCCCCCTTGCCATGTACTTTTATCGAACGTTGTTCTAAATCAAGGTTTTTGAGTTTTGCATTTACCAGTTCGTTCAACCTGAGACCAGTATCCAAGAACGTAACAATTATCGTAAAGTTCCTATAGCCAGCCCAGGTTCTCCTCCAATTTCTTGCAGTATCAATCAGCTTTTTTGCTTGATCCTTATCTAAAATTTTTGGGTATTTATCGGGTGTTTTGGGTTCTTGTATATCGTCCACCGGGGATTTAGCTACGTAATTTTCTCTGACGAGCCAGTTAAAGAAGGCTCTTAAGACTCGGTAGTGAATGGCAACGGAAGTACTATTCAAACCGTCATCCATCAGGTTCTTTATATGTTTTCTAAGTTCTTTGGTATTTATAGACTGTACTTGGCTATTCTCTGAAAAAGTTTCGCACAGCCGACCCAATACGTAATCGTACTGTTGAAGTGTTTTGTCAGCTCTACCTTCTACCTGTCCTCGCAATTTGAAATCTTCAGTAGCTTCGCTAAGAGAGTAGTCTCTTCTGTCAACAGAATTTTTGTTTTGAGAGAGAGTGCTTTTTGGTGGTTGGAAATAGGAATTTTCACCTTCAAATATGAGCGCCTGATTACCCTGATTCATGTTCAAAATCGGAGGCAGACGCTAGATAAAAGATATTTGTATAATCCCAATGAGTGGAAAGCAACTGAGCGTGGTGGGTCGTGGAGGATTCGAACCTCCGACCCTCTGATTAAAAGTCAGATGCTCTGCCCCTGAGCTAACGACCCACTTGTATAATAGCTAAAAGAAAGAAGAACAACTATTCGGATTGCTTATTCATTATATCCAACGCCTTTTGCCAATACAATCCCCACTCAGGGGATAAATCAAGGGAAACCCGTTCCGACCTATCAAAGCAAAGCCCCTATCACCAAAGCTTGTCGAGGAAGCCCCATGGATTACACTGGTGAGGAATCGGCCGGTTTTGTCCAGCAGTCAATTCGGAACTGAAGTCGTATTTGCACCGGTTATCAAAAAGCAGGGCGAATTGACTGCCGGGTTTTCTTTTGTAAAAGAACAAAGTCCGTAGTCAAATTTGTTTCTTACAAGACCCTCACCTTCGTGCGGAGTAATTGACTCGAGGAAAAAGCTTTAACCTCTTCATCACAGAAACTTGCTATTCTCATCCGTCAGCTTATCCCCCCGACTCAACTTTTAACTCCGTAAGATAATTTCTTGACTAAACGACTCATCCGGCTTATGCTTAATCTTGTAAATGAGACTTTTTTACTCTACTTTTTTTATTGATTGACGGTTAAATATAGCAATCCTTGCCCTCCGGACGCAGCCAATACATATCCTTCACCGTCATCAAACAAGAAAACTACAGCGGAGATGACAATAAATGGGCCGATACTGGGAACTTCTAACTAAGTGGAGTGCCTGGCTGCTAATAATTGTTCTTGTTCTGGAGTTCATAAGCGGCTACGCGATATCACATTTCCGGATATTCAGGGTGTTAATTGGTAAAGCAAATGCATTTAAACTACACCAGACCATTCAACCGGTGGCGGTATTCTTTATTCTGGCCCACGTATTTCCTCATATCAGAAGGCTCGTCCTGAAAACCAGGTTAGAAAGAATTTATATCGCCGATGCGATCCTCCTTCTGTTTTTGTTCGGCGTATTTGGGGGTTCGCTTTACCTTTTTCTGATTTAACAAATTTCGTTTAACCACCACCTATCTACTGGAGGTTTTAATATGCATGATAAGACTTTATCGATAAAAGCGCTCGGAGTTTTTATGGTCCTTCTTTTCATCACAGCAGGTTTCTTTTCCGGGTTGGCTGCCGAGGAATCGGAACCGGAAGAGGTAGAGGTCAGAAATTATAAGGGCGCAAAGCTCGGATCAGTCGAGGACTTTAGAGAAAATTCCATCAAAGGGGTTCAGGAGATCGACATAGACAAATACAGGTTAAAGATTACTGGACTTATCAAAGAAGACAGGGCGCTTACTTACGAAGAACTCCAGAAAATGAAGCATATAAAGAAAGTAGTAACGCTTCACTGTGTCGAAGGATGGTCCGTCAAGGCTCTCTGGAAAGGAGTTCCGCTTAAAGACCTGTTCTCGAAACTGAAGATAGACTCGAAGGTCAATACTGTAATTTTCCACGCCGCCGACGGCTACACCACCTCCCTGTCAATGACTCACATCATGGACAACAACATAATAATCGCGGACCACTTAAATGGCCTACAGCTTCCACCGGAACAGGGTTTCCCTTTCCAGCTGGTCGCCGAGCAAAAGTGGGGTTACAAATGGGCAAGATGGATTACCAAGATAGAGCTCTCCGCCAACGATGATTACCGGGGGTACTGGGAATCTCGCGGTTACAGTTCCGACGGGGATTACGACGAACCGAGGTTCGGCAATTAAATTATCCGGTGAAACCGGATGGAGCAACTACGGAATTTTTAGCCTGGATCCAGCTACGACCAGGATAATTAAATAACGGGGTCCGAAAATACAGAATGCGTTATCTCGATAGATTAAATATTTTTTGAAAGAATTCGGGCCCCTCTCCCTCCTTTGCCGTAACCAGTTTGGCTATTTACCTTAAAATTCTTTATAATTTAGGCGCCAAAGGGGGCGATTGTGATGTTTAAAAAATCCAAGCTTCTTGCACTTCTTTTGAGCCTAGTTTTTCTCGCTGGGTTATCGTTTAACGGTGCCGCCATCAACTACGATTTAGTCGGCGGGAGTTTTTATACCACGTTACAACTTACTGATCTCAATAACGCTATCGAAAACTATAATGAAAGCATCAAGGATATCGAGCAAGAGGGCGATATTACCGTAACCAAAATGGATAAAATGAATAGCGCCTTCGGTTTTTACGGCGGAACCGGACTAAATATGGGCAGAAATTTGACCCTTGGTGCCACTTTTGAAAGTTTCTCCGCCGGAACCGGTACCGAAATAAGCGGGAAGGACGAGCACGGTGAGGTCAATCTGGATTTGGGAATAGACCTGGCGGTAAACGGGCTAGTCACTACTTTAAATAGCGATATCAACGAATATATAGGATTGTCCGGTGGTGCGGGCTATTATTACGGAACGGTGAGCATGTCAGCTTCCATTAGCGCGACAGGTGATTACGCGAATTATATCCAGGATCAGAGTTTCTCCGACAGCGCGAGCGTCAGTGGCTTTGGCTTCAAGGCGGGTGGAACGCTAAACTACCCCTTATCCAGACGGGCCAGTCTTTACTCCGCAGTCCATTACAGAATGCTGACACTCAAAACGGAAGCTCAGAACAGCTTGACCAACGATGCCGCTCTAAACGCAAACGGTGTCGAGATGCGAGTTGGTATAACGTATCGATTCTAACCATCCGCCACAATTAACTGTGCTTCATCCGTATCCGCGCTAAATATCGTTTACCGTTTAACTCGCAAGAGGGGAAATTATGCGTTATCTACTTGCCCTATTATTGCCGCCTGTAGCTGTTTTATCGACCGGAAAATTGTTCACCGCCCTGCTCAACCTCGGGCTAACCTTGCTGGGTTTTATTCCGGGGATAATCCACGCAATCCTGATCGTTCAAGCTTACAACGCGGACAGACGGGCAAAAAAGTACGGTAAATAAAAAATATCTCATCTTATCGGCGGTGTTCGGACCGTGGAAACGAAAGTACGGCCAGCGACTGAGGAAGACGAGAACGCGCTAAGGGACCTTGTGCTTGACTTCAAAGAAGAGCACAGCCGTATGATCGGTGGTGAGAAGGATATTGAACCGGAAACCGCCCGGGAGGAAGTCAGAACAAGGCTGGAGTGCCAGGACGAGGGGTATTTCGTGGCAACCAACAAAGACCCGAAGAGGGACCGGTGCGATCTCCTTGGCTTTCGCAGGTGGAAATACGAGGAAGATTTCTATTTTAGTAAAACACTTTACGTACGCCCCGAGGTGCGCCGTTCTGGCGTCGCTCGAGCTTTAATTCGACATTTCGAAGATTGGCTCATCGACAAAGGACAAGAAATCGCCTGCATTACCTGCGCCCCACATAACGTCGCCATGATAAACCTGGCCCGGTCCGAAGGTTACGATATATTAAACACTGTAGAATTGCGGAAAAATTTAACTTCAAATCCACCAGAACCGAGGAAGGAAAAAGAAGCTCTCGGGCTAAACTGGAAAGTGCTTTAATGAAAGATTGATAGTGCAAGTGGTAGGTCCCTCGGGACTTGAACCCGAAACCCCTCGGTTAAGAGCCGAGTGCTCTGCCGGTTGAGCTAGGGACCTGCGTTTGGTTTGAAAGGGCTGGCGGATACATGCCAGCCGATTTGAGCGTAGGAATAGTATTAAATTAGGGCTTTCCTTTCAAGGTATTAAATTTTAGGCCGGAGCCAGAGGGCCCTGCGAGGGGCGGGAGGACAGCAGCTCCGATCATCGTTGCTCGTTTGGCAAGTCGCCGGGTCCACCTGTTTATCGAGCTGACTTCGTTTTATAATAGTTTTAGCGATAAATATGGGTAATCTATTCTCTCAAGGCAAAGAGTCTGGAGAAAAAAAAGGTAACGATTCCAAGCGACCGCTGGCCGATCGCGTAAGACCGAGGAGTCTGGACGAAGTTATCGGTCAGGACGAGTTGCTCGGGCAAAGTGGTCCCCTGGGGAGTCTAATAAGGGATGGTGAAGCCAGAGCCCTGGTTTTCTGGGGACCGCCGGGCACGGGTAAGACTACCGTGGGGTTAATTATAGCAGATTACGACGACTCGAAGTTTATCCACTTCAGCGCTGCTACTGCCGGAGTAAAAGAGGTCAGGAAAGCACTAAAACAATCCAGGGAAAAGTTCCGGCGGACAAACAAACGGGATCTCCTCTTTATCGACGAGATTCACCGCTTCAACAAGGCTCAGCAGGACGTTCTATTACCCTTCCTGGAGGAAGGAAGCGTCAAATTCATCGGGGCGACGACCGAAAACCCTTCCTTCGAACTTAACTCCGCCATCCTGTCACGCTGTCAGGTATTCGTGTTCGAAAAACTTGAGCACGATCAGGTAATTCGGCTCGCCAAAAATGCTCTGGAGTCCGATCGGGGACTTGAGGGAGAATACGGGGTCACCAACGAAGCTCTGGAAACTATTGCCAGCTTTTCCGACGGCGATGCCAGAAGAGCACTCAACTTGATCGAGCTCAGCAGCAAGCTGGTCGACAGTGGTGCGAAGATAGATAACTCTATCGTCGAGAGCGCGGCCCAGAGAAAGAGCCTGGACTACGACAAGGGCGGCGAAGAGCACTATAATATAATTTCTGCTCTTCACAAAACAATCCGGAACAGCTCGCCCGACGCGTCGCTTTACTGGCTCGGCCGGATGCTAGAAGGGGGCGAAGATCCGGTATTTATCGCCCGTCGTCTGGTACGAATTGCCAGTGAGGACGTCGGGCTGGCAAACAGTCAGGCACTACAGGTGACGGTTGCGGCAAAGGAGGCAGTCGAACTGATCGGAAAACCCGAGTGCGATCTTGCCCTGGCACAGGCCGTAATCTACCTATCTCTCGCACCAAAAAGCAATGCGATCTATAAAGCCTACAGCAAGGCAAAAAAGGACGTCGAGGAATCCGAAAACCAGCCTGTCCCCAAGGAATTACGCAACGCCCCTACGGACCTGATGCGCGACGAAGGTTACGGAGAGGGGTACCAGTACGCTCATAATCTTGAAGAAAAGACGGCAAATCTCCAGGTATTTCCGGACAACCTGGAGGGGAGCCGTTACTATTTCCCGACGGAATCGGGCGAGGAAGAAAGGATGAAGGAACTTATGGAAAAGTGGATCAACAGGCGGAAAAAGAAGAGGGAAGATCAGTAAAGCAGGGTCTGAATAATTCTAACCACGAAATATCTACTCGCCAGTAAT
The DNA here is from genome assembly GCA_021735185.1 of Candidatus Bipolaricaulota bacterium. Lineage (GTDB taxonomy): Bacteria > Bipolaricaulota > Bipolaricaulia > M55B111 > M55B111 > JAGXLP01. Next base: position 6,707 of record JAIPHN010000014.1, read on the forward strand.
AAAAGAATCGCTATCATGGGCGAGATATCGATCGGCACTTTGTACCCCATCAGCTGCCTTACCTGCTGTCTTATCGGGGCCAGGATCGGTTCGGTCGTCCGATAGACAAATCTTACCAGCTGATTGTTCTTCTGCCCGGGAAAAATCCAGGAAACAAACACTCGCGCCACGATCAAAAGTGATGCCATTTGAAATAGCCAATCCACTGCTCGAACAAGTATGCTAGTCAAAACAATCGATCCTCCCATGGATTTATCACCTTGTCTCTTGTTGGGTGATGGTGTTACCCGCCACCTTCTTCCTTACCCTCCTGACATTTTGGACAGTAATAAGTTCCCCTGCCGGACTGATCCACCTTAATTATCTCGGACCCGCACCGCGGGCAGCGCTCACCTTCTTTTTGATAGACGTCAAGAAAATTCTGAAAATTCCCCGAATCGCCGGAAGAATCCCGATAAGTGCTGAAAGTCGTTCCGTTCTGCTCAATTGCCTCTTCTAACACTTTCGGAATCGTCTCGTATAGCTTTTTCAGACCCGATTCACTTGCATCTTCGCCCGGAATCAGGGGATTCAAGCCCGCCCTGAACAGAGCTTCGTTCGAATAGATATTTCCCAGCCCGGTTATCTTTTTTTGGTCCAACAAAACCAATTTTAACGGCTGAGTCGTCTCAAACAATTCCCGAAAATCCTTCCAGCGATAACTATCGGTAAAAGGCTCGATCCCAAGCGAAACCAAAGGTTCCTGCTTCTCATCAGTCAGTAAATCGAGCGTACCAAACCTCCGCATATTGTCCATAATTAACTGGCCGTTTCCTCGAAAACGAAATGAGATTCTCTGGTAATCGGTTTCTTCACCCTTCTCCCGGAGCAACATCTTTCCCGTCATCCGGAGGTGAACCGCCAGCAATCGGTCACCACCTATCTCGAGCAAAATATACTTTCCCTTCCGGCGGACGGCAGTTAGGTCTTCCCCCTCAAATTCTCGTTTAAGCTCGCTGGTATCCACGTTTCGGAGTAGTTCTTCATCAAAGACAGTTATTTTTTCTATCGTTTTTCCGCTAATTTGACTGTCGAGACCACGTACGATCGTTTCTACCTCGGGCAACTCTGGCATCCGCATCACCGATGGCGATTATAATCTCCCCGTATTTTGGTTTCAATCCAGCACTTACCTGAGATACGTTGCTTGGATTGAGGTAGGCAATCAATCTTACTCTGACTGTCTTTGCCAGTTACCTTACCAGACTCAGACCAGGTAAGGTTACTCAGGTAAGTGCTGAACAAAAAGTGGACCTTTTTACTCTTGAAAAGCCCCACCAAACGCTCTATCATAATTTAGGATTATAGAAACTCATGGTAGGTTAAGTCTTTCGCTCAGCTTCTGGAACTACGAGTAAATGAAACCTTATTTTCCACAGAGGTATAATGAATTTTTTTCAGCGACTGCGTAAAGATATCGAGGCGGTCTTCGACAGGGATCCAGCAGCCAGAAACGCCCTAGAAGTAATTTGCTGCTATCCCGGCCTTCACGCAATATGGCTTCATAGAGTAGCTAGCTTACTCTGGCGCCACCATCTAAAGCTGCCTGGAAGGTTGATTTCTCATATCAACCGTATTTTTACGGGAATAGAAATTCATCCCGGCGCCGAAATAGGCACCGGTGTCTTTATAGATCACGGTAGTGGAGTCGTCATCGGAGAAACCGCCAGTATCGGCGATAACGCTTTACTTTACCAGGGAGTCGTACTCGGGGGAACCAGCAAGAAATCAGGCAAGAGACACCCCACCCTGGAAGACAACGTAGAGGTCGGCGCGGGGGGTATTCTCCTCGGACCGATCACAGTAGGGGAAGGCGCGAGAGTCGGAGCCGGTTCAGTTGTCACCAAATCCGTACCTTCAGCTACAACTGCAGTCGGCGTCCCGGCACAGGTCTCCAGGGAAGGTAGTCAGGAAAAACCCGACTTTAACCTCGATCACGCGGATATCCCCGATCCTCTCGGGGACGTCTTCGAGTACCTTCTGGAGCGTCAGCTCGATCTAGAAGAGACAGTCTCTCAGCTGAAAGAAGAGCTGGAAAACGGATCAGAAAAGGACGAGGAAGTTCTGGATTCAGGTCTGGGAATCTAATAAAGCATGACGGGCAAATTTCAGAAGGAGAGCTATCAATAGATAAGAACAGGAGAATAAAGCAATGAGGGTAACGAAGAAAAGCGGTTACGGACTTGTAGCAATGACGGAGCTGGCGGACAATTACGACACAACACACCTTTCTACAAAGGAAATAGCGGAGAAATACGAACTACCTCAGCCTTTTCTGGAAAAGATAATGCGTGAACTAAAAGATGCCGAGCTAGTGGAGGTAAAACGCGGACGGGGCGGGGGTTACGAACTGGCAGAGGAACCGAAAGAAATTTCCGTAGAAACCGTTATTTCGACGCTCGAAGAAAACAGCCTTGCGCCGGTCAATTGCCTGCTCCCGGACAAAGATGATCCCTGCCCGCTGGAGAACAATTGCCCTACTCTGGAAGTTTGGAAGGCAATCTACGCAAAATTTACCAGAGTACTGGAGTCTTTTACCCTGGATGACATGCTGGATTATTTCGATGAAGGAGAAAGATATCAGTAAGTTTTGAATGAATATTAATTGGTGGGTTGGTGGGCCTACCTGGAGTTGAACCAGGGACCTCACGCTTATCAGGCGTGCGCTCTGACCAACTGAGCTATAGACCCATGCCCGATTATTCTAGCGCTTCAATTTTCAATTTTCAAGGATGGTAAATCCACTTGTAAAGCAGGAAAGGCCGCCTTACAGACGATTAACTCCTGGCGAGCAGTTCGGAGATATCCAGGTTATCCAGTTTTTCTTCCTCTTCCGCTTCCTTCAGGGCAGTTATCAAGTCATCGATTTCCCCTTCTAGAATCGCCTCAATATTGTGGGTCGTATAACTTATCCTGTGGTCCGTAACCCGGTTTTGCGGAAAATTGTAAGTCCTGATCTTTTCGCTTCTCTGGGCCTGCCCTATCTGACCGCGTCGTTTGCTTTCCCGTTTTTCCGCCCTGGCCTCTTCTATCTTCTCCTTGTATCGCGACCTCAAAACACGCCAGGCTTTCTTCCTGTTCTTGTGCTGTGAACTTTCGTCCTGACAGGTAACTACGATATCGGTTGGTTCATGGGTCATCCTGACCGCCGAGTCCGTCACGTTAGCATGTTGTCCGCCCGGGCCGGAGGACCGGAAAGTATCTATACGAACGTCGTTTTCATCTATTTCTACGTCGACATCCTCCGCCTCCGGCAGGACTGCCACGGTAGCGGTGGAAGTATGAATCCTTCCAGAAGACTCCGTTTCCGGCACCCGCTGGACACGATGAACGCCGCTTTCGTATTTGAACTGACCGTAGGCACCCTCACCTTCAATCGCCACGGAAACCTGGGTAAATCCGCCTATCGAGGTAGGCCTGTTCTCCAGGGTTTCCACTTCATAGCCATGTCTTTCGGCGTACCGCCTGTAAAGTCGGAGAAGGTCGGCAGCAAAAAGAGCGGACTCGTCCCCTCCCGTACCGGACCGGATCTCGAGAATCGCGTTCTTTTTATCCTCTTCCGGCTCGGGTACAATTAACTCCTTGATCTCGCTCCGAAGTTCTTCCTGCCTTTCCTTGTTTTCGGCAAGTTCTTCCTTTACCAACTCTATCATTTCTTCATCGTCTTCGGACTCCAGCATTTCTTCGTTCTCATCTATCCTTTCGGTGACGTCCTCCAGTTCTTCTACCAGCTGGAGCAGGTCTTTTATCTTTGAATACTTCTGCGAGACCTCCTGGTAATTGCTACCCTCGATAACGTCCGGATTCCCCATCTTCTGCTCTAGCTCCTCGTATTCTTCCCGGATTTTCGGCACTTCGCTGAGAATATCTAGCATTAGTTAGCCCTCCGACACCTCAGGTTACGCAATCACCATCGCAATTTCAATGGATGGAAAAGGCCAGGAAATAAAATTGTTGAGAGAAAGAGGGATTTCTCGCACAATTAATTTATCAGAGGGGTTATGTAGGAGGGGTAGAGTGAGTCTCACCAAATTATTTCATCCATCGTCCGTTGCAGTGGTCGGTGCCAGTCGAAAGAAAGGCCAGGTTGGACGCGAGGTTTTAACCAATTTACTGGAAAGCTTCGAAGGGGATGTATTTCCCGTCAACCCAAAGGCCGACCGACTGGAAGGATTAAAATGTTATAACAGCATCAGGGAGGTTCCTGCCGGGGTAGATCTTGCGGTAATAGCGGTTCCGGCAGCTATAGTGCCAAAAATCCTGCGAGAATGTTCCGACTCCGGGATAAAAGACGTGATTGTAGTCAGTGGTGGGTTCAAGGAAATCGGAGAAGAGGGAGCGAAACTGGAAGGAGAGATCGCTGAAATCTCCCGGAAAGAGGAAATCAATCTTATCGGACCGAACGCCATTGGAGTTATTTCGACCGGATCAAATCTCAACGCTTCCTTTGCCCAGGAAATGGCCTTGCCCGGAAATATTTCATTTATGAGTCAGAGCGGTGCCTTTTGTACCGCAGTTCTGGACTGGGCAAACGAGGTTGGAATGGGGTTCAATCATTTCGTTTCCCTTGGGAACAAAGCAGTTTTAGACGAAATAGACCTGATCGAAGAATGGAATCAGGATGACAATACTGATGTCATACTCGGTTACCTCGAAGGTATCGAACGGGGATCCAGGTTCATAGAAGTGGCCAGAGAAGTCACAAAAGACACGCCGATTGTTGTAGTAAAATCCGGTAAAACCGAAGAGGGGGCCAGCGCAGCGGCCTCGCATACGGGAACTATCACGGGAAGCGAAGATGCTTACGATGCCGCCTTTTCTCAGAGCGGGGTAATTCGGGCGGAAAACATAGAGGAACTTTTTGATTTCGGGTCTATACTGGCCCACCAGAATCCGCCAAAAAACAAAAAGGTGGGTATTCTGACTAATGCCGGAGGTCCCGGCGTGATGGCAGCTGACGCACTGGAGGGTTACGGTCTAGAGCTGGCAGAACTGGAAGAGGAAACCCTGAGCAAGCTCGAGGGGGTGCTCTCATCGCTCGCGTCACGGGAGAACCCGATAGACCTCACTGGTAAGGCAGATGAAGAGGATTACAGAGAAGCACTCGGCTATATGATCGAAGACGATAACGTAGGTGCCGTCCTCGCCATGTCAGCACCTGCCGCAATATTTTCTTATCCGGAACTGACTGAAATACTTGCCGAAGCGAGAGAGAAGACTGACAAACCGATCGTCGGTACTTTGATGGGAGGGCAACTGGAACCGGAGGCACAGGAAAACCTGAAAAATGCCGGCGTACCGAATTATTTCGATCCGGCAAGGGCGGTTAGGTCCCTTTCCGCTCTGGTTAAATACGGCGAAATCCAGGCGAGGAAGAGGGCAAAACCGACCAGTTTTTCCGTTGCCAGAGAATCGGTAGCAGAAAAAATAGAATCAGCTCGTGGCTCTGAAAGGAAAACTCTTGGGTTAGAGAGCATGAAAATACTGGAAGACTACGGGATCCCTACCACTCCCGCCAGGCTTGCCCGATCGGCAGAAGAAGCGGAGGATATTGCAGGTCAATTAGATTCATCAGTTGTCCTGAAGGTGGACTCTCCCGGGATTATTCACAAATCAGACGCCGGAGGGGTCAGGGTAGGCGTCAGTCAGGGAGAAGTCGGAAAGGAATTTCGTGAAATGAAAGAGCGTCTGAACCGGAATAGACCGGAAGCAAATATCAAAGGTATTAGAGTGCAGGAGACCGTCGAAGGGGAAGAGGTAATAATTGGCCTGAAACGGGACCCCCAGTTTGGCCCGCTTATAATGTTCGGGCTTGGCGGGGTTTACGTAGAAGTTCTGGAGGACGTATCCTTCCGAGTCACTCCTATCTCCGCTCCTGAGGCTCGCAACATGATTGAATCGATAAATGGTTACCCGATCTTAAAAGGCGTCAGGGGGAACCCGGGAGTTGACATAGAATCTCTGATTGACATAATTCTCAGGGTCTCGAAACTGGCCGACGACCATCCGGACATTCACGAGCTTGATTTAAATCCCGTGATTGCTGGCCCGGAAGGTGCCCGCGTTGCGGATGTAAGAATAGGTTTAAGCGCTAGAGGCTAATAAAATAATTTGAGGGCGTTAATATTAGCTGGTTTCTGAAGAAGATTTTAAAATTTTAAATATTGACAAAGGTATTTGAGCTTATTATACTTACTTTGAGGAAGATAAATAATGAACAAAGACACAATAGTGAGCTTGGAGGATAGTGAACTGGTATTCAAAGCATTGGCAAGTTCTCAGAGGCTTAATATCCTCTCTCTGGTGCTGGATAACGAAAATATCTGTGCCAAGGAAATTTCAAAGGAACTGGATCTCAGTCAACCTGATATTTCGTACCACCTATCCAAGTTAACGCAGGCTGGTATACTGGAAAAGAGCAAAGAAGGGATCAAATACTGCTACGATATAAATTATCAGCTGCTGGAGGATATTGGAGTTAACCCAAAAGTACTCTTAAATAAAGCTAGGAGGTGACATCGGATGAACGACCAAAACGTGACGATCTATACGACCCCGACATGTCCTTACTGTAATCAAGCAAAGGATTACTTCGATGAGAACGATATTTCCTTTACGGACTACGACGTATCGGAAAACCGCGAAAAGGCAAAAGAAATGATTGAAAAATCAGGTCAGCGCGGTACTCCCGTTATCGACATTAACGGGGAAATCGTCGTCGGTTTTAACAAGGAAAAAATTCAGAATTTACTTAACTAAACCTTTTATAGAATCATACAGGAAAGTTACGGGAATCAAGACAACCAAAGACCTATTTGCTCGCAGGGCAAGTAGGTCTTTTTCTTTTTAAGTCAGACTATAGCAGGGAATTAGCGCCTAACCTTGAACCTGGCGCGGATATTCTGGTATAATCTTGTCGCCTTCAAGCGATCGAAGTATAGCACACAGGCACTTATTTCTATATAGACCAGATAAAGGAGGAAAAGATGTGGAACTCTTAACCATGAAGGAACTTTTAGAGACGGGTGTCCATTTCGGACATAGGACTCAGCGTTGGAACCCCAAGATGGATAAGTACATTTTTATGGAACGAAAGGGGATTCACATAATCGATCTGGAGTCAACTCAGGCCCTGTTCGAAAAGACTTATGATTTCGTCAGAGATCAAACCAGACATGGTGCTGAGATCCTTTTCGTTGGGACCAAGAGACAGGTACAAAACATCATAGAGAAACAGGGAAAGCGTTGTGGCGCCCACTACGTTAACCATAGGTGGTTGGGGGGAACGCTAACTAACTTCGACACCATCCGGGATAGTGTCGATAGAATGATAAAGCTCGAACGGATGTCGAAGGACGGAACCTTCGATCAGCTACCCAACAAAGAAGTAGTGAAACTGCGCAGGGAATTGAAAAAGAAGAAGAGAAACTACGACGGAATAAGGGATATGGAACGACCGCCGGATATGGTTTACGTCATCGATCCGGAAGCGGAGGAAATAGCCGTTCACGAAGCAAGAATTCTCGATATTCCCGTAATAGCAATAACGGATACCAACTGTGATCCTGATTTGATCGACTATCCAATACCGGGAAATGACGACGCGATCAAGGCCACCAGACTGCTTACGTCGCGGTTGGCTGACGCCGTTATCGAAGGCCGTGAAGGTGCCGACCAATCACTGGAAGAAGAAGGATCGGAACAAGAAGAATCGGAACAAGAAAAAGAGGGAGAGGCCGAAATGGAAGAAGAGGAGACGTCAGAAGAAGAGGAAGCCAGCGAAGAGGAAGCCGGTGAGGATTCTTCGGAAACAGAATCGGAAGAAGAGGCTGAAGTAGAAGGCGCCTCGGCCTAAATCATACATATATTTTTATTAAATCCAATTAGGAGGATACACTCATGGCTATAAGTACGGAAGAGGTAAAGAAGCTGAGGCAGGAAACTGGTGTAGGAATTATGGACTGCAAAAGGGCCCTGCAGGAAGCCGACGGAGACATGGAAGAAGCAAAACAGGCTCTCCGCGAACAGGGCATGGAAATGTCCGAAGGCAAATTAAAATCGGGAGAAGGTAGAGTAGGTTCTTACATCCACCACGACGGCAAAGTGGGTGTGCTTGTCGAAGTTAAGTGTCAGACGGACTTTACCGCAAACAGCGAGGAATTCAAGGAATTCGTTAACACGGTCTCGGTTCAGGTTGCCGCTGCTTCTCCGGAATACGTTTCACGCGAAGACGTACCGGAAGAAGTTGTCGAGGAAGAAAAAGAGGTCTATAGGAAACAGGCCAAAGAAGAAGGTAAGCCGGAACACGTGATAGATGACATCGTTCAGGGCAAGATGGACAAGCACTACGGAGAAATTTGCCTGATGGAACAGGAATCGGTAAAAGATACGGATAGTACGATAGAAGAAATAATGGGCGACCTTTCGGCTCAGGTAAACGAGGATATCAAGGTCAGCCGTTTTGCCAGATTTGATGTCAGTGCCGATTCGGAAGAAGAAGACGAGGAATCAGAGGAATAAGGTTAAAGAAATCTGAGCAAATTTATCAGGTTACGCAATGAAAAAGGAAGTCAGCTAGATTGAACTCAGTAAACAATTCACCTACCAGAATTGCCCCGTCACGGGTTCTAATTAAGATATCAGGTGCCGGTTTCGGTGGCACTGATCCACTGGAACCAGATGCGATTAATTACATCCTGAAACAGATCGAAGGGATCAGAAGTCAGGATAAAGAAGTAGCACTGGTTGTCGGTGGTGGAAATATAATTAGAGGAGGAGAACAGGAGTTACTGGACAGGACGGCGGGAGACCTGGCCGGCATGGTAGCAACGATAATAAATGGAATAGCGCTGAAGGATCAATTACAAACCCTGAACATCCCGGTTCTCCTCCAGTCCGCCCTGCCAATTGATCGGGTTTCCGACCCAATTGATCCCAGCAGGGCAGTTTCTCATCTTCGTGACGGAGGTATCGTGATTTTTACCGGCGGTACGGGCAATCCTTATTTTACGAACGATAGCGCAGCCGCCCTGAGGGCCGGTGAGATAAACGCAGATCTTATTTTAAAGGGAACGAACGTCTCAGGGGTTTACACGGATGACCCTTCGGAGGAGGGAGCAGAATTCCTTCGCTCAATAACTTACGAAAAACTGGCAGAGCACGAACTGGGGATAATCGACCTGGCCGCTGCCAATATCTGCCGGGAAACGGAAATCCCGATGGTTATTTACGACTTTTTCAGAGACGGCTCCACGGCAGAGGTACTCAAAGGAAAAGAAATCGGGACTTACGTATATCCCGACGAATAAAAAGCTAGAACGGATAAACCTGAATATTTCTCGGATTACCCTTCAATCTTTATCTATTACGGGCGGGACGCGGAAGAAATTTCCCTCACGAGCGGGTGCGTTCTTAAATACTTCTTCCTGATCCAGGTTTTCCCGGCGTTCGTCTTTTCTCAGGACGTTCTGGACTTCCAGGATATGTCGTAACGGCTCAACGCCCTCTGTATCGAGTTCCCCGAGTTTATTCACGTAATCGATAATACTACCCAGATCATCAGTCAGCTCTTCCCGTTCATCCTCCGTCAGGCTTAGTTCCGCCAGATCTTCTACGTGCTTTACGCTTTCTTCGTCTATCATTTCAGCTGGTTTTACCCACTATCCTCCCTGTAGGTTCTTAATTTGATTGCAGCAGGTCAAGCCCCCCCGGCAAAATAATCCTCAAACATCCCTTCCAGCGAATCCGGGTTACCCTGGTCGTTAAAACTTTTTGCCTCTTCCTTTGCCTGCTTCATTATATCGTAGTCGCGCAAAAAATTACAGGCACGGAAACTATTCCTAAACCCGTGCTGGGCAGAGCTCAACAGGTCCCCGGGACCTCTTATTTCAAGATCCTTTTCGACCAACCTGAATCCGTCCGAAATGTCACGAAAAGCTTCTAACCTCTCCCTACCTTCATCAGTCGACGGGGATCCAATTGCAAAACAGTAAGATTTGTCGCCGGATCGACCTATTCTGCCCCGCAGCTGGTGTAGCTGTGTCAGACCGAATTGGTCCGCTTCTTCCACGATAAGTATATTAGCCTGTGGTATATCGACCCCGACCTCGATAACCGTGGTTGAAACCAGCGCGTCGAACCGGCCGGCTTCGAACTTTTCCAGTCTCTTCCCTTTCTCCTCCTGACTCATTCGTCCATGCAATAACCCAAGTTTAAACCCGTTCAACTGTTTTTTCTTCAGTTCTTCGTGCGTATTCACCGCTGATTTTAGATCCTGTTTTTCCGACTCCTCGATCAGAGGTAACACGATGAAGGCCCGACTGCCTTCCTCCAGTTTATCCCTCACGTATTCGTACACCTGATCCCGTTTGTTTTCACTCAGCCAGTAGGTACTAATATCCTTCTCGCCCCGGGGGAATTCCTCTAACTTGGATATTTCGTATTGACCGTATACGGTAGCGGTGATGGTCCTGGGAATCGGCGTAGCGCTCATTACGAGTTTATTGATGGGGCCCTCGGACCAGCCCAGTTTCTCTTTCTGTGTAACGCCAAACCGCTGTTCCTCATCTATGATCACCAGATTGAGCTTGTCGAATTCCACGGTTTCTTCCAGCAGGGCGTGTGTACCAACGAGAATATCCGTATTTCCCGAGCGGACCCTGGAAAGTACTTCCTCCCGGGATCCTTTTGAAGTATCACCTGTAAGCAGGTCGACCTTCACTGGGAGATCCAGGAATATTTTATTCAAATTACGGAAATGTTGTTCGGCCAGAACAGTGGTCGGAGCCATTAACCCGGTCTGAAGCCCGGAAGTACCGACAAGATAACTCGCTCCCGCTGCCACTACCGTCTTTCCCGTGCCCACATCACCCTGGAGCAGACGGGTCATCGGATTACGAGAACCAAGCTCGTCTTTGATCGTTTCCAGGACACTATCCTGGTCTTCAGTCAGCTTAAACGGTAGGTTGTCTCTAAACCCCTCAAGGCAACCTTTTTCTATTTTCACCTCTGGAGTTTCTTCCGACCTGTCATCTTTTTGCCGCAATAACTGGGTGTAGAAAAGGAATAATTCGGAGAAAGCCAGACTGGCTCGACCCTGCCCGTGATCTTCTTTTTCCTCCGGCTGATGGATCCTGTGGAGTGCCTCGCGTCTGGTCAAGAAACCGTATTTCTCCGCTATATCCCTTTCCGGAAATTGTTTGACCAGTGAACCGTATTTTTCCAGATTTCTCCTAATTACCCGTCGAATAACTTTTTGGCTAAGGTCCTCTGTCCCGGGGTAAATCGGGACTAGCCTTCTAGTTTTGGCCTTATCTTCTCTGGGTTCCCATACCGGGTTTTCCATCTGCATCTCTCCGTACTCTCTCTCGGCTTTCCCGTAGACTGCAATCTCATTTTCGTTTCTCAGCTGATTCTTGATCCAGGGCTGGTTAAACCAGACAAGATAAATCGTCCCCGTGCCGTCCTGGATACCGGCCTTAACGAGCTGGACGTTCCGCCTCGGGTTTAATTTAGTGATGCCGTCAACCTCCCCGACAATTGTGCAGCTATCGCCGTGCTTGACCTCGGAGATCTTTTTCTGGGACCTTCGGTCTTCAACTCGGCGCGGAAAATGAAACAAAAGATCACGAACTGTTTCCACACCAAGTTTTTCGAAGTTTTCAGCCCGTTTTTTACCGATACCGGCGGCTCCTTTTACCGGTTGATCCAGCGATAGTTCGCTATCTCCCCGGGAACTTCGGTTTTCGTTAAGCAAATCTTCGATTTCCTCTACTAACTCCTGGCGGGCGTAAGGTTTCTTCTCCGAGTAGTCCTGAAGCAACTCACGAATTTCCTCACTTTCCACCAGTCCGGATGAGAGGTTTTCCAGACCGCCCATGACCGACTCGTTCTGAAAGCCAGTTTTCCTTTCAAGTTTGAGTATTTTCGCCAGCTTCTCGTGCTTCTCGTCATTCATTATCTTTGGCCTCAAAACCTTTATTCAGCTTCGTTCCAGGCAAGCTTCGCAATCGCCTTCGAAGATTGAGTTTATCTTTCAATTAAAATATAATAAGCTTCAATGTTAGCTGGGGCAATCTTTCTCGATTCAAAACGCAAAAAAACAAAGGTTGATCAAAGTGGAGTTAATTTTTATCGGTTCAGCCGATTTTGCTGTTCCTTCATTGTATACCGTGGCCGAAGAGCATGAAGTCGAACTAGTGATTACCCAGCCGGACCGACCCAGTGGCCGAGGTATGGAACCGAGTCGAACTCCAGTCAAGAAAGGGGCGGTGGAACTAGACCTTCCGATCTTTCAGCCCGGGAACGTAAATTCCGAAAACTCACTGGAGAAAATACGTGAAATAGACCCGGAAGGCTTCATCGTTGCCGCATACGGACAGAAGATTTCCTCCGAGTTACTGGACCTGGTGAACTGGCCCGTAAACATTCACGGATCCCTGTTACCCAAGTATCGCGGAGCAGCCCCGATAAACTGGGCGGTAATCAACGGAAAGAGAGAAACCGGCGTTACCACGATAATCATGGACGAGAACCTGGATTCCGGTCCGGTTCTATTGAAAGAAAAAACTACAATCGAAAAGAACGAGACGGCAGGTGACCTCCACGACAGGCTGGCAGATATGGCGGGAGAACTCGTTCTGGAAACACTCGATGGGCTGAAGAAAGGGGCTCTGGAACCAACCCCGCAAAAGGGAGAGCCAAGTTTTGCCCCTAAATTAAGCAAAGACGACGGTCTTATCGACTGGAACAGTTCGTCCACCACGGTTCATGACATCATCAGAGGCATGTACCCCTGGCCTGGCGCGTATACTTATTACCAGGGTGAAAAGATCAGCATCTGTCGTTCTCGGGACCTCGGAAAGCTAGAGGGAGAACTTGTCGATCGTCTACCTTTGAAGGAGTACGTTGATAACTCCGCCCCCGGCAATATAATTGATTCCGGCAGCCTGGGACTGGTAGTTAAGTGTGGGGAAAATTCTGCCGTGAGATTGGTTCGGGTCCAGCCCCCGTCCCGGTGCGAGATGTCGGGTACGGATTTTGTCAACGGATACCATCTGGATGTAGGGGACCATTTCTCTGAATCAAAGTCGTAGAACTAATTGCAACCCCCTTTTTTTATCTCCATTCTGCCACCACCACTTGAAAATACCCCCACCAACCACTATATTTTCTATCGCAAATCGGACGCAAGATGATCTTTGACAGACGGATGAGGTTAATAGGCATCCTGTAGTAGTAACGGATTGACAAGGGCAAATGGTGGACGCCTAGGCAA
>JAIPHN010000015.1 GCA_021735185.1 Candidatus Bipolaricaulota bacterium
CTCCTCTTCCAGCACTTCGATATACCCCTCCGACTCTATACTGGCAACCTTCTCGACCCGGCTGGGACAACTAAGCCAGTACAGAGTCGGAAAGATTTCAAATTGATCATCTTTCCCGATGATCAAGGGTTTATTCATCAACACTACCGGGTAACCGTAACTACATCTGGCGGGTATTCCCACCAGCCCCTTCGGCCCCTTTCCCAGTTGCTTTCTGATTACCCTGTATTCTTTTTTGGAAATATTATCCAATTATCACACCAGGTTTGGCTTAACCTTGCTTAAATTCAATTCCTTCACCAATTAGCCAAGTTTGAAACTTTCTCCGAGGTTCCAGGAACTCCGCCCCGTGGTAATTAACCCGGCTTATTGGCTTTTACAAGCAAAAACTCCCTTCCAGTATAAAGGGGAAAAGTTGAGTTAAACCCCTGTTCTGTTGAAATCTACGCACCAAATTTCGGTATTTGGTTGCTATAAGACATCGTAATGGGCAACAGGTTCCCGCTGAATCTCCCCATACCGCCTTCACGACAGCTATATTCGTCGAATACTTCCAGTTGATCTTTTCTCACGCTGGGACCTGCAACCAGGGCTGGAACGGGATCAGCAACGTGATCGCCGTAATGGATCGGTGTCGTGTGATCACCGGCAAAGGAAAGATGAGTCTCTTCCCAGTTAATATTCTCTTTCAGCCAGCCGAATGTCTCATCGATTTTCTCGATAAACTTTACTTTGGCTTCGGCATCGTGATCGTGCGAAGCGTTATCCGCTCCCTTGAAGTGAAGAAAAACCACACCCTTACCCTTTTCCAGTTCCTCTAATCCGACCTTGGCCTTGTTAATTATCTTTGAATCCACCGTCCCTGTCGCACCTTCCGCTTCCTTAAATTCCATGCCGGCCACCCGAGCGACCCCTATGTACAGTGCCCCTGCAGCTACGACAGAAGCATCAACCCCATACTTTTCCTCAACCGGCTCTACTTCAGGATATTTTGCCGATCCGCGCGAAAGGATCGCGTTAGCCGGTAATTTTCCTTCCTTCTTTCTCTTTTCGTTTAACGGGTGATCGGAAAGAATATCCCGGGCCTTTTTAGTTATCTCGTTAAGGATCTCGGCGGTCTTCCCGGATCCTTTGTCCTCCCCCTCGGAATTCGGTATCGGGATACCAAGTTCGTGAGGATCAGTCGGAGTAAGATTTCCCCCCAGGTCCGATCCCGTCAAGCAGAGAGCACCGCGATGTTCCGTGCTCCTCTTGAACCGAACGTTTACTTCAGGGTACTTTTCCGATTTCAATTCCGAAAGCGCTTCTTCCAGCTGGTCCTGACCTTCCGATATCCTTCCGGCTCTTCTATCTTTGATATTTCCCTGATTATCTATAGTGGCAAAGTTAGTCCGGAAGCAGACATCGTCTTTCGAAAGGTCCATCCCGATGCCGGCCGCCTCAAATACGCCTCTGCCTGTATAACACTGATAAGGATCATAACCAAATAAAGAAAGGTGGGCAGTATCGCTTCCCGGCCTGACTCCCGGCTTTATCGGGTCCATCAGACCACCAATACCGCGACTGGCAAGTAAATCATCTATCTCCGGTGTTTTCGCAGCCTGGAGACAGGTTTTTCCGTCGAGATCATTTGGCCTGCCCGCCAGACCGTCCGCTATAATAAACAGAGTTTTCATGGCAATCGACCTCCGGTAGTTTGCCTTTTCTTTGAATTGAACTTTGTTCTAGCCGGCTCGGATTCTATTTTCCTAATCCTTTAATTCGCACAGGTAGCTGGCTAATTTTACAGGATACAACGATCGATCTATAGTGGTAGATAATTATGATCTTACAATAATTTTTCCTACAACTGACCCACGACCCCGTAAGAACCGGAGCTTTATAACAACCCCCAGTCTATCTGTTGCTGGTGTGAATAGCCTGCCCGTGAACGCTTTCGGCAGCTTCCATTACGGCCTCTGACAGCGTGGGGTGAGCGTGAATAGTCTCAGCCACTTGGGTGGCAGTCAAGCCCTGTTCAACGGCTAAGCCAATCTCCCCAATAAGATCCGATGCGCCCGGACCGAGGATTGCCCCACCGAGCAGTCTGTCCGTCTCCCCATCGGCTACTAACTGGACCATGCCTTCAGTTTCATCCATGGCAAGAGCTTTACCGGAAGCTCTAAACGGAAATCGGCCCACAGCGGGCTCGAAATCTCTTTCCTTTGCTTCTTCCGTGGATAGACCGACTTCGGCATATTCCGGGTCGGTAAATACCACGGCTGGAATTGTGCTAAAACCGCTAACCTCTTTACCGGCTATCGAGGCAGCTGCCATCAAGCCTTCTCGTGAGGCTTTATGGGCTAACAACGGCAAACCGGCTACATCACCGATAGCGTAGATACCCTCTAAATCCATCATACACCTTTCATCAGTTTTAACGTAACCAGAATCATCCGTGGGAATATCGAACCCTTCAGCGGAAAAGTCCAGGTTTGGTCTCCGTCCCACTGCGGATAGGACCTTGTCCGCTGAAAATTTCTGTCTTTCGCCGTCCTTCTCTGCTATAACTATCTTGCCGTCAGAATTGTCCTGAAATTCAACGGCTTTTGTCCCCGTGTGAACCGTTATTCCGATATTCTTCAGCCCCCGCTTCATGAACGAACTGAACCGCCTTTCCATCCCTACTCCGGGTAGCACGGTCTCCTTCATTTCGACGATTTCTACTTCGCTACCAAGCCGGCTGTAAATGGTTCCCATCTCCAGGCCGATTACTCCTGCCCCCAGGATTACCAGCTTTTCCGGAACTTCGTCAATTCGAGTAGCGTCTCGTGAATCCCAGACGTCATCGTTATCAAAAGAGAAGCCGGGTAGCTCGATCGGGGAGGACCCGGTAGCCAGGATAACGTTTGTAGGTTGAAAAGTGTTCTCATCTCCCGAATCCTTTTCAACAGTTACCATGGGGCCCTGTGATAATTTGGCCTTACCTTCTATAACCTCTCCTCCATTTGACTCGATCAATTTTCCCACACCACTGGTTAACTTGTTTACCACCTTTCGCTGATAGGAAAATATTTTCTCAAGATCGACATCGAAGTCCTCGATGTCAACCCCCCTCTTCCTCCAGGAAGACCTTTTCGCCAGGGGCTCCGTACTGCTATAAAGGGTTTTCGTCGGTATGCAGCCCCAGTTTAAACAGACTCCACCGACGTTCTCCTTCTCCACTACGGTCGGACTCAAACCGTATTGCCCAAGCCTTATTGCCGCCGTATAGCCTCCCGGACCGGCACCGATAACGACCGTATCCGGACTATCGTTACTTTTCATAAATAAGTTACCTCCAGTTAAATACTTCAAAAAAGCTAGTCCCCCGCCCGAGAAGACGGGGGACTTTTATTTTAAGCAAATATAATAGCTGATTCGACCAAATGAAAAAGTTCTAAGCCATTTCGTCCAGTGCCTCCAGCACGAGCCCTGCATGCATCAGGGCAGGCCCGCCTCCCATGAGAACGGCCACCCAGGCAGCTTCCATTATCTCATCTTCCGTGGCTCCTTCTTCCAGGGCATTGTTGACGTGAAAGGCAATGCACCATTCGCATTGCTGAGTAATCGATATTGCAATGGCCATCAACTCTTTTGTCTTTGCGGACAGGACCTTATCCTTTTCCACGGCTCCCATCAATCTCTGAAAATTCTTCATACTATCCGGGCTATGTTCGCCAAAAGTCTTCATCCAGTCTTGAGCTCTTTCTAGTTCCTTCTTTGCGCCCATAACTAACCCTCCTATGATTAGTATCTATCTGAAGCTAAAGATTGTTATCACTTTTATTTGCTTATGCAAAGAATAATTGATGGCATTTATTTTAGCAACCCGCCGAAAAAGTTACTCGAACTATCCTTTTCGTCTCCCTGACTAATTTTCAACCACCCAATCTCTATTTTCAGATGGATCCCATTTTAATACAACGGCTTCTAACTTCTTGAAATTCTCACCATTACGGAAGATATCCCCGTAATCCGCTCCAGTTCAGTACGGAACCCGGGAGATGTGTACTCTGCGAGGACTCAAAGAACGTTCAGGAGAATTTTCGGGTTTGTCATTAGCCATTATGATTAGTAACATTCATCACCGAGCAAAAAAAGATTCCTGGGGTGTATTACAATGCCTGCCAATTTACCACCGGAATACATAGAAGCAGAGCAGAGATATCGTAACGCTAGCGAAAAGGATGAAAAACTGGACGCCTTACAGGAAATGTTGTCTCTCCTGCCCAACCATAAGGGTACGGACAAAATAGAAGCAGATCTCAGGAAGAGAATATCCGACCTGAAAAAGAGGCCCCAGAAAAAGAAAGGTCCTACCCGTGCTAAGACTCCGGACCAGATCGAACCACAGGGAGCGGGCCAGGTAGTACTAACAGGATTACCAAACTCCGGTAAATCCGCCCTGCTTGATATTACGACCAATGCAACGCCGAAGGTAGCCGACTTTCCTTTTGCCACCCACGGACCGACCATCGGTATGCTGGAACACCAGGATATCCAGATTCAGTTAATCGACACTCCACCGATTTCCGACGAACACGTAGAGACCTGGGTCTATAATCTAATCAGGAAGGCAGATCTAGTTTTACTGCTTGTCGATGGGGGGGCGGACGACCCGGTAAAAGAATACGAAAAAACGATAAAGCTACTTGAAGAAGAGGGAATATACTTATTTGCGCCTGGAGATGACTTTCAGAGGGATGCGATCGGAAGGACGAATCGGAAGGGGGTGATGATCCTCTCAAAGAGCGATGAGCTGGAAGACGAGAGCGTAATTCAAGAACTGGAAGAGCTCTCCGGTCTGTCTCCCGTGCCAGTTTCGATCCTGGACGAAGAAAGCCTTTCCCGGTTTTCCAGCTCAGTTTTTGACGGATTGCAAAAGATCAGGATCTATACGAAAAAACCTGGAGAGGAACCGGACCTAAAAGAGCCATATCTCCTGGACAAAAACAGTACTGTTCTGGAAGGAGTTCGCTCTATTCACAGGAATATGGTGGACAATCTGGATTATATTAGAATATGGGGTTCAGGTAGGTTCGATGGTCAGGAAGTTGCCCAGGATCACCAATTAAAAGACGGGGACGTAATTGAGATACATCAGGAATAACCGACCGATCCGTTCAAGATGCCTCGTCAATCATTTTTTTTGCTTCTTTCAGGGCGGAACTTCTAGTATCCAGTTCCCCTGCAAATATTTTTTCGTGCAACCCCCTTAAGATTTCACCCAGGCCCGGCCCTTCTTCCATACCGAGGTCTTTCAGGTCGTTCCCGTCGATTAACTCCCTGGCTGTACCCAGTTCTTCAAGATGCAGCAGGTGGGGAAGAAGACCCGTAAACTCTTCCAAAACGGGCAACCAGCCGCCCACTTCGTGAGAACTCGCCTCGCTGTCCGCAATTATAGTACCCAGCAACGAGGTAAAATAATCGAACCGTCCACATACATCGTCGAGCGAACAATCCCTGTCTTGATTGGTCCTTATTAGTTTAACCTGCTTGGCTCTTCTCATATCGGGAAGGACGGAACCTCTCATGTGGTTCTCAACCAGCCAGACTAACTTTTGCTTTTCGTCATTTGAAAGTCGAAGTCTCGTCGCTATCTTTTCCGCCTTTTTCTTTCCTATCAAGGCATGACCGCCCATATGATCTCCGTCGTTCCCCCGAAGTGCTTCCGACTTCCCCACGTCGTGAAGGAGAACTGCAAGTTTAACAAGGGGGGGAAACCTCAGATCGTCCGCGACTCCCAGCGCCTGGAAACTGTGTTCCAGTACGTCACCTTCCGGATGATATTCCTCGGGCTGGGGTACCCCCTTGTTATCAACTAGTTCGGGTAATATACCTTCGAGAAGGCTCAGATTGTTACACTGCCTCATCCCGAACTCTGAATTCGAACTACGGAGTATTTGAAACAGCTCCTCTCTTATTCTCTCCCAGGAAATACTGGTTATTTCCCCCGCAACGGACTTTATCGCCTTTTCCGTGCGGGCCTCAATTTCCCCTCCCAGCACACAAGAAATCCTGACTGCTCGTAACGGACGAAGATAATCTTCCTTAAACCTCTTTTTCGGATCCCCGATTGCCCGAACGACTTTATTCTTCAAGTCTTCCACGCCACCGACCAGATCTATTACCTCACCCTTTTCTCCCAGGGCAAGTCCGTTAACCGTAAAATCCCTTCGCCCCACATCTTCTTCGAGCGAATCAGCGGGTTCTACGTTTCCCGGCTTTCTCCCATCGTAATCGGACTCAGTCCTGAATTGAGCAACTTCATACTGTCGACCGTCCGGTGCTACCAGGATCAGTACTCCAAAACTTTCCCCGACCTCGACGAAATCGAAATTCGGAAACCTTTCTCGCACTTGCTCGGGGGAGGCTGAAGACGCTATATCGATATCCGCTTCAGCCGGCTCGAAGGTGTAACACCGGTCAAATTTTTCGCGTAAAGCATCCCTGACCGCCCCGCCAACGACAACGGGCCTAAATCCTTCTTCATTAAGCACCCTGAGAATTTTTTTGGCGTAAGGGTGAGGTGATAGAATACGATCCAGGTCAATCCGCGGCATATTACTGAAATAAACCTTTGAACTTATCCAGGAAAGAACTTTTCGTCTCTCTCTCCTCTGCGTAAACGGAGCCATCCATAACCTGATCCTCTTTTTCCGCCAGTTTTATCATCTCGTCCCACTTGTTGTTTTCCTTAATTCTTTCCTCCCATTCCTCTGCAAATTGAGTCAGGGTCTCAACGGCTGTATCCAGGTCAAAACCCCCACCCGGCCGCGGCGAATCCTTGATATCGTCGCGCAGAGCAGCTAGACCCCCCGGCAAAGGTTTTATATGGATTTCATCCTCAATCCTGACCGGAACGAAAGAGGTCGCTTCGCTGATCAGTCCAAACGTAGACAAATCGATCGAATTAACTGGAAGTTTCTTTACAAACTCACTGTCGGCTTTCATGAACTCCTGTTTTACGTATTCTCTCCACTTTTTTGCCATGCAAACCTCCTCAAATAAAAACTTGTTAAGGTATTAATTTACAGAACTCACTTCATCCAGGACTTTCCTGGCTTCATCCACGTGATTCTTTATTGCCCTTTTGAGTTCTTCCTTGCCGGAGTATTCCCGGTTGCGACTGAGATAGTGCACCAGCTGGACCTTTATTCTTTCTTCGTACAGCTCCTTATCGAAATTAAACAGATGTACTTCTACCTGATGGTTCTCGTCCCCCCCAAACGTAGGACGATTTCCTATGTGTACAGCTCCTTTTACTTTATTACCGTCTATATGGGCAAACGCGGCGTAATTCCCCCTTTTTGGTAGCACCACCCGCCTATCAAGAGATATATTAGCCGTTGGAAACCCTATATCCGAGCCAACCTGATTCCCCCGGACTACTTCTCCGGAATAAGTCGGATATCTACCCAATAGCTCCCTGGAAAGCTTGACGTTCCCGTCAGCCAGGGCTTCTCGGATCCAGGTACTGCTAACCGGCCTTCCATCTTTTGTCAACTGGCGCTGGGGATGAACCGTAAATCTTCCATCACTCATATTCTCAAGATCCCGGTAAGAGCCCGTTCTATTCCTGCCAAACCGCCAATCATCACCAACTACAACGGCATCCACATCCAGCTTATCTACCAAAATCTCCTCCACGAACCGCTCCGGCGGGAAGTCCTTTACTTTATGAAAATTCCCGACAATCGCCTTTTCTACAAACTGCTTCAGGTATTCCAGCTTGGATTGAGGATCCATTACAAGAGCTGGGCCGGATTCGCTCAGGTACCTTTTTGGAGGTAATTCGTAGGTATAAGCGGCGCTTGTTATCCCCCTAACGTTAGCAATGTCCCTGGTAACGCCAAGTAATAGCTGGTGTCCAATATGAACCCCGTCAAAAGTCCCGATAGTCAGCGCCAGCTTTTCCCCCTTCGAACCGTCGTCCTCTTTGCTGCTTTCTCTGCTACTGCTACGAATGTCTCCGGTCATCTTTTATCCTCTGCTTTATATCTGCCAAGACTTTTTCTTCAACGTCTTCCAGCTTACCGTCAACCATACAGCCCGCAGCGACTTTATGTCCGCCGCCGCCGAATTCACCGGCCACCTTGCTAACGTCGACCCCGTTTTTGGCACGAAGGGAAACTTTTATGGTATCCCCCGGTAGTTCTTTAAAGAGACAGGCAACTTTTGCCCCTTCAGTGGCTCTTAACTTCCCAACTATACCTTCAGTGTCTTCCTGTGTGGCGTCCGCTTCTTCTATCACCTGGGGGGTAATTTCAGCCCAGACGATTTCATCCTGAAACTTTGCGCCTGATAGGACTTCGCCCAGCAATTTTAACTTTGAAAAAGGTTCTCGCTCATAGAGATTAATTATCACGGATCGAGCATCCGCCCCGCTCTCCATCAGTTTTGCCGCCCTGTGCAACAAATCGGAATTGACGTTTTCATTCTGAAAAGACGATGTATCCGCGATTATTCCTGAATATAGTGCGGTGGCTATAGGTTCATCTATCTCCAGCCCCATATATTCTATCAAATCCGCAATTATTTCCGTTGTTGCAGCAACGGGACGAACGTAATTGATATAGCCAAAACGAGTGTTGTCCTGGTGGTGATCTATATTGATAGTGGGGAGTTTTCTAAAAATACCTTTACCTTTATCGCCCAGTCTATCCAGATCACTACAATCCACCACGATACCGACCTCCGCTTCGGTTACTTTGTCGGTTAACTCGTCCGCCTCCAGGATCGAACCAGAGCCCTTGAGAAAATCCAGGTTTCTTGGAACTCCATCTCGGTTATAAAGGATAGTTTCCTTACCTCTTTGACGTAAAGCTCTGCTTAAACCCAGCTGGCTCCCGATTGCGTCGGCTTCGGGGCTCCTGTGTGAGGCAATTAGAAATTTGTCATGGTGCGATATTACGTCTTCGATTTCTTTCAGTCTATTCATTTACCTTCCTTTTCCTCACCGCTCGGTGAGAGTTCCATGGTAAGTTGCGAGACGATGACAATTAAGTTTTAGTCTCAGACAAATATCAACTAACTAACGTATTAATTATATCAAAGTTAAGGTGTTTTTCTAAGAACCCTTTCTATGACACCTTATCAGCTTTACCACGGCCTGAATGGAGCAAAACCTGCGGGTTGTATTCTAGGAGTGAATAGTTTTTACGGTTCAACAGGTTATGTAAAAAAATAGTAAGTCCCTGGAGGAAAAGAGCTGTTGCAGCATGGGAGGTCCGGTGTTTACAATAGTGTGTTATGAAAGAAGAGGAAAAAGATAACCGGGGCCCGTTGAGCCAGGAGGAAACCCAGGGTGACTCGGGTCTTTCCAATCTAAGACCCAAAAGTCTCGACGATTTTATCGGACAAAAAGCCGTAAAGAAGCGCCTGTCTATCTTACTTGAGGCGGCATTAAATCGTGGCGATTCCGTTGATCACACGTTATTTCACGGCCCTCCCGGCCTGGGAAAGACAACTCTGGCTCACATAGTTGCTCATGAAATGGGTGTAAATATAAAAACCACTTCGGGGCCCGCCATAGATAAACCCGGCGATCTAGCTGCAATAGTAAGTAATTTAACTCCGGGAGACATCCTATTTATAGACGAAATCCATCGCCTGAGACGAAACGTGGAAGAGGTTCTTTATCCTGCCATGGAGGATTACAAGATAGATATCGTCATCGGAGAAGGGCCAAGCGCTCAATCCATAAGGCTGGACGTACCTCCTTTTACTTTGATCGGAGCCACCACCAGAACTGGATTACTAACTTCACCTCTCCGGGATCGCTTTGAAGTCGTCCTGCACCTTGATTTCTACGATATAGAAGCCATTGAGAGAATAGTCATGCGCGGGGCGGAGCTGCTTGAAGTGGACATAAGCGACGGCAAGGGGGGAGCAAACGAAATCGCAAAAAGGTCCCGAGGTACTCCCCGGGTCTCAAATCGCCTGTTAAAGCGGACCCGTGATTACGCGGAAGTAAGAGCCGACGGCTATATCAACCGAGAAGTAGCAAAGGAAGCTCTGGAGATGCTGGGAATCGACGACAAAGGGCTGGATAAGCTGGATCGTCGTATACTTACAACGATAATAGAGAAATTTGACGGCGGTCCTGTAGGCCTCGATACCATTTCGGCGGCTCTATCCGAGCAAAAAGACACTATATCCGAAGTATACGAGCCGTACCTGCTAACCAAAGGATTTCTGGAAAGAACCAGTCAGGGAAGAAAGATAACGAGCAAGGGCTTGGCTCATCTTGGCTACGAAGATAATCGCCTTTTATAAACGCTTCTCCATTAACTTCATCCGGGACGAAAATCTGATTTGTTATCACCAGTAACCAGCACCAGGAACTTTTCCTAATTTCATTGATATCTTTGGGTTTGTCTGGGGCGAAGGATCAGTCTATTTTGAATATAAACAACAGTTGATCCGGTGCCAGATAAATCAAATGGGAAAGTTCGTACTTAGTAGTTTGAGCCATCAGTTAAAAAGAGATCTGAGTTATATAATTTGACACCCCCGCTGATAAACCGACCAATCATCTATTAGAATTTACTGTTATGAATGACGAGTTCGTCCTTAAAACCGATAAAGAGCCCAAAGGCGATCAACCGGAGGCAATAGAAGAACTTACCCGTGGGTTAAACGAGGGAATGACACATCAGACACTTCTTGGTGCCACGGGCACCGGTAAAACCTTTACAATGGCAAATATAATCGAGAACGTTCAGAAGCCGACCCTGGTTATAGCCCATAACAAAACACTTACTGCCCAGCTCTGGAACGAATTTAACGAGCTTTTCCCGGAAAACGCCGTCCATTATTTCGTCTCCTACTACGATTACTACCAGCCAGAGGCATACGTTCCGGAGACCGACACCTATATCGAGAAGGATTCCTCCATCAACGACGAAATCGATAGACTCCGGCATAAAGCGACATCTGCTCTTTTCGAAAGAGATGACGTTATAATAGTGGCAAGCGTTTCCTGTATTTACGGGCTCGGATCTCCCGACACGTACTCAGATATGGCTCGACCATTGACTCTTGACAGCCATCTTGAGAGGGATCATTTACTGAGAAACCTGGTCCGACTGCAGTACAAAAGAAACGATTACAACCCGGAAAGAGGGACCTTTAGAGTAAGAGGAGATTCCGTGGAGATAATTCCTATCTACGGCGAAGAAGTCGTCCGGGTTGAGTTTTTCGGTGACGTGATCGACAGGATAAGACTTATAGATTCGATAACAGGGAGAACTATCGAAGAAAAGGACAAAGTCACTATATATCCTGCCACACACTTTATAACTTCTCGATCAAAATTGAACGAGGCGATGGAGGATATAAAAGCGGAACTGGAAGAGCAACTTGAGAAACTGCGGGACCAGGGGAAATTACTGGAGGCCCAGAGATTGGAAAACAGGACGGAGTACGACCTGGAAATGATGGAAGAAATTGGATATTGCAAGGGGATCGAGAATTATTCCAGGCACTTAACGAATCGAGGGCCCGGTGATCCGCCCTATACCCTGATCGATTATTTCCCGGACGACTTTCTCATTTTCGTGGATGAATCACACCAGACGATCCCCCAGCTTGGAGGAATGTACAACGGTGATAGGTCGAGGAAAGAAACTCTGGTTGAACACGGATACAGGCTACCCTCCGCTCTCGACAATCGGCCGTTAAAGTTCGAGGAATTCGAGAACAGGATCAACCAGATTATCTATACCTCGGCCACTCCCGGACCCTACGAATACGAGCATAGCGAACAGGTCGTAGAACAGATAATCCGCCCAACTGGTCTGGTCGATCCGGAAGTAGAAGTAAGGCCGATCGAGAACCAGGTGGATGACCTGATAAACGAGATCAACAATGTCACCAGCAGAAATGAGCGAGTCCTGGTAACGACGCTGACAAAAAAACTGGCCGAAGAACTTTCGGATTACTTTCTAGAAGTCGGGATAAAGGCCCGCTACCTCCACTCGGAAATAGACACGATTGATCGGGTCAAGCTATTACGGGAACTACGACAGGGCGAATTCAACGTACTCGTCGGAATTAACCTGCTCAGGGAGGGTCTGGACTTACCCGAAGCCTCTCTCGTAGCGATACTGGACGCCGACAAGGAAGGCTTCCTCCGCTCCGATACTTCCTTGATCCAGACAATGGGCCGAGCTGCGAGAAACGTAAGAGGCAAGGTAATTTTATACGCGGACAGGATGACGGATTCGATGCGCAGGGCTATTGACGAGACTAACCGAAGGAGGGAGATACAGAAAGAGTACAACGAAGAACACGATATAGAACCTGAGACGATCAAGAAAGAGATAACCGACATCGCACAGTTGATCGAGCCCGAATCATCGCAGGAGGTGCAGGTTCCGGAGGGAGAAGAGCTGGAAGAAATGGACGATAGTGAAATATTGATGGTGGTTGAAAAACTAGAAAAATCGATGAACCAGGCCGCGGACAGACTCGAATTTGAAAAGGCCGCTGCCTACCGGGACGAAATCGAGGAACTGAAAGAAGAAATGGTTAGTTGACAGCGTTTTTAGAATTCCGGAAACTCTGTCAATTTTAGCAGAAGGTCTCAGGCCTCCGAGCTAGTTTGAGAGCTGGACGATTCAGAAATATATAATATGTGATTTCAATATTCAAAATATCTCTGGCTATAATATAAGGCTATTGAATAATTATTGTGATTGATAACACAATCTTTTTATATAGTCAAATCCCCCAATCTTCTCTACTAGAGACCAAAATGTTTAGTTATCCTTGACGTTTATTACTAGCCAATAAATTATTGACCTTTAAATTGAAAAGTTTTGCCAAATTTAACCGATAATTTCTCTTCTAAAGCGGCCGGTTTAGTTTGCACTTTGCGGCCTCCACTCTATAATATGTAAGATAGATTTATATAGTTATGAGAAAATAGCTGGAGGGAATTATTTGTGAAGACAGAGAGAGTTAGATTTGCTCCTTCTCCAACCGGTTGGCTTCATGTAGGGGGAGCAAGGACTGCACTATTTAACTGGCTTTACGCCAAAAAGCACGATGGAAAGATGGTTTTAAGGATTGAGGATACCGATCAGAAACGTTCCAGGGAAAAATATACCGAGGGAATAAGAGAGGATCTAAAGTGGCTGGGTCTCAACTGGGACGAGTATTACCGACAATCCGACAGGCTTGAGATCTACGAGAGATACGCCAGGCGACTGGTACATGAAGACAAGGCATATCATTGTTTCTGTACTGAAGAAGAGCTTGAAGAGAGACGGCAAAAAGCTCTGGACGATGGGAGTACTCCGATATACGACGGGAGATGTCGCGACTTATCGGAAGAGCAGAAACAGGAATACCGCGAGGAAGGAAGGGACTCGGTAATTAGATTTAAGTTACCGGAACAGCAGCCTTCCGTGGTAGTACCTGATAGAATAAAAGGAGAAATAGAATTTGAGAGCCTGACAACCGGGGATTTCGTAATACTAAAATCTGACGGTACTCCGAGTTATAATTTCGCCTGCGTTCTCGACGACCATCTTATGGAAATTAGCTTTGTAATGAGGGCAGAAGATCATTTGACCAATACTGCCAAGCAACTGCTGTTATACGATGCCCTGGAATTTGACCAACCTGAATTTGGCCACCTATCCATGCTCCTCGGTCCTGATAAGTCCAAGCTGAGTAAACGGAGCGGCGCTACGTCAGTAAAAGAATTCAGGGAGAATGGATATCTGCCGGAGGCACTCATCAATCACCTCTCACAGCTTGGTTGGTCTTCAAAGGACCAGCAGGAGATATTTTCCGTCTCAGAGTTAACCGAAAAGTTCTCGCTTGAGAATATCATAGATAGCCCTCAAGTATTTAATCGAGAGAAGCTTGACTGGTACAACAATCAATATTTAAAGCAAGCAGAACTGGACAGGCTCGTCGAGCTCGCTTTACCTTACCTGAGACAGGGAAACTACATAGAAGGTGAGTTAAGCGAAGGAGAAAGGGAAGAACTGGCCGAAATTTTGCGCCTGATCCGCCCTTCTCTGGATCAACTGGAAGATCTCCTGGAGCACGATGATCTAAACATATTTTACGGCCCGCTGGAATTAACCGAGAAAGCAGAAGATGTTTTAAACTGGGAGACAACGAGTAATGTATTAAATGGGCTATACGAGAGATTTACGACCAGAGAATCACTGGCCCCGGAAGACGTGTCATCCATAGTCAAGGAAGTAAAAGAGGATAACGATATTGGCTATAAGGAAGTCTACAAGCCCCTTCGAGCCGCGGTCACGGGGAAAGTATCCGGTCCAGAGATAAAAGAGGTAATCAGCATACTGGGACCCGACATCACCGGAGAAAGAATTGAAAAGGCGTTAAAAAACAGCTAATTAAGGACGGAATTAAGATCTCGGTCCAGGAAAAAGATCTGTCTAACGAGTTTAACATAGAAAAAACTAAATCAAGTCAAGCGGAGGAGATTTATTGATGTTATCGATTTACGATTTGAGTTTGATACCAGGGATTATTTCTGCAATTGCGTTGATACTCGCCTGGTATTTAGTCAGTTACGTAACTAAACAGGACCAGGGAACCTCCAAGATGAAGGATCTCCAGGGTTACATCCGTGAAGGAGCATGGACCTTCATGAGCGAGGAAGTCAGGGTCTTTGCCGTCGTAATGCTGGTTATCGCTGGCCTCCTGTGGGGGATATTTTACTGGCAGGTGGCAATTGCGTTCATCATCGGTGCAGTTCTGTCGATGACTGCCGCCTTTATCGGGATGAATTCGGCTACTTTATCAAACGGCAGAACTACAAATGCCGCGAGGAGTAACTTTAAAAAGGCCCTCAATATAGCCATTTCAGGTGGAGCCGTAATGGGCCTGGCGGTAGCCGGTCTAGCTCTAGGTGGCCTGGTTCTGGTTATTACCATTTTTCGCGGGGCATTTAACCCGGCCACTCTTCATATAGAGACAAAATCCATTCCCGTTATAAGCCAGCTTCTCGGGCGAGATATCAACCTGATTAAAGGTGCGCTAATAGTCAGTGCTTACTCCATGGGCGCTTCCCTCGTTGCTCTATTCGACCGTGTCGGTGGAGGAATATATACTAAAGCAGCTGACATGGGTGCCGACCTCGTGGGTAAAGTCGAGCAGGGATTACCGGAGGACGACCCGAGAAACCCTGCTTCAGTGGCGGATAACGTAGGTGACAACGTCGGAGATGTAGGCGGATTGGGCGCTGACCTGCTCGAGTCTTTTATCGGCTCGATAATCTCCGTCATCGTTATAATGTTATACGTTTTCGTAGGCCAGGGAGCGGAAGGGGGAATTGCCGGCTCTCTTAAAAATATGCTGGGCCAGCTGGGCCTCTCCGCAGGATTGACGACCGGGGAGTACTGGTGGTCTATCTTTACACCAATGCTCATAGTCGCTGCTGGGATATTTGCCAGCATTATCGGGGTTTATTACATACGTTCCAGTTCTCGTGAAGAGGGAATGCAGGCAATACTGATGAACGGTACCAGGTTGTCGGCACTGCTTACCGCAGGATTCGCGTTCATAATTGTATGGATCTCCCCGATGAACTTTGCACCCTTCTGGGCGGTTTTGACCGGAGCTCTGGTGGGAATAACAATTGGATATATATCTGAGTACTATACTTCAGCCGATTACAAACCAGTCCAGAGGATCGCAGAACAGAACGATTCCGGAACGGCGGTCGGAGTAACATCTGGCATGGCAGTGGGGATGCTCAGCACTTTTGTGCCCGCTATAGCCATTGCACTTGCTGTAATCATAACATACTGGCTTGCAGGTCTTATGGGAGTAGCATACGGAGCTCTCGGAATGCTGTCATTCGTCGCGATAACCGTATCCGTAGATACCTATGGCCCGATCGCTGATAACGCTGGAGGAATAGCGGAAGGAGCTGACCTGGAAGAGAGCGTAAGAGAGAGAACGGATAAACTCGACTCGATAGGAAATACAACCGCCGCTATCGGCAAGGGATTTGCGATCGGCTCGGCGGCTTTCTCCGCTCTGGCGTTAATCGCAGCTTATATGTGGTCGGCAATTGGTAGCGCGGAAGCAGTAAAAGTTCCAACGATTAAAATCCTATCGGCCGAACCAGGAATCGGTGGATCCGTCATTGCCGCACTCTTTCTCGGTGCGATGATACCCTACGTATTTTCGTCCCTACTGATCCAGGGAGTAAGCGATACTGCAGGTATGATGGTCAATGAGGTTCGACGGCAGTTCAAAGAAATGCCCGGCATATTAAAGGGCGAAACAAAACCCGACTACAATAAATGCATATCCATAACATCTGCGGGTGGGTTACGCCGTATGATTGTTCCATCGCTTCTGGCGGTAATAATGCCGATTCTAGTCGGATTGGTCCTCGGACGTTTCGCGCTGGCTGGCTTTTTGATAGGTGCTTTGCTGTCCTGTCTCCAGCTGGCAATCTACTGTGCAAATACCGGTGGGGCTCTTGACAATGCCAAAAAATATATCGAAGAAGGAAACTTCGGCGGCAAAGGGTCCGAAGCTCACGACGCAAGTGTAGTAGGAGATACTGTGGGAGACCCCCTGAAAGATACCGTCGGACCTTCTCTGGATATTCTGGCGAAGTTGATGTCCGTAGTTTCGATTCTATTTGCCTCACTCTTCCCGGTATATCCGATAATTTTCTAGATAATCACAACTTCGAGATTAACGTACAGGGCCCGCTATATTCTAGCGGGCCCTTTCTTTTTTTTACCGATGACGAGATATTCTTGAGATAAAAATAAGCGCAGTAGTTTCTATCTAAGAAAAGAGTTAAAGGAGGTTTTAGCAAAAACTAAATTATGTCAGAGTTTGACTGGTCAAAAGACGAAAATCACTGCTTCGGCTGTGGCGACAACCCCATAGGGTTGAAATTGGACTTCTCGCGAGAAGGAGAATGGCTCGTGGCAAGAACAAAGCTCGAAGAAGTCTATCAGGGCTTTCAGAACAGCGTCCACGGCGGAATTGTAGCAACGCTACTGGACGAAGCTTCTGCGTGGGCTGCGATGGCAAAAACCGGGCACCTGACCCCGAGTTACGAACTAAACTGTAAATTCCTCGAACCGGTTCCTCTGGAAAAGGATATTTCCGTCCGGGCCAGGGTCGTAGAGGAAAGACACGGAGTAGTAAAATCAAAGTCGGAGGTGCGGGACGACAGCGGAAATGTTCTTGCCAGAGGAGAAACATCCTCCAGGATACTGGAAGACAAAATAGATTCCGCTGAAAGCGAGCTTTTATAACCCCTTCCTTTCTCCATATTATATTGCAAAACGATAGAAAAACCCTCGTATATCTAGATTCTTAACTGCAAACAGCGAAGTTATTAAAAGCCTGGCTACTTCAGATATTTATCAAACCAGGCCAGCATTTCTTCAAGCCGCTTAAAGCGGTTCTTCGGCGTTCCATTACGGCTCAAGTTGTGATTCTCGCCTTCGAAAAGACATAGCCTTGCCGGTACGCCATGGTATTTCAGGGCTGTAAACATCTGCATCGCCTCGCCCTCCCAGCACCTGTAATCTTCGCGGGAGTGGATGAATAACGTCGGCGTTTCTACCTTATCCGCGTACTTCAAGGGTGATTGTTCCCAGAGCCTATCGTGGTTTTCCCAGGGGTTCCCGTTTTGCTGGTCGGCCACGAAAAAGTAGCCGATGTCGGTAGTATTGAACTTTGAGACCCAGTTTGAAATACTTCTGGAAGAAACGGCGGCACTAAATCTGTCGGTATGGCCGATAATCCAGTTGGTCATAAACCCCCCGTAAGAGCCACCCGTTACTCCAAGATTTTCCCTGTCGATGAACGAGTATTTTTTCAATGCAACGTCAACAACTCTCATGATATCTTTGTAATCTTCTCCGCCGTATTTCCCCCGTATATCGGCAAAATCGTTTCCTTTCCCGTCGCTGCCCCGGGGGTTGGAGTAGATGACCACGTACCCCTGATTCGCCAGTAACTGCATCTCGTGAAAATATACGTCGCCGTAAACGGCTTTTGGGCCGCCATGTACTTCGAGAATAGCGGGATACTGCTTTTCCGCGTCAAAATCATGAGGTCTGATTATCCACGAGTCTATCTCTACTTCGCCCCTCTCGACCGTGAACCCCTCCGGAGAGGTAAAAACTGCTTCCGAGAAGGCCTTATCGTTTAACGAAGTAAGTTTCCGCTCCTCTCCTTTATCCGAAAGGGTATAAAGTTCCTGCAGATGGTCGTCAGATAGCTTTACGTACACCGCTCGTCCGTCTCTCACGGAAAAATCGTCGACCGAACCTTTCCGACCGGTCAGATGCTCAACTTCGCCGGAAGGAGATATGGACGATAAACAGGAAAAACCCTTCCTGGTCGAAACAAAATAAAAACGCTCTCCGTCTATAGTGCTATCCTGTCCCTGCCCTAACCTAACGTCCGTAAGGACACTATTTGCAAAAGAGCTGTCCCAATCCGGTGTAAGTAACGTAAGTTCTTCACTTCTCAGATCGTACTCGTAAAGTCGATGATTTTGATTTAGCCCCGCTTCTTCCATGTCGGTCATCGTCACGTATAAAGACTCAGGCCCGCTGAATTCTACTAACCTGAACTGAAATTCTTCTTCCGTAAGCCGTACCGGAGACGAGTCCTCAGTATCCAGGTCAACTAAATACAGTGAGTTAGTAATCGGAGCTTTATCCCTGTAGTCCCTGCCGACGAAGACAGCTTTTCCGTCCCGTACGGCATACTCCTCTACCGAAACACTCCCCTCTGTAAGCTCAATCGGTTCCTCCATGTCCTCGGAAAACGAGAACAGGTGAATCCTTTTTTTATTAGTAAACCCCTTACCATTTGACCAGAAGGGAATCTCGTCCAGAGTTAAACAACGCGGTTCTTCCCCGTTATCTTCTTCCTCGTCGTTAGTTATTTTGACCGGCGATTTATAAATTAGCTTTTCTCCCGTCCACTCGAAACCAGAGACGGGCTGGGGTACGGTAAATGCTTTTACCGCTTCCCCGCCATTTACGTTTATTCTGTAAAAATCCGTCACTTCTTCTTCCGATTCCCGGTTTCGAGACGAGGTAAAAAGCAATTCGTCCTCTCCCGTCCAGGCAAAGCTTTCATCTTGATTGGATGTCGTAAGCTGGTAACTTGAACGGTCCGAAAAATCGTAAAGCCAGATATTGGAATCGTAACCGTCCTCTTCTTCGTTGGCCTCTTTTACGAGAAAAGCAACTTTTGCACCATCTAGCGATATTTCCAGTTGCGACAAAAATCTGAAATCCGCCAGTGAATCCGGCGTCAATTCACTCATAATGCCCCCTGTGGGAATGCGCGGAGAGTGTTATTTCCATAAAATTTCCGGTTAATTTGTAAACATATCTATAGACGAAGAAAGTAAAACTAACTGGTAAAAGTGAAAGGCAACATGCAGGAAGAGGTATCACGAGCCTCAAACCCGTTTGAATTCTAAATTCAGTTCTTCGGAGATCGGTTCCCTGACCTCCATAACTGCTCCCCGGTCACCCCGGAGTACCAATTCGTCGTTTTCGTAATAGATAAGATGAAAGTCACCTTCCCCGGTTTTTACCTCCAGACTAACGTCAATATACGGTTCCATCGAATCGGGGTCGTTCAGTTTTATACGCGGATCTTCGTAAAAGCTATGCGCCCAGGAGCGCAGTTTCTTGATTTCCTCCTCGCAATCATCAACATCTCGAGCTAGGAAAAATACGTCGTGCTCTTCCGCTGATGCGGATTCTCGATCGATAAGTTCATCAGTACCGCTGTTAAACCAGAATACGCCTTTTATGGACTGAAAAAAGCTTTTTAAACCCATATCAGGGATATATCCTGTTTATCTGTCTCGGGAAAGGAATGGTTTCACGTACGTGATCTGAATTACAGATCCACGCGATCGTTCTTTCCACTCCCAGACCAAAACCGGAAT
>JAIPHN010000016.1 GCA_021735185.1 Candidatus Bipolaricaulota bacterium
AATGGCGAAAATGGCTGGCCTAGTCCATCAGCATGATGCTTATGTATTTTGTCACAGTGACGGGGCCATAAGAAAAATTATTCCGGACCTCCTTGAAATCGGGATTGATATTCTGAATCCAATTCAGTGGCGGTCAACAGGAATGGACAGGGAAAAACTCAGCGAGGACTTTGGGGATGAGGTTGTTTTCCACGGCGGAGTAGACAACCAGTTCACCTTGCCTTTTGGAAGCCCTGAACAGGTAAGGGAGGAGGTAAGAGAGAACATTAAAACGCTTGGAAAGAACGGTACTTATATTCTGGCTCCGTGTCATAACATGCAAGTAAATACCCCTCCGGAGAACTTAGCAGCAATGTACGAAGAAGGGTTGAAAACCGGCAAGAGATAAAAAGGTGGTGTCGCAAATGAAAAAGAAAAACTACTATGCTCCTTACTATAACGAGGATTTCTTCGAGGAGATAGCTTCGACGAATAAAAGTGACGATCTGATAGAAACCTGGGCCAAGCATCCAACTCCGGGAAACACCAACAACATATCCGTTGCGGAGTATACACCTCAATCTAATCTAGAATTGCCCAGAACCGAACTTGATGATCCTCCGGTAGAAATAACTGACGCGCACAACCATCTCGACGGATATAATCCCGAGGTTCTGCTCAAAATGATGGACAAGGCGGGTATAGGTAAGATAATGAACCTATCAGGATTGCGCCAGAAACCGGAACTACTTGCCGAGCAGGATAGACTGAACTCGGTCATGGGAGATAGGTTGATGACAGCCGCCCCCCTTCCCTGGCACGAAGTAAGTAAAGACGGTGCTGTAGATAAATTCTGTAGATGGCTTGAAGAGTACGAGGAGAATGGGGTAGTTGCTTTAAAAATATATAAGAAGCTTGGCCTCGTGACCAGGGATGAGTACGGAAACGGGGAGTTATTAGAACTAACGGACGGCCGTTTTAACCCCGTCTGGAAAAAGTGCTCGAAACTGAATTTTCCAATTTTCATTCATCAAGCTGACCCGGAAGCCTTTTTCCATAAAATTGACAAAAACAATGAAAGGCTGGAAGAGCTAGGGGCACATAGAGACTGGAGCTGGTACGACCCTGAAGGAGAACTACCTTCCAGAGAAGAATTATTGAGAAACCTGGAAAGAGTGATAGCATCTAATCCAGAAACCATTTTCGTCAGCGTACACGTAGGCAACGATGTAGAGAACCTTCAAAACGTTTCCCGTATGCTTGGCAAGTATCCAAACATGTGGGTAGATATTTCCGCCCGGGTAGCAGGACTGGGCAGACAACCCAATCTCGCCCGGAAATTCTTCCAGAAACATCCAGACAGAGTAATATTCGGGTCCGATTTGCCGCCCCATCATGAAATGTACTCACGATACCGAAGGTTTTTCGAAACTGATGACGATAATTTTAAATATCCTACCCACGTATCTGGCCAGGGTAACTGGCGGGTATCGGGAATCAGTTTATCGGATGAAGTAGTTAACAAACTGTATAAGAAAAATATGGAAAAGTTGCTGTCAATCGACCATTCAAAATTAATTTCGGAAAACCGCGGGCAATAAGAGGACAGAATCTATTAGATTAAAGGGTTCAAATGAAATGAAAAACGAAGAAGGCGTTTTAGTAGGAGTTGACGGAGGAGGTTCTTCCACTACCGTTGCTGTCGTCGATAAAGAAGGCAGGCTCATGGGTATTGAAAACGGTGGACCGTCCAGGCTCGAAACAATGGGTGCGATTAAAGCCAAAGACCAGATTTCCGAGTGTTTAAAGAGTGCTCTGAAAAAAGCGTCCCAGGGGGTAGACGATATTGAGGTTATGAGCTTTGGATTCGGAGGACTCGATTCTGCTCCAAAAAGAAAACAGGCCGAGGAAATAGCCGGAGAAATAGTTCCTGGCACCAGGACTATCATCGAGAACGACGCCGCCGTGGGGTTATTTAGCGGAACCTTCGGCAAGCCCGGATTGGCCCTGATTGCCGGAACGGGTACTCTCCTGGTTGGAATAAACGGGTCGGGTGACAGGGACAGGGTGGACGGCTGGGGCCATCTTTTTGGTGATCTGGGTAGCGCGTATTATCTGGGCAGAGAAGCAGTTAGAAAATCTCTGGAGCACTTTGACGGTCGAGGACGGGAAACGGTTCTGACCGGGATGCTAGTCGAAGAGCTGGAGATGAACGAAATCTCAGAAGTTATGGATCGTTTCTACGGCCGAGAAAACGAAGCAAAGAACATAGCCGAATTATCACTACTGGTGGATGAAGCGGCAAAAAGAGGAGACAAGGTCGCAAATTCTATTTTAGTTTCGGCCGCCCGGGAGCTCCGTCGCTCCGCTCTAACCCTAATCGACAAGTTGAATATGGAGGCTCTAAAAACTCTCAGGATAGTATTGATAGGGGGCGTTTTTAATTCAACAAAACTCACAAAGACGCTTGAAAACTTTATCCAGGAAGAGCACTCTAAAGCAAACTTTATAAGACCGGACTGGGATCCAGTAACAGGTGCAATAGTCTTTGCAATGAAGGAAAAGAAGAAGGAAATTGATAAATCCACTATAAGACGGCTTAAGAAAGAATTTTCATAAACAAAAGAGGTGGGATTTTGAGTAAAGGAGCCGAAACGAAGAGAGAAATTAAACAGCAACCGGAAATCTGGAAAGAGACTCTAGAGAGATTGAGGGAGATAAGTTCTGAATTGGTAGAGCGTTTTCACCATTTGGATTACGAAAAGTTGGTCTTCTTCGGTAGTGGGACTTCGTACTACCTGGCTCAAACTGCCGCTTCCACGTTTCGTCATTTTACGGGTCTAGAGACAGAGGCGGCACCGTCATCGGAAATACTTTTGTTTCCCGAAACCTATTTGAGTGCAGACGACAAAAGGAAAACTATCTGCTGTTCTTTTTCCCGTTCGGGTAAAACCTCGGAAACGGTTAAGGCTACCAAATTCGTGAATAACAACTTCAATCTACCTGTATATGGATTTACCTGCTACGAAAAGAGCCCCCTGGCCGAGGCCACGGAGTTCACGGTGAAGTTCCCGGAGGCAAAGGAGGAAAGCGTGGTGATGACGAAATCTTTTACCTCCATGTTAATTGGGGTAATCCAGGCTGCTTCCGCCCTGGAAACCGAGCACACAATAGATTCTTTGCCTCAACTAGGGAACGGTCTGCTCGGTAATTATTTCAAGCTGGCAAAAAAAATATTCAATTCCCACATATACGATCGCTTCGTATTCTTGGGCGGAGGTCCGTTATACGGAATTGCTTCTGAATCGATGTTGAAACTTAAAGAAATGGCCCTAGAGACGACAGAGGTCTTTCATCCACTGGAATATCGTCACGGCCCTAAATCAACTGCTGATAAGGAAACTTTAGTAACCCTCTATCTGTCGGATTCAGGTTGCGAGCAGGAGGTAAAATTGATACCGGAATTAAAGGAACTAGAAGCCAGTGTAGTAACAATCGGCGAGGGGTTGAGTGAATCCGTGGAAAAGAACTCCGATTACACAGTTGAGCTCAGCACTAATCTGGGGGAGTTTGCAAGAACCCCACTTTACCTGCCTTTTGCTCAAATCCTTGGCCTTCAATTGGCGCTCAACAAGGACCTTGATCCGGATTCTCCTAAGAATTTAACTCAAGTCGTTGAACTTGCCGAAGATTAACTTAAAACAGATAGGCTAAATAGGACTTTATTAAGGGGAAGAAAAGATGAATCTGAAAACTATATTAACCACCGGCCAAAATGAAATTACTCTACTTGGAGTATGCCCGATGTCGGACGAAATCGTTAAAGCGGCAATTTTGGAGGCCAGAGACACTGGCTTTATTCCGATGTTCATTGCCACCCCCCGCCAGGTTGATGGCCTCAGAGGCTATACCGGATGGTCTCAAGAAGAATTAATTGATTTTATCGAAACTACCGCGGATACCGTAAGTTATGAAGGAGATTACCTGGTCGCGAGAGATCACGGGGGACCGTATCAGAGCTTCCGGGATAGAGATAAACCTGAGGTTCCTCTCTCTACAGCTATGGATTACGCATTGGAATTGTATCAGGAGGATTTAAGGGGAGGCTTCGACGTATTACACGTCGATGCTACAGAAGATCCGAGGAGTGAAGGGGTACTGGCACTGGAAGAAATCGTCAGGAGGACTACTGACTTGATTTCTTCCATCGAAGAATTTCGGGTCGAGCAAGGCCTGCCTAAAGTGTTTTATGAAGTTGGAACCGAGGAAATAGTTGGAGGAATGACGGACCCTGAAAGCTTTCAGACCTTCATCGAGTTACTGGAGGACGAGCTAAAAGATTTAAAACACGACGTCCTCGAAGACTCCCTTGTATTTGTAGTCGGCCAGGTAGGAACAACTATGAACCTGAACATGGAAAACAAATTTGATTACCAGCAGGCAGAACATTTAACCGGCATCGCTTTTGATTACGATCTATTTTTAAAGGTTCACTACACCGATTGGCTGTCGGATTCGACCCTCGAAAAGTTCCCGGATATCGGTATCGGCGCCGCGAACGTGGGCCCGGAGTTCGCCACCGCCTCTATTCGAGCTCTAGTCGAGCTCGAACGGGAAGAGAAAGAAGCACTGGCCGAGCTAGGAAAGGAAAAGGAGAAATCCAACTTTTTTGAGAAGCTGGAAACCGCGGCAGTGGAGGGAGCGCCCTGGGCTAAATTTGCCCCGGACGATCTTAAAGAAGAAGACCTAGACGAATACGGGAAAGCAAACAGGGAAAACATTGCTCTTTCGGTGGGCCGATACGTGTTGAATGAACCTGCGGTAGAAAGGGCCCGAAAAAATCTTTACGGAAATTTACGAGAGTACGTAAATATCGATAAGATAGAGCAAAAACTTGTAAAAAAAATACGAACTTCAATTCACAGGTACGTTGAGACTTTCAATTTGACTGGCTTACAAGATCGATAATTCATGACCTACTAAAAGGAGTATGTGATGAATCCGAGGGAAAATCTTATCCAGGCGCTTAATCGTAGAGAACCTGAATGGTTACCGGCACCGTTCGTGGATCGTTCTATGTCTGTAGTCACACATGAAATTAGGGAGTATCCTCCGGGGGGTGGAGTGGACGATTGGGGAGTGGAGTGGAAGCAGGGAGAAGAGGAAATTGGTGCAGGCGTACCGGTAAAACATCCAATAAAAAAGCCATCGGATATTGACTCTTGCCCTTTCCCGAATCCTAACGAAGAGGGCTTAATGGATTCCGCCCTGGATCAAATAGAAAGAATAGATCGTTCGACGAGTATGGTTTTTGGCGACAACGGATGGGGGTTATTCGAACGAGCCTGGATTCTGGTCGGCATGGACAGGTTGCTGATCTGGATGTATAAAGAGCCTGAAGCAGTTGAAAAATTGCTAACCAGGATTGCCAGAGTAAAAATCAAAATAACCGAACGCCTTATAGAAGAAGTCGACGTTGATGGAATCGGTTACGGAGACGACTGGGGGGGAGAAACTGCGCTTATCATGGGGCCAAAGCTCTGGAGAAAATTTTTAAAACCTCAGCAACAGAAGCTTTATGATGTCTGTATAGAAAACGACGTTCCCATTATGCAGCATTCGGACGGCCACATAGAAGAAATCATCCCAGATCTAATTGAAATGGGATTAACCATGCTTGATCCACTTCAACCAGAAGCAAACGATGTAGAAAAGATCAAAGAGAAATTTGGAGACAAATTGGCCTTTCATGGAGCAGTGGGTTCACGAATACTTCACCACGGCAACCCGGATGAAGTGAGAACCGAGGTAAAGACTCGAATAAACCAACTATCTAAAGGCGGAGGTTACGTTATAGCACCGGCTCATTCTCACTCCTATCCCGAGGAAAATTTGAGAGCTTTCAGAGATTCTGCGATTGAGCACGGTAGTATTCCGGAAAAGTGGATAAGGAACAGCTTCGTAGAAATGGCCGGGGACACCGTGGTTTAGCTCAGAGCCATAGAATTGAATTTTCGTATACCCCAGTCCTTAGGCTGGGATACATTCTTTGGCTGCACTCATAAGAAAAGCGTTGCCTCCGTGTGATCATTGTGAATGTCTCTGAATAAAATTCGGATACCGAGAACCGCAAGGAATCATAGTTAGCTAACACTTAAACGCCATGAAAACAGAGCAAAAATGAACAATATGCTTAGGGAAAATTACAATCTTCCCATTCAAATTAACCCGGATGGCTTAATGATACCCGGACCTCGTGACACAATAAGTGATCCCAAAGAATCGAACAAAACTAGAGGCAACATTTATCTAATTACGGTGGGAAGCAAAGCCGTAATGGTGGATGGGTTATGTTAACCTTTGTGTGTAAAAAATCAGTTCCTCCATGATTGCGAACTGAAACTTCCTTCTGACTTTACCGTTTTAGAGCATACAACTTCCCGTTGTAAACTATTTTCCACTTCACCCATCACCTCCTTTTTCTCGGATTCTTCAGAAAGGAGATCTTCTAACCCTTCCTTGTTGACATAGCGTTTTTTAGTTTTTACAAAAAATCTTCAAAGAGCTTGTCGTCATCTCGAGGCATCGTGGGGTTCCTCCTTTTGTGATTAGATATAATTACATCATGAAGGAACCTTTACGGTACCTAAACTTATTTTTCCCACTCGAGGACTTTTACACATTAAATGCTACAGTATCGAGTCTCAGAAAGATTAAATTTAGTTCTGGATAGGAAATACTCGAATAGTTCTTTTGTCGGCAGGCCAGACGGTAATAACTTTATTAGTTTTCGCGGTCTGGTCCTGCTTTTCTTCTTTGCCCCCATAGTGGCCCTTCGGACCAGTTAGTACCCAAACTACGACATTTGTCCTAATTGACACTTGCCTTTCCGCCGATGGAACCGGATGCAACCTGAGATAGGCTTTACGTGTTAGGATGTGAATCGGGTGGCTTTAGAAACTCAGAATTATTTCGGTTCGAAGAGGTGAACTAAAATGAAGAGTATTAATTTATGGATAAAGAGGTTGGATGAAATTCGTCAAAACTGGCTGGAAAGAAATGCCATTATCGTGAGTCTTCTTGCAGGCATGGGTATTATCGGTGCGCTGTTAACCCCACGGGGTCCGATAACTACGGTTCAGGCGATCGTTTGGATGGTCCTGGCGGGCCTGGTTGGTTTCGGTGTCGGGCTAGTTACAAAGAGTCGCTGGAGCGTAATCTTTTCTCCCGTGGTTTTCGGTCTCGTGTTTGAGTTGACCCGTATCGGCGTCGATGGGCCGACCGTTGACCTGATTCGCCCGGGATCGACCTACGGGATCATAGCTTTTATCGTTGGCCGGTTTATCCCGGGCCTGATAGTAATTTTGCCGTTGACCCTGGGCGTGGTGTTCGGTGGCTGGCTTGGGTCACGGTACTATCAAACTTCTCCTTTCTCGCCCGGCCCGGTATCTTGCTCAATTACCGGTTTGGGCGCTATTGGAGTGATAGCTCTCGCGGTACTTATAGCTATGCCAGCTGGGACATCTCCGATATTGAACAGCGAGGGAGAGAAGCTTGCCGGCAGTATCGCCGAGCTAAAAACCGTTAAGATCGGGGATAAGAAACAGGTTTTGATGATCAGGGGTAGGAATTCGGACAACCCGGTACTTTTGTACCTGGCCGGAGGTCCGGGCGGTACGGACCTGGGAGCAATGAGGAAAGCCGATACGGGGCTTGAGGGTAATTTTGTCGTAGTAACCTGGGATCAGCGAGGAACGGGTAAATCTTACTCTGCCCTCGATCCGGCCGAGACGCTCACCCTGGAGAGGGTGGTAGATGACACACTGGAAGTCACCAATTATCTGCGGAACCGGTTTAACGAAGAGAAAATTTTCCTGGTGGGCAATTCCTGGGGCACTATTCCGGGAACGCTTGCCGTCAAAGAGCGTCCCGAACTATTTCACGCTTACATAGGTGCGGGACAAATGGTGAGCCCCAAAGAGACCGACAAAATGTTCTACGAGGACACTCTTGAGTGGGCAGAAAGTGCCGGTAAAGACGGTCTCGTCTCCCGACTCGAAAACAACGGAACTCCTCCTTACGAGAACATACTTTTCTACGAGCCCGCGATTTCTTACGAACACCAGTGGAACACAAATCCTGGCCGCGACCCGAGTACGGAATTGCCGAATAACCTGTTCGTTTCCGAAAACTCCTTTATGGATAAAAGCAATGGCATGAGGGGCTTTCTCGACGTTTTTTCAATTCTCTACCCGAAGATTCAGGAAGTCGATTTTCGGGTTGACGTTCTTAGCCTGGAAGTACCCGTGTACATGGTCATGGGAAAATACGAGGCCAGAGGACGAGAAACCCTGGCAAGGGAGTGGTTTGAGCTTCTGGAGGCACCGACAAAAGAACTAATTGAATTTGATAATTCCGGCCACAGACCGCACTTCGAGGAGCCGGGGAAGTTTGGCCGACTTATGAAGGGAATCACTGATGATACCTACGAGAGGATTTAATCTTTAAGGTGTATTATCCGCACTGTTCGAAGGAGCTAAGAAGTAGCTGTGGAGCGGGGTGGTTTTAAGGTATCATCTCAGAAAGTTTACTTAACTATAGGTAGTACTTCCCTGAATTCTTCCGTGCCGGCCCTCTCCAGGAGTTCGTAAATCACCATTTCAGTGGAGGTTATAGTTACCCCCTCGCTTCTGCATCGTGCGATACCTAGATCTTTGTTCTCCTCGTTTCGAGAGGAAGTCGCATCCGCGACCAAATTGACGTTATATCCCTCCACCGCATTCAGAGCGGTTTGTGCGACGCAGATATGAGCCTCGATCCCGGCCAGGATTAACGTATTTCTCCCCAATTCTTCCAGACGGTCCAGGAACTCATCGTTTGAGAAGCAATTAAAGCTTTCCTTTTCCACCGGCTCGGGTAGGTTTCCGGGACCGTCAGCGGTGTCCCCGAGTTTAATCTGTTCGGTCAGGATTACCGGAATTTCCATTATCTTCCCGACCTGAAGGAGTTTGTGCGTGTTTTCTACCACTTTTTCCCCTTCGTGGATGGCGGGTAATAGCTTTTCCTGTAAGTCGATAACTACTATTACTGCGTCCTCTCTATTGACCAGAGTCGCGGCTTTTTCGCTTTTTTCGGTATGGCTCATTTATGATCCTTCCTATTTTACCATTGTCAAGAACATCTTGAACCTGTCGGTAGCTTCGACACCGTGCGGTACGTTTGCAGGCATTATGATGGATTCGCCGGTCTCGAGTTCGTATCCCTTACCGTCTATAGTTACCCTGGTCTTTCCTTCCAGGACCTGGAGGATGGCGCTGTGAGGCGAAGTGTGTTCGCTCAAAGTTTGACCTTTATCGAAAGCAAACAGGGTTAGTGTAACTTTGTCCTTGTCGACCAGGGTCCGGCTAACCACGGCTCCCGGCTGGTACTTTACTAGCTCGTTTAACTCAATTACCTGTTTTTGAATTTCCGCTAACTGGTCGTTATCTTCTTCCGGCACCGTTATCACCCTTTTTTGATAATTAAGTATATCCCTTCTCGGAATTAATTCGTTGCCCGGCAAATATCATAAAAATCTTAACCTCTTTGGATCAATTTTTTCAGGTCCGATCCGTGGTCTTATTTGAGACGGATTAATAAATACAATTGGGTAAATTATTGAGCCGATAGCCGTCTCGGATTTTAATTTATATAGGGAAAGAGGTACGGTACCATTTTCCGTATGTTATCGAAATGAGCTGAGTATAGCTTTGTTAAAAACCTGAAATCGTCCCTTGATATAACCTGGCAATGGACCGGAAAGGGGAAAAGAGGAGGTTCAATGAAACGGATCGGGGTTGATGTAGGTGGTACGTTTACTGACGTGGTTGGAGTCGAAAAAGGGAAAATTATATCTTATAAGGTTCACTCGACCCCTGACAATCCCGCGACCGGGGTCGGCGATGGACTGGAGGTTTTCCTTTCCAGCGACTCGGAGGGATTCGAGGTCGGTCATATACATCACGGAACAACCGTCGGGACGAACGCGTTGCTTGAAAGCGAAACCGCGGAAACAGCTCTGATAACGACCGAAGGTTTTCGGGACGTGCTTGAGATAGGCAGACAGGACAGACCCCAGCTATATGACCTGGACTTTTCCCGGCCGTCTCCCGTGATCCCTAGAAGTTTGAGGTTTACGGTACCGGAAAGGATTGGCCCCGGAGGGGAGGTAGTTAGGTCGTTGGACAAAGCGGAACTAAAAAAGGTCGTTGAAAGTATTCCTGATCCCGTGGAGGCGGTGGCCGTAAGCACGCTTTTCTCATTTGCAAATCCGGTCCACGAGAAAAAGATCAAAAAATATCTGGTTAATAACGGGTTCGGCGTGACGCTATCGTCCGAGGTCCTGCCGGAACCGAGGGAGTACGAAAGGACATCCACTACCGCGATAAATGCTTCCCTGAAGCCCGTATTTCGAGATTATCTCGGGCAGCTCGAGAGTAGAGCGGAAGATCTCGACCTGGAGTCGGACTGGCTCGTGATGCAGTCCAACGGTGGGTTGATAGAGCCCGATATCGCAAAACGAGAACCGGTGCGTACCATACTGTCCGGGCCTGCCGGTGGAGTAGAGGGGGCCCAATTTATTGCGGGTTCGGCGGGCTACGAAGACGTTCTTACCCTGGATATGGGAGGAACAAGCGCCGACGTATGCCTGATAAAGGACGGAGAGGCGTCAGTAACAACCGACTGGTCGATAGATGACCATCCTGTCGGTGTCTCTTCTCTCGATGTACATACGATAGGAGCCGGTGGCGGGTCGATAGCCTGGATGGACGAAGGCGGCGCCCTGAGGGTAGGCCCGGGGTCAGCCGGTGCGGACCCTGGGCCCGTTTGTTATTCCCGGGGCGGGGAGGAACCCACCGTGACCGACGCACACCTCGTACTGGGAAGGTTGGACCCGGATTTTCCCCTGGCCGACAGTCTGGAATTGGAACGGGGCGCAGCGAGGAAAGCAATTAGCGAAAAGATCGGAGCCCCGCTGGATCTGGGTCCCCGGGAAGCCGCCCAGGGAATCCTGGACGTTGCTAACTCAAATATGAAGCGCGCTTTGAGGTTAGTAAGCGTTCAGCAGGGCCACGATCCGCGGACCTTCGCCCTTCTAGCTTACGGCGGTGCCGGACCGCTTCACGCGGCTCGACTGGCAAAAGAGATGTCGATACCGCGAGTAATAATTCCTCCCGCGGCGGGCGTGCTGTCGTCTCTCGGTCTGCTAGCTTCGGACACAAGGCAGGAATTCGTCTCCTCCGTACTTAGAAATTCTGAGGCAATCGAACCTGAAGAAATCCGGGCGGAATGGGAAGAGATGAGTAAAAAAGCCAGTCCGAGCCTGACAGAAGGGAAGGTCGATCACAGGCCTTATCTCGATATCAGATAC
Organism: Candidatus Bipolaricaulota bacterium; assembly: GCA_021735185.1. Classification (GTDB taxonomy): domain Bacteria; phylum Bipolaricaulota; class Bipolaricaulia; order M55B111; family M55B111; genus JAGXLP01. The sequence goes on from JAIPHN010000016.1 coordinate 11,390, forward strand.
AGCGGCCAATCCTATCACCTGCGGGTCCCGGTTTCTAAGGTTCAACTGAATCGAAGCGGTCTGGACGAGGCGATTGAAGAGTTTCACGGGGTTCACGAGAGAAAGTACGGTCACTCAAAAACCGACGAGCCTGTGGAAGTAGTCAGTCAGAGGCTGGAATTCATAGGAAAAATTGACGATCTAAGCCTCTCGGGTGACCTGTCGGGTGACGGGGAGGCTTATCTCGGAGATAGAGATGTAATATTTTCCGGGGAATCGGAAAAGACAAAGATATTCAGGTATGAAAATCTAGGTGTAGGTGACTCGGTCTCGGGCCCGGCCATTTTACATTCCAGAGATTCAACTATCGTCGTACACCCAGGTCAGAGTGCCGAGCTGAACGGGGACGGAGCTTTGATAATCGAGGTTTGATTTAAATGAAAGAAACCGAATTTTCCGTCGATTCAGTTACGCTGGAGGTTCTCCGCAACGGGTTTAACATGGTTGCCGAGGAGATGAGTGCCAACCTGGTTCGGACCAGTTATTCTCCAAATATCAAAGAAAGAAAGGACTCCTCCTGCGCTCTTTTCGACCCGGACGGCGCGCTGGTCGCTCAGGCCGAAAACATCCCGGTTCACCTGGGGGCGATGCCCAGAGCGGTTAAAGCAGTGTTGGGCGAGTTCGGCCTGAATCGGATTCGTCCGGGGGACGCGATAATGCACAACGACCCGTACAAGGGTGGGGTCCACCTGCCGGATATCACCCTGGTAAGCCCTGTTTTTGTCGACGAGGAGGAGCTTGTTGGTTTCGTGGCTAACAGGGCGCATCACGCGGACGTCGGAGGGGCCTATGCGGGTAGCGTGTCCGCTGAGAGTACCAGTATATTTGCCGAAGGGCTACAGATACCGCCGGTAAAGCTCGTCGAACAAGAAGATCTGGATGAAGACATTCTTCGATTTATTCTGAGCAACATAAGAATTCCGGAGGAACGGGAGGGCGATCTGAGAGCCCAGATAGCTGCAAACTTTACTGGCAAGAAAAGGCTGCGGGAGATAGTGAATAAACATGGGTTTGATAAAGTCCTGGGGGTCTACGAAGACGTTCAGAGATACAGCGAGAAGAGGATGAGAAAAAGAATTGAGGACCTTCCGAACGGGAATTATCGGGCGTCAGACTATCTCGACGACGACGGCCTGGGTAACGAGGACCTCGAGATAGAGGTCGAGGTAAAAGTTGACAGAGATAGGATGGCTGTAGACTTTTCCGGGACCTGCGATCAGGTTGAGGGTCCGGTTAACGCGCCCCTTGCGGTTACCGAAAGCGCGACTTATTATAGTCTTCGAGCGGTGACTGATCCCTCGATACCGCCAAACCAGGGCTGCTATAGGCCAATACAAATAACCGTTCCGGAAAAGAGCATGTTAAATCCTTCCAAACCGGCACCCGTAGTCGGGGGGAATCTTGAGACTTCCCAGAGGATAGTTGACGTCATGCTTTCCGCCCTTGGAGAAGCCGATATTTCGGCAATTCCCGCTGGGTCCAATGGATCGATGAACAACGTGACTTTCGGAAAATCCGGCGAAGGTTCTCCCGCCAACTATACCTTTTACGAAACGATCGGAGGTGGAGCTGGCGCTCGCCCGGACAAGGACGGGGTGGATGGAATTCACTGTCATATGACAAACACGAGGAATACCCCGGTAGAAGTAATTGAGGAGACTTACCCTTTGCGGGTCGAGCTTTACGAGTTAAGACGGGACTCGGGAGGAGCCGGAAGGTATCGGGGAGGTCTGGGTCTCAGGCGAGATATTCGCGTTCTGGAGGACGGTACTGAGTTCTCACTGTTGTCCGACAGGAGGAGACACAAACCCAGGGGACTCGACGGGGGTAAGCCGGGCAAAGCCGGAGACGACACAATCGTTGAAAACAAAACTGAGAAATCCATACCGGGCAAAGTTGCCAGAAAGCTAAATAAAGGTGACGTGGTGAGTATCAGAACGCCCGGTGGCGGAGGATACGGGAATCCGGGGGATAGAGACCTGAAAAAAATAGAACGAGATCTTGGAGAAGACAGAATAAGCCGGTCGAAGGCAGAAAAAGATTATCCGCAGTACCGGGTTAATAGGACGAGTAGAAGCGGCTAATAAGGTTTTTAGGATTTACCTTTGGTGCATCCACGGTTTTTTGAATTGAATTAATCCCGTCGAGTTTTTATTGCCGACGGTTGACTCAGGAATATGTACCCGGCAATTATTGCTGCCGCACCTGTACTTGCCCACAATCGAGGCCCAAATCCATATCCGGACTTTACGAGAAAAATCTCCAACATTTGACTAATGAGAAACCCGGAGCGGGACTTTTGTCCCATTTCCGGAGAGACTATTATCCGATTTTTCTCCCGCCACTAAAGATAAAATAAGTTCTGTAAGGATAAGGGTGAATCCCGATCGGAAAGTACCGGAAAAATAAGGGGAACCACAGGAGGTGCGCAGAATGAATAGTTTCGAAGCAGGTCAACTGGGCAAGTTCAAGGGTAACTTGATTAAATTTACGTCATTTGTCGTGTTCTCTTTCAGCTTTTCTCCGGGGAAAGAAAGGCCCTAAATAAGTATTATCATTAAAGAATTCTTGAGGTAGGGGTCATGGATAAAAAGACAGTATTAATTGTAGCAGGACCCGGAGAAGTGAGAGAAGGGATAGAGGCCCTCCTGGAAGCAATACCGGAGATCGGCCTGGTTAAGAGTTTCTCGCCTGTAACTCTGGTGAGAGCAAATATTAAAAAACTTGTACCAGAGTTGATAGTCCTGGATTCCACTCATGAGGAAGTGGATTGTCGAAAATTGTTGAGTCAATTAAAACAACGGTTACCATGTATAAAAGTCCTGGCGATTGTTGATAGAGAAGAGGAGGAAGAGATTTGCCGGGACGAAGGCTCGGACGCCACCCTGGTTAAAGGATTCCGGGCCCAGGGCCTTATCGATATTGTTAAGAGTTTGCTTGAAGATGATAGCCGGGGAGATATTAAGAGCCCTAATTAACGTTACAGAGGGTGAAAATTCATGGAAATATTGAAAGTTAACGCCATCGAAAAGAGTTTCAAAAATAAAAAGGTAGTAAAAGAGCTTTCTTTTCAGGTTAATAAAGGTGAAATTATGGGTTTGCTCGGACCGAACGGGGCTGGCAAGACCACGACCATAAGGATGATTATGGGGATAATTCAGCCGGACAGCGGATCCGTCAGTTTCCGTGGTGACGGGATAGGGAAAGGTTCAAAAAGCAATATCGGTTACCTGCCGGAGGAAAGAGGCCTTTACGAAGACGCAAAAACGAGGGACGTGCTGGAGTATCTCGGGACTCTTAAAGGTATGAGTCGCCAGTCGGCAAGGGAAAATGCAGAAGTTTGGCTCGAAAAGCTTGATCTGTCCGGACATGAAGATTCGAAGATTTCGGAATTATCGAAGGGCATGGCTCAGAAGGTTCAGTTTATAGCGTCCATACTTCATGAGCCGGATCTAGCCATACTTGATGAGCCATTTGCCGGACTGGATCCGGTCAATCAGGACCTTTTCCGGGGAATAGTCAAGGAGTTAAGGCAGTCCGGTACTACCATTTTGCTTTCATCGCATAGGATGAACATGGTAGAGGAACTTTGCGAACGGGTATTCATGATTCACGAGGGCCGGGAAGTTCTGGACGGCAATTTGAAGAAAATCAAAGAGGAGTTCGGAAAGGACCTGGTCGAAATTAATTTCTCCGGTGAAGGAAGAATAATCTCGGAACAATTTGGCGATAGAATATCGAATCTGGAGCTGGAAGACGGGTCCGCGAGCTTCTATATCGAAAAAGGGTTTAGTCCGGACGGGTTCCTGAGGGATCTGCCCGAAGCAGTAGAAGTAGAAGAGATCAAGCTGGGGAAGCCGCCACTTCACGATATTTTCGTCGCTAAAGCCAGGGGTGGAAGCCATGAATAACGATATCCTAAAAGTAGCCCGCTGGGAATTTACCCAGAACTTAAAGAGCAAGACTTTTCTGGTCCTTACCGTAGTTATTCCAATCATTATAGTTGTCATCGGTTTCGTTCCCAATTTCCTTGCTTTTCAGGGGAACAATGAGCCGGTTACCCTGTACGTGATAGATAAGGCAGGAATTTACGGCCAGCTGGAGAAATCCGTAGAGTCACTCAATCAAAGCAAAGTCAATTTAAGACTGGCAAAAGAGAACGAAACTGAACTGAGAAGAAAAGCTCGGGAAAAGGAAATTGACGGGTACTTCGTGCTCGAAGAACCTTTAACCTCGTACCAGAAAACTCCCGTTCAAATTTACAGCAATCTTGACGATAAGACCCCGCTGACCGAAGCCGGGAAGGTCTTAAGCAGCGTCCTTACCAGACTGGTAGGGTCGAAGACTTTGAGTGAACGAGGGTTCGACCCCGGTGAAATATTTTCTTTGACCCGACCGGTTAACTTTACACCCGTTAAACTTGAAGAAGACGGTGGTATCGGACAGTTTGTCCTTCCGTTTGGAATAGCGATGATGATCGTGCTGTCTTCGATGTTCCAGGGTTCAATGGTTATGATCGGGATCGGCAAGGAAAAGTCCAACCGGATCGTGGAAATCGTACTTTCGTCGATCGATTCCTTCGACATGATAGCGGGCAAGTTACTGGGATTTGCCGGTCTGGGCCTGGCCCAGATAACTCTCTGGGGCGGGGTCGGGCTTATAGTTTTAACCCAAATCGTAAATATACCAATTGGACCGATCAGCCCATTCCAGGGGTTTTATTATGCCTGCTACTTCGTATTCGGTTACCTGATGATTGCCTCGATCTATGCTCTGCTCGGAGCGAGCGCAAAGGATATCCAATCCAGCAGCCAAACCAGGGGTATTTTTGTTCTGATTCCGATAATACCGATTTACTTTGCCTCGGCGATTATCAATAGTCCGGAAGCTCTGTGGGTCCGTTTGGTTTCATTCTTTCCTCCTTTTATCCCGACCATGATGCTGATGCGTTCTGCCTTTGGGGAAGTGCCGGTATGGGAAATAACCCTAAGTATTCTCGTGCTGGCGGGTTTTACTTACCTTATGGTTCGCGCTGCTACGAAGATATTCCGGGTTGGAATGTTAATGTACGGAAAGGACATGTCAATCGGTGAGATTCTAAGATGGGCGAAAAGTTAATCCGCTTGAAAAAGCGAGGGAGTGGTAAGAATGTTTTCGGAAATTATTGAACTTTTGCCGCTGATTGCGCCATTGCTGGTAATTCAACTGGGGTTGCAGCTGTATTGTCTGCTTGATTTATGGAAATTTAGCAAAGGCCAGAGGGATAAACAGGACAGGCTGGTCTGGACTCTTGTGGTGCTGTTATTCAGCCTTTTCGGTGCCCTGGCTTACCTGGTATTTGAGAGGAGGTAATATGAATTTCTTAGAAACTAAGGGTCTCAGCAAGACTTACCCGAATGGGGTGGAAGCTGTCAAATCGCTGGATCTGGAGATCCAAAAAGGTCAGGTATACGGTCTCATCGGACCAAATGGAGCGGGAAAGACTACTACGATAAGGGTTTTAATGGGTATCTTTGAGCCTACTAACGGAGAAGTGAAGTTTGACGGGAAACAGGGGGTTGATCTATCCCGGACGGGATATCTCCCGGAAGGAGCGAACTTTTACCGGTTTATGCGGGTAAGAGAGTATCTGCGATGGTCCTGCCGTACCTACGAGATCCCCGATTGTGGGGATCGAGTTGAGGACTCACTGGTCACAGTAGAGTTAGAGAATCTTGGAGAAAGGAAGCTGGACGAGCTCTCCAAGGGGCAGAAGCAGCGAGTCGGAATCGCCCAGGCACTTGTACATGACCCGGATTTGCTCGTTCTGGACGAGCCTACCTCCGGACTCGACCCCATGGGTAAGAAAAAGATACTGGCGATAATCAACGGTCTGGCAGACCGGGGCAAGACGATACTAACGTCATCCCATATCCTTCCCGAGCTTTCTCAGGTTTGTACCGGAGTTGGAATCATTAAAGACGGAGAGCTGGTGCTTCAGGGATCGATGAGCGATTTGCGGGAAAAATTTACGACGTCCAAGGTCGAACTCGGTTTTGAAAGTCCCCCGGGAGGAGTAATAGATCGAATCAAGAAATTAGATTTCGTGAACAATGTAGAAGAGGTCGGCGGCGAGGGCTTAAGATATCTTGTAAAAGTGGGGGATAATGAAAGAGCGAAAAACCAGCTTCCGAAGATGATATTTGACGGGGATGGTGTAGTTACATACTACGATTTTGCCCAGGTTACGCTGGAAGATATCTTTATGGAAACCATGGACGGAGGTAGCCAATGAAATTTAAACAGCTAATAATAAAAGAGTTCAAGGAAACCAGGATCCAGGGTGTGGTATTTGCCGCAGTTCTCCTGTTCTTTGGTTCGACCTCTGTCCTCATGCAGAAATTCATTCCGAAACTGGTGCCGGAGAACCTGGCTGAAGCGTTCGATCCCTCTCTAACGGCAGGTCTGGCCGATTTCGTCGGGAACTCCCTGCAAATGGGGTCTATCGTTGCTATTTTGATTACCATAGCCGCTCTGGCGGGGGAGAGGGAGTCGGGCACCCTCGAACTTTTACTTGCAAAACCGGTAAGCAGGGTTCAGATAGTTCTGGCGAAGTATTTTACCCGTGTCGCTTATGTATTCCTCGGCAACCTGGTTGCCGCGCTCGTGACCTGGTATTACGCCCTTTATCTGTTTGAACCATTCCCTATTGGAAAGTTGCTGCTGACTGCCTTGGCGATCTCCGTAGTGATTTCTTTCGTAGTTGGGTTAACGATGATTTTCAGCGCCCGGACTACTTCAAAGATTTCGGCGGCTTTCTGGAGTGGCGGCATATCACTGGCTCTGGCTATATTACCCACGGTCCGGTCCCCCTATGACCTGATATCGCCGTTTAAATACGGGGAAATCGCCCGGAGGACTTTGCTCGGCGAAATCACTCTGGCGGGCTACATGGGGGATCTTGGAGCAATAATCGGATTTACAGTTTTTTGTTTGCTGGTAACCCTTTTCGTGTTCAAAAGGGTTGAAAAAATTACTTAACTGAGGAGAGAGAAAAATGAATAAACTAGGGGTTGCTCTGGGAACAGTTGGCGTGCTTGCCGTACTGGGAGTTTTAACAGTGACGGTCGGTTCGGGAGTCGTGGTGACGGAGACTCAACCAGTATCGGGGGTTCAGGATATTCACCTGAAAGGACAGGGGCAAATAATCTTGAGACAGGGAGAGACGGAATCCCTGACGATTGAAGCAGAAGACAACGTGATGTCGCTCATCGAGACGGAAGTAAGGGGTGACAACCTAACGCTTGAATTTGATACTGGGTTGTTTCGTACCGTAATACCGCGGAAGGGGATTAAATATTTTCTCACTCTATCCAATCCGAGAAAAGTGACGATATCCGGTTCAGGTTCTCTGGACGTGAACGATATTTCCGTGGATCAATTTACCACCAGGGTCAACGGGAGCGCAGATGGTTCGATCCAGAATATAACAGCCGATAGACTGTTTTCGGATATCAACGGCTCGGGCAAGTTTCTAATCACGGGAAGCGTTTTTGAACAGACTGTGGAAATTTCCGGCTCCGGTAACTATCGAGCAAAAGACCTTATAAGCGAAGTTGCACGGGTTGAAATTTCCGGCTCCGGTAAGGCTGAAATTAATGTACGCCAGGAGCTGGACGTTCAAATAAGCGGAAGCGGGAAAATTTTATATCTCGGTAACCCCCGGATAAGCCAACGGATTTCGGGATCGGGCAAAATCCGCGAAGTGTACTAAAACGGTTTTGCTGGAAGTAATCGGTCAGAGGGTTTTAGCCCGCTAAAGAACTGAAAGGAGAGATAAATGGTACGATTAGTCTTTACAGTCCTGATAGTAGTTCACGGTTTCATCCACGCGTTTGGATTTTTAAAGGCCTTTGGCCTGGTGCATTTTGAAGGGTTGACCGGGAGTATTGCAAAACCGGTTGGAGCTATATGGGGAATGACGGCATGTCTGTTCCTGCTGACTGCCGTGCTTTTTGGCTTAAAGATGGATTGGTGGTGGATAAGTGGGTTCATTTCTTTCGTGATCTCGCAGGCTTTAATAGTTAGCTACTGGCAGG
>JAIPHN010000017.1 GCA_021735185.1 Candidatus Bipolaricaulota bacterium
TCTTCCTTGTTAAGCTCCCACTACGTACGTTAGCACTACCTCGTCAAGGTAAGAATTTATTTGGCTCATTTTATCTCATCCTTAGAAGTCAAGGTAATTCTTATTACTCAATATTAGAGATGAAGCAAAACTTAAAACGGGTATTCATTTACCCGTTTCAGCGTTTGGTTGAATGTTGTAGGGAAAGAGAAAAAGGAATAAATAAAATTCTTGCATTATGTGTCGTTTACCAAGCACCCAGGACCGAGAACCCAGAATCTAAAAAAAGATACTATTAAAAAAGGTACCGGTCTGAGGAAAATAACAAAGGAGGAGAGTCTCCTCCCCTCCTTTGTTAGTTCAGTTAAGAATTGACTTTGAGAATTTCAAGAGCTGGTAATTCTTTTCCGCGAAGGAACCCGAGACAGGCACCTCCTCCGGTTGATACGTGATCCATTTCTTCCGCCAGTCCAAACTGAGTGATCGCTGCTCCGGTCTCGCCCCCACCGATAATTCGGTACCCGGAACCGTTCGCAACGGATTCGGCAACTTCTCTGGTTCCGGCCTGGAAGGGCTGGAGTTCGAACCCGCCAAGCGGACCGGCCCAAACCAGGGTATTCGCATCCTCGATCTCTTTGCTGTACTTTTCTATAGTTGCCGGACCGATGTCGATTCCCATCCAGTCGGGGGGTATTTTCGTGGCGTCCACCGTTTTGACTTCTCCTTCCTCGCTGAATTCTTTTGAAACCTTGGCGTCGTCGGGCAGCAGAACTTCTGTACCTCTATCGTTTTTCACCTTTTCCAGGAAGTCCCTTACTTCATCGACCATCGATTCTTCTATAAGGGAATCCCCGACTATGTGTCCCTGGGCGTGAAGGAAGGTGAATGCAAGGGCTCCGCCAATCAGGAACTTGTCTACGCGTTCCACCATGTCCCACAGGGCACCTATCTTGCTGGACGCTTTTTTGCCACCGATGATTGCTACAAACGGATGTTCGGGGCTCTTTACCGCCGGAGTTAGACCATCTACTTCTTCTAATATTAACTTGCCGGCAGCGGACGGTAGTTCTGTAGCCACCCCGTAGTTGGAACTATGTTTACGGTGAACCATGCCAAATGCGTCGCTGACAAATAGATCGGCAAGATCGGCTAACTTTTCATAAAACTCTTCGTCGTTTTCCTTTTCTCCAGGGTAAAACCTGGTATTTTCCAGCAGAGCAATGTCCCCGCCCTCGAGTTTACTCAGTTCCTCTTTTACCTCGGGCCCGATACAGTCATCCAGTTTTTTGACCTCGGGATCAACGAGTTCATTTAACCGTTCTCCGACGGGATCCAGCCGGAGGTCCTCCTGGACCTCGCCCCCTGGACGGCCGAGATGGCTCATAAGGATTACTTTCGCTCCGGCATCGGCCAGAAAGTTTATCGTCGGCAGCGCACTTCTAATCCTGTTGTCGTTTGCTACCTTTCCGTCTTCCAGTGGAACGTTAAAATCCACCCTCACCAGAACGTTCTTACCCTCGAGCGAAAGATCTTCCAGAGTTTTGTATTGTGATTTTGGGTCTAACATAGTCCCTCCTGTTTTTTTTATCCTGTTAGCTTAGTAATCTCTCTCGATTAAAAATTATCACTGTACTGTCGAAACTGAAACACCGAATAATTCTAACGTAACCCGACCATCGCCCTCAACGCTATTTATTCGTCTAAAAAAAAGAACGCTGTATAATCGTTTGTTCGTTTGTAAGGCTGGTGCTATAATCTAAAGTATCATAGATAAAACTGATACGGATAGGAGGATGCTGATAAAATTAGAATGAAGTCCGCTTTTTCCAGATCTATTTGCTTTTTTTTGCTCGGTTTAATCCTCTTGAGTTCCTGTCCAGCACTGGATGCTTCCGGTTTTGAAGTGATTCGAACTACGGACCGGTTCATTCAAGCGCTGGAAGAAGAATATCAGGGGATAGAGGATTTCACGGCTAGATTAACACTCTCCGGACTAGAGCCTCCGGTAGAAGTTCTCGTTGAAGCAATCTCCGAGCCCCGAACTCTAAAAGTCCAGTACCTTTCACCGTCCGAGATGAAGGGCCAATTCTTTCTTCTCGAGAAAGATTACCTTTACCAGTATATGCCCGGAAGAGAAATAGTGATCAAGAAAGAGCTGACCAGATCAAATATACCTGTTAGAGCTGCAAACCTCACTCCTGATTACCTGCTTAAATTGATTAGTTCCGACGATCTGGAAGTTAACCTGATCGGCGGGCCGATGGGGTTTTACTATGGGTCCGGAGGCCGGAACTCTCTGGATATGGAGACATCCGTCTCCAGCTTCAATGACGAAACAGAGAAGAACGAGACTTTCTATGATTTTTTTCTTGGTTCAACTTATTTCCTCGGATCGCCTGAAGGGAACTACGTTCTCGAAGTGATCCCTCAGGTGGAGGGCTATCAGTTCTCGCGTCAGGTTATAAAGTTTTCACCGGATAGTTTACTCCCGGTCGAGCTAATCACACATTTCGAAGATTCGGAAGGGGATCCGGTTCGAACTATTGTCAGAGATGCTAAGACGAATATCGGCTTGAAACGGGAAAGCCTTACGGAGTTGCCGGATAACGCAGAAGTAATTTCGGGATAATTTAAAAAAGGAGGGTTTTATGTGTGGAATAATCGGGTATCGAGGTGAAAGGGAGGCTCAGCCCGTACTTTTAAACGGGTTAAAGAAGCTTGAGTACCGAGGTTACGATTCCGCAGGCGTTGCAATAATGGGAAATGATGGAATGGGTATAGAAAAAATGGCGGGAAAGATCACCCGGCTGGAAGACGCGCTCGTCAAATCTCCGAAATCCGGAAAAGTGGGAATAGGTCATACAAGATGGGCAACACACGGCGAACCAAACAACGTAAATGCTCATCCGCATCAGGGGTGCGGGAACGATTACGGCCTTGTCCACAACGGCATAATAGAAAACCATCGCCAGCTCAGAAAGAGGCTGGAGCAGCGGGGCCACCAGTTTTCCTCCAGTACGGATACCGAAGTACTCATTCACCTCGTAGAGGAGGGCGAAGGACCGCTAGAGGAAAAAGTCAGATCCGCCCTGAAAAAGGTGGAGGGAACTTTTGCAATTGCGGTTGTAAGTGCTGATCAACCGGAGAAGATAGTTGGAGCCCGACGAGGAAGTCCTCTCGTGGTCGGGTCGACGGATAACGAGGATTTTATCGCCTCCGACGTTCCTGCTATTCTGGATTATACCAGAGAGATTACTTACCTCGAAGACAATCAGGTCGTGGTCCTATCGAGAACAGGTGTCGAATTAACGGACCTGGAGGGAAAACCCGCGACCCCGGAGACGAAGATGATAGACTGGGATCCCGTTGCCGCACGAAAGGAAGGCTACAAGCACTTCATGCTCAAGGAAATAAACGAGCAACCCCAGGCCGTAGGTGATACTATAAGGGGCAGGAACTTCAAAGACGGTGGGTTGCGAATGGATGAAGGAGGCCTGGAAGAGGCAGATATAGCAAATAAGGAAAAGATATTTATCGTTGCCTGTGGAACATCGTATTATGCCGGCAGGGTGGCAAAGTACGTCTGGGAGGATTTCCTTAATATCCCGATAGAGGTAGAAATTGGGTCCGAATTTCGCTACAGACATCCTCCACTTGATGAAAACTCGCTGGTAATCGGAATATCCCAGTCGGGGGAAACTGCTGATACACTGGCAGGATTAGAAAAAGCCGGAGAGAAGGGGGCAACAGTAGCTTCCGTTATAAACGTACTGGGGTCCACTATAACAAGAAGGTCGGATGCCGTGCTTTATACCCACGCCGGGCCGGAGATCGGTGTCGCTTCGACCAAGGCATTTACGTCTCAGCTGGCAGCTTTAACGCTTCTGGGTCTGGAAGTAGCTCGTATCCGTGGCGATATTGACGACAACGAGGCGGAAGAAATAGCGGAGAGGCTAAACAGGACCCCGGCACTGCTGGAGGAGCAGCTGAAAGAGGAAGAGAGGATAGAGGAACTGGCAGAAGTCTTCTACGAGAAGGAGGATTTTCTCTTTCTCGGTCGTGACGTACTTTACCCGGTGGCTCTGGAGGGAGCGCTCAAGCTGAAGGAGATTTCTTATATCCACGCCGAAGGATATCCGGCAGGGGAGCTAAAACACGGACCGATTGCCCTGATTGACGAAAAGATGCCCGTGGTTGCCCTGATAACTAAGAATTCAGTTTACGACAAAGTGTATTCCAATATAGAAGAAGTCAGGGCGAGAAAAGGTAAGGTAATTGTTCTGACGGACGAGATTACTGATGAGACGGAAGATATAGCAGACGAGTTAATTCCTTTACCCCGAACCGACAAGATCCTGACTCCGCTTATATTTACCGTCCCACTGCAGCTACTTGCATATCATATTGGGGTGCTCAGGGGGACAGACGTGGACCAGCCGCGCAACTTGGCCAAGAGCGTCACCGTGGAATGAATTAAAACTGGTCCAGAAACCTGAGATCGTTCCTGTAGAAGAGCCTTATATCGTCTATACCGTACTTCAACATCGCCATTCTTTCCACCCCGAGGCCAAGGGCAAACCCCTGATAATTTTCGGGGTCGTAGTCCACCGCTTTTAGCACGCTCGGGTCAACCATTCCGGAACCCATTATCTCCAGCCAGTCTTCCCCGTTCGGCGGCATGATATCGACCTCGGCGCTCGGCTCCGTGAACGGGAAGTAATCCGCCCGGAACCGCATTGAGAATTCCGGGCCGAAGAACTCTTCCACGAAAGATCTAATCAAATACTTCAGGTTGGCGAAGGTTAGTTCTTCGTCAACCCATAGAAGTTCGACTTGATGGAATACCGGATAATGAGTCGCGTCAGGAGTGTCCCTCCGGTAGCATTTACCGGGACAGATGATCTTTACGGGCGGTTCTCCTTTTTCCATTTCCCTGATCTGTACCGGAGAGGTATGGGTCCTGAGTAAGTTTTCCTCGTCCACGTAAAGCGAGTCCCACTCGTCCCGGGCCGGATGTAATTCAGGTATATTTAGGGCTTCGAAGTTATAATAATCCGACTCAACTTCCGGTCCCAGGGCCAGCGAGAAACCCATTCGCTTAAATATATCCGTCAGATCGTCCTGTACCTGAGTTATAACGTGCCTTTTTCCAATTCCCCGTCTCCGTCCGGGCATGGTAACATCTATGCTCTCTTCTTCCAGTTGTTTTTCCTTCTGGAGTTGCTCGAATTTTTCCTGTTTTTCTTCGATTTTCTTTTCGAGGGAAGATTTCAGCTGATTGATGCCTTTGCCCGCTTTTGCCCTGGCTTCATCGGGTAGTTGTCCCAGTTGACCGAACAACTCCTGAATTTCCCCGTTCCTGCCAAGGTATTTGACTCGAAGCTCTTCACACTCCTGAAGCGACTCGATTTCTTCTAACTTTTCTCTAGATTCCTGCTCTAGATCTTCTATTTGTTCCAGTAGATCATCCAGCTGTGACATCTCGTATTCTCCGGTGTTCCTGAAACTTTAAAATAAAAAGATGGGTTGGTTGAGTTTACTTCTGCTTGTACTCCTCGCCGTCGTCCGTCGCCTCCAGGTTCTCCTGAACTTTCTCGGTAAAACCTTTGCCGGGTGAGAACTTTGGAGTGACCTTGCTTGGTACGTCTATCTTTTCTCCGGTCTGCGGATGACGCTTGACGGTCGATTTCCTCGGATTTGGTTTAAAAGTGCCAAAATTGACCAGCCTTACTTCTTCTCCTTTCGCCACCTCGTCCGTGATAACGTCAACTAAATGGTTCACCATGTCCCGACATTCCTGTTTGGTACAGTTAGAGTTACGGTAGATACTGTCTACTAATTCACCTTTGTTCATCTAAGGACCTCCTTTTATTGTTGATAAACTTGATTACCCGGTGGAAATTCCTATTTCCACCTCTGACTTTATAAAAAACCATTACGATTCCCAATTCTACGGGCTTTTAGACTACTTCTCAAGTTTTTAATCGGGTTTTCTCCGAATAATCCGACGGCAAAACCGTCAGGTTGAAGATTTCGATTGTCTATCGCAGAGAAAAGTTCTTCTCGTACAGATTCTTGTCCACAAATTTGTTTTTCGGTTGATCACCCAATTTAATCTTGTCCTGTTTGGATTCTTCTTCCGGCTTCGAAGTTTGAAGAACCTTCGTAAATTCTTCTTTTAGCCTGGATATGATCAGGTGCTTTTCTCTTGCTCCGAGATCAGGTTCGTAAATGGAGAATTTACGTTCGACGAACCTCTTCAGGTTGGCCCTGTAATGGAGTCCGGTTGATTTGTTATCCCGGACGATCAATCCCTGATCGATCAGGTCAGTTGGCCTTTTTGAAAGAAGCAATCCGGTCGGTTTCTTTAACCAGGCGCTTAATTGTTCCATGCTGTAGGAGTAGGGGCGATGGCTGACGAGAAAACCCAGCAACTTCCGATCGAGCTGACTCAACCTTTTTGTCTTATTGATGACGTATTCTGTTTCCTCTCTGATCGCTTCCGGCAGGTCGTCGAAGTTCAGTGAGTTTTCGCTCTTCCGGGGTTGCGGTGTCTCGGAAACTTCCTCTTCGCTTTCGTACGGGAGCCCGAAGGTCTTTGATTTACCTTCTCCTTCGTCTCCCATGCCTCCGGGTTGCGGCTGGTTGGCCTCTTCTTTCATCCGGGCAAAATCAGGTATGTTTCTGTCCACTTTATCGATATTCTTTTTTTCCTGGTCACGAGACCCGCTTTCCTGAGATTTGGCCAGAGTTTCCGTGACCGCCTGCATGGCTTCTCCTTCTTCTCCTTCCTTGAGAACGTCTGCAACATCAAGAGACTCGATGACCGCCTTTGATACCTTGTGCACCTTGGGTAGATCGGGTGGGTCCAGGTCGACTTCGATGTAACCCAGAGTCTCCGCCGTTCGCTTTAACTCCTTTATCTTGTCGGTCTTTTCAGCTAGCTCGTTCTGCAGTTCTTCGACCTGTTCCTCCAGTTTATCGACCTTGCTCTTCTTTCTCTTTCCCTGCTTCTTGGCATCCTCAATCGCGTCGATGATGCTTTCTCCGACCTGCTTTAACTGCGGGGTGTCGACCGTGTCAAGCGAGGGCGTAAAGCCGGCGTGGAAAGTTGACCGCTCGCGGACGTAAATTTCCTTCGTCGATTTTTCATCGAGAAATATACAATCTCCCGTATCGAGCTGGTTGACCTTTTCCCTGACTTTACCCTTTTTCCAGGGCAAAAGGTCGTTGTAAACCTTCATATCGGCTTCGTGGACAACTCGGTGAAGGAAGAGCATTCCTGCCTGAGTCAGAACGTCTTTCTCCACTTTGGCGCTGCGCTGGGAAATTATTACCGCCCCGAGACCCCGCTTTCTGCCTCTCAGGGATAAGCGAGTTATGATTTCCTTCAGTTCGCTTTTCTTTCCCTGGGGGATGAATTCGTGAGATTCCTCTATCCCTATCATGTAGGGTTTGCGGAGCTTGCCGGCCCAGTTCCAGAGTGCGGTGAAGTAATGTTTGAGCATATCCCGCTGCTCTTCCTTCAGGTAACCGCTGAGGTCGAGTACGACGGGAATGCTCTGCTTCAAACTTATCTCCGCGACCTGGGGCGCGTCCTCCGGTTCGATCGTGATGTCGACGTTCTTGCCCTGGCCGATTACGAGCAGTTCGTATTCCTCTTTCAGTCCGAAATACTCCCCGTCAATATCCACCACGGTCAAGGGGTAGCTGTGTTTTAGTAGTTCCTCAAATATTACACCGGCGGTATTGGACTTGCCGGAACCACGAATACCCAGAATACCAATGCACTTGCCGATTATCTCTTCCAGGCTGAAGTCAAGGTCGTCGCTAATGTGAAGTTCTTTCACCTAAACCTCCCGCACTATTGCCGTTATAACGCATTTAATGAAATTCTGCAATGCAGATATAGTAAAATAACGATCTTAAGTTAGTTATCAAAATCCTTCGCAAACAGTATCAAGCACGTCAATTATAAAGTCAGCTCCGGCTCAAATCGTGGAGGTCTGCCATAATTCCGGCTGACATCTGTCTTTCGAAGATGTGATATCCATATCTAGGTTTGGTACTGGGTGCTTGGGGTTGGGGGGTTGGGTTTTAGGTAAAAACATCTATCGGTGGTTCCTTCGTGGTCTTCACCCCCATCTGTTATCTTCCCCCGTCAAGGGGGAGGAAAGTTTTTCTCGTCCGTTAGGGACAATCCGTAGCTGTAGGTGTTCCTTTCCCTTTTCAGCCTCCGGCTGAACGTCGGGGGAAAAGGAAGAATGGGGGGTAATGAAAATTCTTACATTATATGTTTTTTGCTTTCTTCTAGAACCCATTACCTAGAACCCAGAACCAAATAACCGAAAAAATATCTCTGTACTTAACTAGTTCTTTAGATCTTCGAAAACGGCCGGCGCTTTCTCTGAAAGTTCTTCCAAGAAAGCCTCTGCCAGTTCCCTGATCTCCCATTGTGCCTCGCTGGAACCTCGCAGTTCTATGATATGGCGGAATTCCCGGAAGTTGGTTTTCAGGTAGAGGGATGTCTTGCTGCCAATTGGAAGGAGAAACCTGGCATCCTCCTTTGGGACACCGGCATCCAGGGATTTCTGATATAGTTCGTGGCTCTCGTCGATCTTTTCTCTGTACTCTTCGGCGAGACCGGATTCTTCGACGGATTCCGGAATCACGACCTCGTCCGAATCCTGTTTTACGTATCTCATGGAACGAACCATAAAGCTGACAAGCCTATGCCTTGTGAGCTGGGCGAGGCAGCTGCGACTAATCCCTTCGATATAGAACGTCGCGCTGGCAAATTCGAAAGGTGACCAGTGACCCCAGTCCCGTAATTTCCTGATCAGTTCCCTGTCCTCGCCTCCCGAATAATCTTCCTCTTCCCCGTGTGCTTTATGAGAAATTCTCGCCGCCTGGGCGATCATTGACTCCGGGCTGTCGGTCGAGCGAACCATTTTTATTTTCATATTTTTGCCACCTCTATGCCTTTCTGGTCCTGATACTTGCCCTGTCTGTCTCCGTAAGTTATATTCGGCCTTTCACCGCGGAAGAATACGACCTGAGCGATGCCCTCGTCCGAATAAATTCTCGCCGGTAACGGAGTGGTGTTGGAAATTTCTATCGTCAGATAGCCCTTCCATCCCGGCTCTATCGGCGTCATGTTTACGATTATCCCGCATCTGGCATAGGTGCTTTTCCCGACTACCAGTCCAAATAGATCATCCGGCATGTCAAACTTCTCCAGGGATTTTCCGAGACAGAAAGAATTTGGCGGAATCAAGCAACTATCATCTTTTACCTCTACAAAGGCGTCTTCGTTAAAATTTTTCGGGTCGATTTCGGTTGAATGGACGTCGGTAAATATCCGAAATTCGTCGTCTATTCTGATGTCGTACCCGAAAGAACCCAGCCCGTAACTTATTTCTTCGTCCGAATTTAAGCTATCGGCGAATGGCGTTACCGGTTTCGCCTCGGCTATCTCCTTGTCGTTAAGGATCATATCTATTTACAGAGCTCCCATGTATAAAATCGCTGGTTTCAGTAGATTTACCTAACTTTTAACAGAGTTGGCAACTTATCTCAAGAGCCCGGGGATCCCCCCGGCTTAGTTGTTTATATAATTGGTAAGGTAGCCAGAAGAATCCTGGCTCTCCAGAAAAAGCTGGCATTCGGGACTACATGGTGCCTGATTTAGCTCAGGTTGAATATTGACCAAATCGCCAGCGCCATGTAGTCACGGATGCCAGTTACAATAGGATCAGGATGGGACTCTCTTTAGCTTGAGATGAAGTTGAGTTGCGAACCGAAAATTATTTGGCCGGGAAACCATTATTCTTTTAGAAAAGCTTACGTAAAACCATCCTGTTAAGGGTATTGAAGATCTATAGTTCATTGCAAAGCAATTCCCGTACAGTTATTATTCACTTTGATGAATCTCGCAAACTTTATCACGTCTATTCGGTTAGTCCTGGTGCCATTCATAGTTCTTGCCCTGGTTTACGGCAGGGACTGGTTGGCTTTTGCCTTTCTCGCGGTTGCTCTCATATCCGACTTGATAGATGGTTTTGTCGCAAGGAAGATGAATCAAATTACGGATCTCGGACAGGTTCTCGATCCACTGGCGGACAAGTCCCTCTTTCTCGCTCTTTTTGGTTACTTTGCCTGGGTCGGCCGCATACCGATCATAGCGTTTTTCCTCCTGCTATTGCCTTACTTCGCGTTGATGCTGGGTGGAGGGGTTATGTATCAATACGAGGGCAAGGTAGTGAAAGCCAACGTCTGGGGAAAGACCAGTTCCGCGGTACTGGCTCTCGGACTTATTTTCGTTTATTTTCGATTGCCCTTTTCTCTCTACCTGATTTATCTCGGGATAGCGGGAAGTTTTCTTTCCGCTCTTGTCTACTTTAGAATAGGTATCCGGAATCAGACGTCTCGCACTGAACGGGGAGGCTAGTTTTTTCTCATCTCTCTGAATTCTTCCGGTTCAGGTGCTTCCAGGGAAATGATATCTTCGTTTTCCGGGTGCCGAAGGGTTAGCCGCTTCGAGTGAAGCATTAACCTCTCGTGCGGAGGACCGCCGTAGTAAGAATCGCCCAGGATTTTATGTCCAATGTAGCTCATATGGACCCTGATCTGGTGTGTTCTTCCCGTCAACGGTTTGACTCTTAACAGAGAAGCGTCATCCAGTTCCTCGAGTATCGAGAACTCAGTTCTGGAATCCTTTCCTCCCAGTTTAACTGTCATCTTTGTTTTATCCTTCGAGCTCCTACCCACCGGGGCGTTGATCATCCCGCCTTCTTCGTCGAAGCCCCCTTCGACCACTGCGAGGTACTCCTTTTCCGTCTCTCTTTTCTTAAACTGTTCCTTCAAGTCCAGGTACCCTTCTTCAGTCCGGGCGACGGCCAGAACCCCGCTGGTATCCTTGTCCAGCCGGTGGACTATACCCGGACGTGTCGGATCGGGCAACTTTGGCAGTCGATCGTAACGATAGATCAGGCCGTTGGCAAGGGTGCCCTTTTCGTGGCCCGGTCCGGGATGAACCACCATGCCATCCGGTTTGTTAACACCGATCAGGGCCGAATCCTCGTACACTATATCCAGTGATAGATCCTGCGGAACCAACCGATCAGAGTCGAAATCGGCCGGAACCCGAACACTGATTTTTTCTCCTGTCGAAACCGTATAGCTCGGCTTCCTTTCTCCCTCGTCGACTACCACGTTCCCGCTCTTGATCAGCTGCTGCCATTTGTTTCGCGACCGGTCGGGAAAGATTGCCGCGAGAAGTTTATCCAGCCTATAATCGGCTTCTTCCTTACTTACTCTGAGCGTGGTGGATAGATTTTCGTTCATAATAATTTTTTCATCATCGTATTTTTTTCCAACCCCCTATACCTCTCAATTATACGCCACCCCCGATTTCCTTTAAAGTTGAGTTGCTATGCGGAATTTGATATAATCAAGCCTAGCTATGAGTAAAAAGCAGAGACAGTTGAAGAAACTGGCCAACGAGGTGCTGGAAGAGTTCGAGAGCGAGTTATACTTGCTCAAATGGGAAAAGAGGGGGAAGGAATGGGTCCTCGAACTCTTGATAGATAAAGAGGAATCAGTGACGACCTCCGATTGTGCGGACGTTAGCGGTCGGGTATCTTCGGAGCTTGACGAAAAAGGTTTAATCGAAAAAGAGTACGTGTTACAGGTTTCGTCTCCGGGGCTGGAGCGGCCGTTAATAGAAGCACGCCACTTTGCCGGAGCCGTCGGGGGAAAGGTCGAGGTCAATACCTACGGTCCGATAGATGACACGAAAGAATTTGTCGGTTTGTTAAAAAAATACGACGAAGATGGCGAGAAAATAGAAATGGAAGTCGACGGGAAGATAGTAAATATCCCGCTTGATAACGTGTCGAAGGCAACTACCAAGGATACTAACTTAGAGGTGTAGTGACCCAAAAGGGGTAGCCAATGAATATCGAATTTATAGAAGCACTGGAAGATATGGCAAAGGACAAAGGGATAGAGAGGGATGAACTGTACGATATGGTCGAAAAGGGACTGCAGGCAGCGTACAAGGAGCAATACAATACGGACGAAGATGTGGAAGTTGACATCGATCAGAATTCAGGCGATATTTTTATCGACGGGGAACAGATACAGCTGGGTCAATTCGGTAGAATAGCCTCGAAGAAGGCAGAAGACGTTATCCGGCAACTTATAAAGGAGAAACAGGACGAGCTCGTTTACGAATCCTACCAGAAGAGAAAAGGAGAACTGGTCAACGGGTCGATTCATCGATTTGAGGGAAGCGATGTCTGGTTGAATCTCGGCGAGGTTGAAGCCCTGCTTCCCGGTTCCGAGAGAATTTCCGGTGAACGTTACCAGCAGGGAGATAGCCTGAGGGCGTATTTATACCGAGTGGAGAAGAAGCCCGGCGGACTACTGATCCACGTTTCGCGGACCAAAAAAGAGTTCGTATCCAAGCTAATGGAACTGGAAGTACCTGAAATAGAGGATGATCTTCTGGAAATAGTAAAAATTGCTCGCGAACCGGGTAAGCGGAGCAAGGTCGCCGTCCAATCCCTGGATGATCAGATTGATCCCGTTGGAACTTGTGTTGGTGCGGGAGGTTCCAGGGTTAAAGAAATAACTGACGAACTAAACGGGGAAAAAATAGACGTAATACGCTGGAGCGACAATCGGGAGATTTTAATCAGAAATAGCCTCGAGCCGGCCAGTGTCCTATCGATAGACTTCCGCGAGAACGACCAGGGAGAAGAGATTGCCCGGGTTATCGTGCCCAAGGACGACCTGGCGTACGCAATAGGACAGAACGGCCAGAACGTGAGGTTGACCGTGGACCTGGTAGGGTGTGATATAGATGTGAGGAGCCCCGATTCTTCCCAGTAAAATCCCCGCGTAGAAGCTTTTGCTGCTTTTAATTAGAGGTGTTCTGGGTCCTGGTAAGCCCTGGCCCTTTTCTGGATGCTGGATAGATTACTGAAATATGTTTATCGGCTGGTTCGTTACCGGGCTTACTGGGTCATAGGTGTTTTTTTGGTTCTGGTTGTACTGGTGCTTTCCTATATATTCCCCTTTCCCATCAGAAGCTCTCTCCTGGATTTATTACCTCAAAACGATCCACTGATCGAGGAATACAAGAGAAGGAAGGAAACCGTGAATAGCACCCAGTCTCTGACGGTGGTTCTGTCGCTTAAAGGTGACGGGAAAGGTAAGGAAGCCGCTAACAGGGAAAAGTTATTAAAACTTGCCGGAGTGATTGAGCCCCTGTTGTCGGATATTCCGGAGATAGGTTCCGTCAACTACCGTGCCGAGGGGTCAATCCCGGAAGGGTACGAGTTTCTATATTCGCTGGACGATAGAACGCTCGGGGAACTTCGTAGGCTAAAAGGCGAACTGGAAGGATCCCTCGGAGGATTCAGCTCGGATGGAGTAACTTTCGACCCGGAAAACCCCTACGGAGACCTGAAGCAGAAGTTTCAGAAGCTGGAATCGGGAGATGGTGTTTCTGAAGAGGAGCTCAGGGAACTACTTAATCAGCTGGAAAAGAGAAACGATACAGTCCTGAAAAGACTAAGTTCAGTTGATCGCCTTCGAGACTGGGAGGATCGACTGAGTTCTTTACGGAAAGAGTTCCGGGAGGTCCGGGAGGAGAGGCAAGAGACGATCGGAGGACAATATTTTTCTTCCGACGGTTCTACGCTCCTGCTCAAGGCAAGTCCGCGAAACGCAGAAGCACACAATGTACAATTTAGCCGAAGGCTGACGAACGCCGCACGCAGGGCGGTTCAAGAGGCAAAGACGAGCCAGGTATTCCAGAACGGCAATTACAGAATAGAGCTTACCGGGTCCTTCGTTACAAACGCCGAGAGAAATTCTGCGCTAAAAGAGGATATGCTCTGGACGACGGTAATCTCGTCCGTTGCCGTGATGATTGCTTTCTTCTTCGCTCTCGGGTCGCTCTTTTATTCTACTCTGGTGGCCCTGCCTCTGATCGTGGCCGTTCTGTTTGCCCTGGGGTGGGCAAAATTTTCGGTCGGTGGCTTCAATTTACTTACCACTTTTCTTCCGGCTCTTGTACTTGGATTGAGTATTGATTACGGAATTCATCTCCTTTTCCGGTTTAGCGAAGAAAGACTCGGGGACCACTCGGTAAGTGAAGCGATCAAGATAACAATAATGAAGAAAGGGAAGGGAATTTTTATCGCGGCTTTAACCACTGCCGCCGTGTTCACCACCCTGACCTTCTCTCGGTCTCAGGGGCTGGTCGAAATGGGAATTATCACCAGTCTGGGGATCATGATATCTTTCTTCGTCTACCTTTTTTTACTTCCTTCGCTGATAATTGCTTTCCAGCGGTGGAAACGACGAAAGAGAGCCGTTGAGCTCTTCGACTACCGCGAAACCCTGGGATTCGTAGTTGATAAGTCTCTCAAACACGGAAAGAAATTGCTGGTCATCTCGCTGATCATATCTATTTTGGCTCTTGTGGCAGCGCTTCGGCTCGATTTTCAGTTTACCAGTAACAACGTATCCACCGAGGTGGAGAGCGTCAGGGTTCAGGAAAGAATCAGGAATGATTTCGGATCGTCCGAGGTGAGTATCGGCCCCAGTTTTGTCTTTTTCCCCGACAGTATAGAGGAACTGGAGGCGCTCGAATCGGGACTGGGAAAGATCGATATCGTCAAATCGATTCGGTCCCTTCGGGGTTATCTGCCGGAGGATTTCAGGAAATTAGAAGATACGGTCGGCAATTCGAACCAGTTAAAAAGACTGAATGGATCTCTCGGGCAAATAACTGAAGTGCTTGAAAACAGGGAATCGGAGGTCGAGCGACTGGAATCGCTCGTTGGAGATCTATCGACCGCTCAGCTCAGTTCGACCATGTCCAGCCGCTCGAAAACCACGGTTAGATTGAACGAAGCAATAGATCAACTCCTGGAGATAAGAAAAAAACTGCTCGGTGTTAACAGACCAGCTACCCTGAAGACAGTTCGGAACCTGCAAAGCCATCTTGGCTTTCTGTCGGAAGGGTTTTCCTCGCTGGAAGGAATTCTGGATAAAGGTAAAGGAAAAGAGCTGGTCAAAGCCCTTCCCGAAAAGGTCCGATCGACTCTGACGACCGATAAGGGCGAATACGTGGTATTTGCCGGTGTCGAAAAGTCGATCTACGAGTCGGACAACCTGAATAACTTCGTCGACCAGGCCTCTGAGCTATCGGAGGATTACTTTGGCCTGCCGTTGATCCAGTACAAACTGGAGGGTCACATCAGGCACGATTTTATCATCTCCACTACCCTGGCGGTGCTTATGATCAGTATAGTTCTCTATCGCGGAATTTCTAGCATAAGACTATCGCTGCTTGCCGTCATACCGCTGATCCTGGGCTACCTCTGGATGCTGGCCGGAATGAAATTGATGGGGATGAACTTTAACTTCATCAACATAATAATTTCCCCGCTGTTGATCGGTATAGGAGTCGATGACGGTTTGCACCTGATTTATCGCTGGCGGGAGGAAGAAGGAAAAGAGGGGCTCAGAGGATCCATTCTGAATGCTTTTTCACGGACGGGTCTTGCGGTTGTCACCACTTCGATTACCACGATAGTGGTCTTTGGCAGCCTCTTCCTCGCCCGGACCCCCGGATTAAGAATTCTCGGCGGGACCGCACTGCTTGGTATAGGTTTTGCCATGGTACTTTCACTTACAGTATTGCCTGCCGCCCTCTATCTTGCATTTAGCCGAGGTGAGAAATAAAATTGCCTTACCATGAAGATTGAATTAGCTAAAGACGAATTAGAGATCGATGATCGGGAAACGGTCGAGGAGCTAATCGAGCAGGCTAAAGAAGAGTTGTCCTCGACCAGAGAGAGGTTAGTGGGAATCAAGATAGACGGGAAATTCTTGAATCAAACCGAATTGGAAGAGAAATTGGGGTCCGAGTTAACAGAATTTGAGATCGAGTTAGTCACCGAGACAGTGGACGAACTAACAATGGAACTCGTGGACAATGCTCTGACTTACCTCGACGGGTTAAGCGAGTGGACTGACGATTTTGCCTACCTCAACGAAGGAGACGTTCTATCTCAGGTGGAAGACGAAGAGATAGAAGAGCTGCTGGAAGGGCTTCACTGGCTCAACCTGGCTGTTGAGGAACTGGCTGCAACGAACGAGACGGAAACGCTGCTTGGAGGTCGTTCGGTTCCAAAATTCATGAGCGAAAACAGGATGTTTCTAAACGAAATTCAGGGTGCTCTGGAAAAACCGGAAGAAAACAAACAATTAATGACTACGCTAATACTTCAGGATTTACCGACCTGGATCGACGAGTACAGGGATATTTTTCTTGATTTCAGGGGCGGAGAAGGGAGCGGTTACGATGGGTAAAACCCCTGTTTTAGCCGAATTTACGAGGTGTGATAAAGATGTTGGCGATATATATTGGTTCTTCGGCCGTTTTAGCGCTGGCAATTGGGATCTTTCTCGGGCAGAAGTATTACGAGAAAAAACTATCCGACAAAGCGGAGGACGCCGCGAGCATAATAGAGCGGGCGAGAAAGACCGGAGAGAATATAAAGAAAGAAAAAGTCCTGGAAGGGCAGCAAAAAATCCAGGAGCAGCGGGAAGAGTTAGAGGAAAAATTTAAGAGCCGGGAAAAGGACCTGGAGAAGCGCGAAGAAAGGATAATGCGGAAAGCCGACCGGCTTTCCAAGAAGAGCGACCACCTGGAGGAAATTGAGGAATCGCTGAAAGAGGATCAAGAAAAAGTAAAGGCGCTCAAGAAAAAAGGCAAAGAGCTAATAAGCAAGGAGAAGGAGTACCTGGAAGAACTCGCGGGGATGAGTTCCGAGGAGGCAAAAGCGGAGCTGATGGACCGGATAGAACAGGAAACGGAAAGGCACTACGCGAGGAAGGTGAACCAGGCGGAGAAGAAAGCAGAGGAAAAGGCGGACGAAAAGTCGCGACAGATCCTGGCCACGGCGATGCAGAGGTACGCGGCAGAACAGGCTGAAGGGAATACTGTTTCCTCGGTTTCGCTTCCGTCTGATGACTTCAAGGGTCGGGTAATCGGGCGAAATGGTAGAAACATAAAGACGTTCGAGGCACTGACGGGAGTCGAGGTCATGGTTGACGATACGCCCGAGATGGTAGTTCTTTCTTCGTTTCATCCGGTGCGACGCGAGATTGCAAGGTTGGCAATGGAAGAACTCGTCGAGGACGGAAGGATCCATCCGGTTCAGATCGAAGAGAAAGTCGATAAAGCGCGCGACAGAATGGTGGAAAGAATAAAGGAAGCAGGGCAGAACGCGGCTCTCGATACCGGCGTGGACCTGTCGAACAAATTAATTCCGCTTGTCGGGAAGCTGAAATTTCGGACCAGTTACGGCCAGAACCTGCTGCGACACTCGCTGGAAGTTAGCTTTATTTCCGGGATGCTGGCGGAGGAGCTCGGCTTGAACCACAAACCGGCGAGGCGAGCCGGTCTGTTACACGACATCGGAAAATCGGTCGATCACGAGGTCACGGGAACCCACGCGGAGATCGGAGCCGAACTGGCCCGGCGGTACGGGGAGAAGCCGTTGATAGTGAATGCAATTGCCGCCCATCACGAAGACGAAGAGCCGGAATCGCTGTTACCGATTCTTTTAAAAACGGCAGATACGCTATCCGCTACCAGACCGGGAGCGAGACGCGAGACGTACGAGAAGTATATAGAGCGGCTGGAAAACCTGGAAGAGATAGCCCATTCGTTCGAAGGCGTAAAGAAGGCAAACGCCTTCCAGGCCGGAAGGGAAATTCGAGTTGTCGTGTCTCCGGAAAAGGTTAATGACAATAGAGCCAGCAAGCTGGCTTATGATATCGCTAGAGAGATCGAGAGAGACCTGGATTATCCCGGAGAGGTCAAAATCAACGTAATACGAAAAGCTCAGTTCGTAGAAGCCGCGCAGTAATACTTTTAGACCTAGATGTCGCGGAAGGCATCAAAAACCTTTAGGAGGTGCGAGATCTTGGCTGAAATTCTAAAAGTCTCTTCGACGTCGGATCCTTCTGCCACTGCAGGGGCCCTGGCCAATACGATTCGGGAAGAAGGAGTTGCCGAATTGCAGGCAATTGGTCCAAAAGCGGTCAACCAGGCGATCAAGGCAATTACCATCGCTCGTGGGTATATGGCTCCGAGCGGGGTCGATCTTATTTTTGTCCCTTCCTTTGTAGACGTAGAAATTGACGGGGAGAACAAAACTGCAATGAGGATGAAAGTACAGACGAGACTTCCCTTCAA
>JAIPHN010000018.1 GCA_021735185.1 Candidatus Bipolaricaulota bacterium
GGAAAGTGCGGAGAGAAAAAAGACGAGACACGAGAAGTTCGTGGATAAGTTTTCCTCCTACTATACCCCGGTAGTGGTTCTTGCAGCAGTTGCTGTTGCTGCTATTCCGCCTATCTTTTTGGCGCAACCATGGGCCAGCTGGTTCGTCCGCGGAATAACGATGCTTGTACTCGCCTGTCCCTGTGCCTTTGTAATCAGCACTCCTGTATCCGTGGTTTCTGGAATTACGAGTGCTGCCAAAAACGGAGTTCTGATAGAGAGCGGAACCACCCTGGAAGCCATGAGCGAGGTAAAAGTCATGGCCTTTGACAAGACAGGAACTTTAACCAAAGGCGAGCTGACCATCACGGACGTAATTCCTCTAAATGGCAAGAGCAAAGAGGACGTAATTGAATGTGCCTGCGGAATCGAGGAGAGGAGCGACCACCCAATTGCAGAAGCGATCGTAACTCATGTAGAAGAAGAGCACGACATCAGTCACGACCACGGGATAGAGGACTTTGAGGAAATAAGCGGCAAAGGGGTTAAGGCAAGCCTGAAAGGGAAACAACATTATGCGGGCAAGCCTTCTCTGATTGAAGAACTGGGCTTTGATTTGAGCCACGTTCACCACTCCAGCGATGGTAGGAAGATAAGCCGGGAAGCGACGAAACTCTGTAAGAAAGGCAACTGCCTCAACTTGACCGAGAAGACGATTCCCCGCTTACAGAACCAGGGAAAGACCGTTATTCTGGTCACCACCGAAGATGAACTTGAAGGAATTGTGGCGGTAGCCGACGAAATAAGATCATCCGCAGAAGACACTATTGAAAAACTGAACTCCGCCGGCGTCAGGACCGTAATGCTGACCGGTGACAACGAAAATACCGCAGGAGCTATCGCGGATAAGATAGGTATCGTAGACTTTCGAGCCGCAATGATGCCGGATGAGAAAGTGGAGGCAGTTAAAGAGTTATCCGAGGGTTACGGGTCGGTCGCCATGGTCGGGGACGGTATCAATGACGCCCCAGCTATGGCAGCAGCTGACGTGGGAATTGCCATGGGGGCTGCCGGGACGGATACCGCACTCGAAACAGCGGATATTGCCTTGATGAAGGACGATCTCTCCAAGCTTCCATACCTCCACCGGCTTTCCTCCCGGGCTAAGCGGGTCATCAGGCAGAACATATTCACAAGTCTCGGAATAAAGGCCCTGTTAGCAGTGGGTGTTCCTTTAGGTTATGTGACAATCGCTTTGGCTGTTCTCCTTGGTGATGCAGGAATGACAGTAGGTGTTACCGCGAACGCGATGAGGCTGTCCCGGTTGAAGTCGGGCTAGTTGGCCTTCCGGCAGAGAAACCCTCCTGTCATGGCTTACAAACAAAGCTAGTCTGGATAATTTACGTAAATTTCTTTCGTCGGGAATCGAAAAGCGATTATGGATTCACGCCGTTCTTTCGAAGTAATTTTATCAGTTTGTTCAGAGGGAGACCGGTCAGAAAGGATAAATCACCGTGAACTTCTCTTGAAAACTTTAAGACACCTTCTTTCTCAAACGCCCCAGCTAGGTCTGTAACCGGATAATTCGAAACATATTTTTCTATTTCTTCTTGACTTATATTCCGGAAGACAATCTCGGCTCGTCCCAGATCCGACTCCAAACCATTGGTTTCGGTATTGAAGACTGAAACTCCGGAAATTATCTCCACCTTTTCCCCCGAGAAGAACTGCAGCACCTCCATTGCTTCTTTTTCGGTTTTGGGCTTTTCATAGATATTACCTTGAAATAGAACAAATAAGTCTCCGCCAATCACTAAATTCTCCCCATCCAGTTGCCCCCCAACGTCTTCGGCTTTTGCCTCGGCGAGCTTTCTGGCCAGAGCTCCTGGATCACTGTCTCTGATAGATTTCTCGTCGATTTCGCTCGGTTTGACATCGTAATCAATGTTTAAGAGCTCGAGTGCCTGTCTCCTAAATTTAGAACGGGAGGCAAGTATTACCTTCATTTCAGTCACCGTTTGAAATACAGAAAATTGAGTTTTCGATTTTCTGTCCTTATCTCAGCTTCTATTTTATAATACTAACTTC
Organism: Candidatus Bipolaricaulota bacterium; assembly: GCA_021735185.1. GTDB lineage: Bacteria > Bipolaricaulota > Bipolaricaulia > M55B111 > M55B111 > JAGXLP01. Next base: position 2,068 of record JAIPHN010000018.1, read on the forward strand.
ACTTGATTATTTTTACCATTATTAGCTGGTTAATCATAGCAGGGTGCTGCAGCGCTTTGGGAGACCCTTGATTATCCGAGAGCTGGACTTTTTTAGAGAGAAGTATTAAAATCAATTAGTTGCAATGGTAAGAGTAGAAATTTTCTCAGACTAGTACGGCGCGTGAGTTGTACCCGACTTTTGCTCGTCACAATTCATCATACATTGAGTTCCCGCATTAAAAATTCTGAAATATTGAAATACGACGGTGAGTTAGATCCGGGTTTTTGGCAAGAAATACTGAAGAAGTTAAGGCATCTGACCGTTTTTAACCGGGTGTAGATGATTCAAATTGATCTTCCATCTAAGGTTGATTTCAGGAGGTGGAAAAATGCGCCGATACTGGAGGCCTCTATTCGTCTTTGTATTTATTCTGATTGGCTTGTTGGTAATTGGCGGACCGGCTTCACGAGGACAGGAAAAGGATCTAAGATATAGTTATAGGTTCGGCTGTCCCTCTCCCTCAAATTATGATTACTGTCCGGAACGGTACCAATCTCTTTCAACTGACAAAAGAATATATCACCAGGGTGAAGAGGTAAAGCTGATTTTAACCAACTTACAGGATTTTGAATACCTGGTGGAAAAGATTGAAGTTTACTTCAAGCCCCAGTTCGAGCACGAATACGAGATGTTTTACGTAGAAGGAGAAGTTGGGCCGATAAGCAGAAACAAAGATAGTTGGACTTGGACATGGGATCAAAAGAACGAACAAGGTCAACAGGCGGGGATCGGTAGTTTATATATCAGAATAACCCTTAATTGTTGCAAAAACTATCGAACTTACTTCAAAATTACCAGAGGAAGCGGGGAAGTAGAGACTCCTGCTCCGCCGGAGGAAGAGGAGGTGCAGGTTCCCGGTTCACCCGCGGGTTTGTCGCTTCAGACACTCTCCTCAACCGAAATCAGGTTAACCTGGAACGATAACTCGGAGAACGAAACTGGCTTTCGGGTTTACAGAAATGGCGAGCTGATTGAGGAGCTAAACCCTAATACGACGAGTTACGTCGATACGGGTCTGGCCGGGGGCAATGATTACACTTACAGGGTATCCAGTTTTAATGAGGCAGGAGAGTCGGGAACTACTGCCAGCCTAAGCACCACTACGCCGATCGAGGTCTCCTCTGTACCGAGGAACCTATCCGGATCCGGTACGGTGAGGTCTCCGACCGAGATCAGGTTGACCTGGAACGATACCTCGAACAACGAGTCCGGCTTCCGGATATACAGAAACGGAAAAAGGATTACCGAGGTAGGCCCTGATACTACCTCCTACGTCGACACAGGGTTAAACGAAAATACGAGTTACACGTATCGAGTAGCTTCTTACAACGAGTCAGGAGAATCCTCTATGTCCTCCGGTCTAGAACTGGAAACTCCACTGGAAATTCCTTCCTCGCCCGGATCTCTGCGCACGGAAACGCTATCCCCATCCAGTATAAAACTGACCTGGAATGACAACTCTAATAACGAACAGGGCTTCCGTATTTACAGGAATGGGTCCAGGATTGCAACGGTGGGGGCGAATATCACCACTTACACTGATACCGGGCTGGAAGAAGGCAGGAGTTATAGCTACAGGGTTGATTCTTTCAACGAGAGCGGAGAGTCGTCCCTCTCGGGATCCCGGAGTCTGACAACACCTTTGCGAGTTCCAGAGAGACCCGGTAGTCTCTCCGCAAAATCGTTATCACCTACGAGGATAAGGCTACTCTGGAACGATAACTCGGATAACGAGGACGGGTTCAGGATTTACAGAAACGGAACTGAAATAGCTACTGTCGGTGCAAACGTGACCTCCTATACCGATACTGGACTAAGGGGAAACGCTAATTATACCTACCGTGTTTCCGCCTACAATGACGGCCAGGAATCCTCCTTATCGAATAGCTTAAGCACCACTACGCCGATCGAGGTCTCCTCTGTACCGAGGAGCCTATCCGGTACGGTGAGGTCTCCCAACGAAATCAGGTTGACCTGGAACGATACCTCGGACAACGAGTCCGGCTTCCGGATATACAGAAACGGGAAAAGGATTACCGAGGTAGGCCCTAATACTACCTCCTACGTCGACACCGGCTTAAACGAAAATACGAGTTACACGTATCGAGTAGCTTCTTACAACGAGGCAGGGGAATCCTCTATGTCCTCCGGTCTTGAACTGGAAACTCCACTGGAAATTCCTTCCTCGCCCGGATCTCTGCGCACGGAAACGCTATCTCCATCCAGTATCAAACTGACCTGGAATGACAACTCTAATAACGAACAGGGTTTCCGTATTTACAGGAATGGGTCCAGGATTGCCACGGTGGGGGCGAATTCTTCTGCTTATGTACACGAGGGCCTGAATAGCGAAACCCGTTATTGTTATGAAGTCGTGGCTTATAACAGCAGCGGGGAGTCAGGCACCACGAACCGAAACTGTTCGATGACGGGACAGGCACAGCCTAACTTCCCGAGAAATTTGAATCTTACGCCGCTTTCCTCAAGCGAGATCAGGTTGAGATGGAACGATAACTCGGATAACGAAGACGGGTTTAGAATCTATAGGAACGGAACCGAAGTAGCTACGGTTGGGCCCAACAAAACCATGTATACCGATACTGGTCTGGTAGGGAACAGGTCATATACCTACAGTGTCTCGGCTTTCAACGATTCGGGAGAATCGAAACTGGCCAGTTCCGGAGCGGTAAGTACTCCACCAGCTAAGAAAGTTGAGGAGCCCAAACCAGCAGAGCCTCGGACGGAACCCTTAATCAGCGAGACGGACTTGCTGGCTGGAATCGGGGTAGTGGTTATGGTTCTCGGTTATATTTACTCGGAAATGGGCTAAGGGACACCGTTAGATATGATACGAAGTCAACAACCCCGGACCAGGGTTAAGGTGCGGGGTTGTTGACTTCAAGACTATGGGAAGTCAGTATTTCAGTTTCCAACTCAATCTTTCTCACCCATTTAACCTCCCGTTTGACGAGTTTTCCGAGGCGTAGTGTAGTTTACCATAGAGTGAAGCTGGTGGGCTCCCTCCAGGTCTCCGATGAAGTTTTCAGCCCAATCCTGCAGATCCTCTTTCTTTACCTTTTTCCTGAGTTTCCTCCATCTTGACTTCTTTTCTTCTTCCGGCATTTCTATAGCTGTTTTAATTGCATTTGCGACTTCGTTCGTATTGTAGGGATTGACCTGTATTGCCTCGTCGAGCTGCTCGCTGGAACCTGCGAACTCCGAAAGTATCAGGACTTTTGGTTCCTCGTTTGCCGCGATAAATTCCTTGGCGACTAGATTCATCCCATCGAGCCCTGGTGTCACCAGTCCAATATCAGCGGCCCTATATTCCGCTATTAATTCTTTCTGAGGTACCCCTCCCCAGAATAGGTTGATTGGAGTCCAGTCGTGACTTCCGTACTTGCCGTTGAACTCGGATACCTTATGGTTGATATCGCTCTTCTCTTTCTGATACTCTTCAATTCCAGTCCTGCTAAGAGGTGTTCTCTGGACCATTGTAACTTTTTCCCTGTAATCAGGGTTTTTTCTTACGAATTTTTCGAAAGATCTTATCCTTTCCGGAATTCCTTTCGTGTAATCCTGACGATCCACGCCGAGAATGATATGGTCCGAGTTGTACTTTTCTCTTATTTTTTCTTCCTGATTGCCGGTAGTGCTACCGTTAAAGAAATCATAATCTACGCCCAGCGGGTAAGCCCCGACTTGAGTTTGTTCACCGGCCAGCTTAAATCTTGACGAGCCGCGATCGACGTTTGCGTCGATCTTGTCTGCACAGCGTAACAAATTATCAGCGTATTTCTCCAGGTGCAGTCCGATCAGATCTGCCGCCGCGAGACCCTCTAATAACTTATTTCTGTGAGGAATTTTCCCAAAGTTTTCCCACGGAGGCCAGGGAATATGCCAGAATACTCCTATTTTTGCTTCCGGTATCTCGTTTCTTACCAGTTTTGGTACCAGAGCCAGGTGGTAATCGTGGATCCAGATGGTATCGCCCGGCTCATATGACTTTATAACTGCTCTGGCATATTCCTTATTGCTCGGCAGATACCCTTTTCCCCAGTATTCTCTTTCTTTTCGCAGGTCTGCTTTTGTCGGAAAGGAGTGACAGATGGGCCAGAGTATTCTATTGGAATAACCACGATAGAACTTCTCGTACTGTGTATCGGAGAAGTTGAGTCTTTTTAACTCGTACTGATCTTTTTCCGAGACATCTGGAAAATCCGGTACCGAAACTTTCCCCCGGGAGTCCGTGACCTCGAAGTCATGACTCCCCCTTCCGTAAGCTATCCAGATCCCTCCGGACTGTCTCATTTGTGGGTTCATGGCAGTTGTTAAACCGCCTTCGACTTCTTTACATGCCAGTTCGCCTTTTTCGTCTTCTTCATGTTTATAGGGTTCGGCGTTTGAAACCACGATCATCTTTCCGTCCGAGTCTTTCATCTCGATCACCTCTTTATAGAGGCCTATCGTCTCACGTTTCCTACCTGGAAACCCGGTGGTGTGCTACGGTCTATGTCGTTTATTGGTGTAATAAATATGGATTGAAGGTGAAGTTTATTGCCGTGGTTGAATTTCTATTACAGCATCGAAATTGAAAGAAAAATACTTAGGGCCGGAGATCCGGACGTGGAATATACTTATTCTATTTCTACCAAAATTTGCCGAGAGTGCCCCAGGGCTTGCCCTGGGGGTGAATCGGCTATTTTGAGTCCAGCTCTCACTTGAGATGAGATACCTGGGTGAACATATGGTAAGGGTATCCAATTGGGCTAAGTTAACCATGGAATTCGTTCTTTGTGCTTAACCAAGTTAGTCTTCTCAAGTGAGTGCTGGGTCAATTTTTGTTTTTTTAAATCAGAGTTCATCTTTACATCGCTTTTTTTATATGCCCCGGCATGTGGCCGGGGTTCTTGACTTCCATGGTTTCTTCTTTCAGGTTTTGAAACATCTCGTCCAAAATATCGCCGCTGCTGAAGGGAGATGGTTTTCGGTTCCTCCTCCAGCTTCTATCAGTCGGAAGGACCATACTTTCCACCCCCTGCTTGGGTTAATTCTTCTAGTCTGATAGTTTTAGCAGACTAATTGTAATTCTGCTAATTCATTTTGATTATAAGCACAGAAAGCAGACCTTTCAACCCCACATAAACAATTATAAAAGCAATTTTTATTAGAATACGTTAGCATATTAGTAAAAAAAGACCAGAATGTAACTAATTTTTTCTTAAAAACGAAAAAAACAAAATTCGAGTTCATGCGGGTACTCGGGGAAAGTTTGGAAAACAGAAAAAATCATCTCAGGTTTGATTGGAAGAGGAGAAGCATTTTGTGGTTTTCTCGGTCTCGAGAAACTCATTCTGGTATTAACCAGGTTTCCGCCATTCTTCTGTCCAGCTGTTGAAGTTTTCCAGTTATTTTTGACTAATTTACCCGGTAGCCCGTATTATTCTTAAAATGAAAGAAAATAAAGATACCAGAGAGATTTTAAAATCGCTTGTAGAGGCTTCACCCGTGGCAATATTCGATCTCGATCCAGCGGGGAATGTAAGCACTATCTGGAACCCGTCGGCTGAAGAAATATTTGGCTGGACGCAGGAGGAAGTCATCGGGAAGCGATTGCCGATAGTTCCCGAAGCCAAGCAAGAAGAATTTGACGAATTAAGAAGCAGAGTACTTGCCGGGGAATCATTTTCCGGTATGGAAGTAACGCGGCAGAGAAAGGACGGTTCGCCGGTCGAAGTAAGTATTTCTACTGCTCCTATGTACGACGAAAAAGGAGACATTGTGGGAATTATGTCCGTCGTGGATGAAATTACGGAAAGAAGAAAGGCGGAAAGTGCTCTCCGGAAGAACGAGAGGAAATTCAGAGAGATATTCAATCATATCAATGACGCCGTATACCTGCACGAGCTGACTGAAGACGGGATGCCCGGAGAATTTTTAGAGGTCAATGACATTGCCTGCGAAATGCTTGGCTACAGCAGGGAAGAGTTTCTTTCTATGTCCCCTGATGAAATAGATACCGGAGATCAATCCGACGAGGTTCCCCGGATTATGCATGAGGTAATCTCGGAGGGCCAGAAGACCTTTCGAATGACCCATAGTGCCAGCGACGGAAGCAAAGTACCGGTTGAAATAAATGCGCGTTACTTTGAGATAGAGGGAGAAGGCCGAATTCTTTCCGTTGCCCGGGATATGACGAGACAAAAAAGGGTCGAGGAACAGCTCAAGCAAAACAAGGAAAAGTTAGAGACCGCTATGGAGGCCGGAAACCTTGCCTGGTGGCAGATGGAGCTACCATCGGGCGAGGTTATTTTTAGCGATCTGAAAGCGGAGATGCTGGGCTATTCTCCGGCAAAGTTCGAAACCTACTCGGATTTCACCGATCTACTTCATCCGGAAGATTACGAAGATGCTGTATCGGCGATGAAGAAGCACCTGAAAGGGAGAAAGGAAAGATACGAGGTTGAATACCGGATAAAGAAAAGTAACGGAAATTACAAGTGGTTTCGGGACGTCGGTCGAATAACTGAGGAAGAAGACGAATACAGGCAACTAACTGGTGTAGTGATTGACATCGATCGGAGAAAGAAGGCCGAGCTGAACCTTCAGAGACAGAGAAGGAAGTTAAAAAAACTTCACGATGCCGTTGATAGGTTTCAACAATGTGAAACTGAAACGGAGCTATGCCACGAAGCCGTGGAGGCAACCCAGGAGGTACTGGATTTCGAAGTATGTACTTTTTACTGCGCCGAGGAAGACGGACTGGTCCCCGTGGCAACTTCGCGGAAAACGGAAGCGAAAGAGCTCCCCTCGCAAAGCCGAGACGAAGGTCTGATTGGTGAGACCTATCGGAATCAGTCTTCGATCATCGGCGATGATTTAAGGACTAAAGAAAAAGCCGAAGCCAGTCGAAACGATCTCAAAGGTTTCATGAGTGTGCCGATAGGAAACGTCGGGGTTTTTCAGATTGCCTCTACTGTGCAGGGCGCCTTTGATAAAGATGACCTGGAACTTGCGGAGATTCTGGCTGGTCACCTGCATGAAGAAGTTAAGAGAATAAGGCTGGAAGTCGAGTTGAAGGAACAGGCCATTCGCGACCCCCTGACAAACCTTTATAACAGGAGATATTTCAACGAGACGCTAAGCAAAGAAATAGAAAGGGGGCAGAGGTACGGGCACCAGATTGCTTTTTTAATGATCGACGTAAACCGGTTTAAAGAGATAAACGATCGTTACTCTCATCAAACTGGCGACGAAGTCCTGAGAGAAGTAGGCAGGCTTCTCCTGGAGAACGTCAGGAGTGCCGACACCGTGATAAGATACGGCGGAGACGAGTTCCTGGTTATGATGCCGGAAACGAACGGCGGTGTTGAAAAAACCGTTACCCGGCTTAACAAAGAGCTTTACCGGTGGAATGAGACTTCGGATTTACTTGACTTCCCCCTGACGCTGGCCATGGGAGTTTCCCATTGGAGTCCGGACCAGGACAGGGACGCCGAGGCGGCCCTCAAACAAGCGGATAAGAAAATGTACGAAGATAAAGAAGGACGCGACTGAGTTTCAATCACCGTAAAGGAAGCTTGAAGAAATCAAAGCTGGGAAAGGAACTAAGTACGACCCGGAAGTTGTTGATATATTAGTTGGTCCGATTTAAAAAGGCGTAGTTAAGTTTGGCGAAAAATAACTGGACAATTGTTTTCGACAAATTAGTACGATTACGGAAAGAGGGGTTGTCTTGTTCAAAGAGCGGATAGAGGGTCTAATTGACGATTACGTTAACAAGTATCAAGGCAGGAGAAGCGTCATGACGAAATGGCGCAAGCCCCTGGTTGGGTTTGCCAGTGCGGAAGATCAGTTATTTGAAGAGTTAAAGGAAGTAATAGGTCCTTCTCATGCCCTACCGGAGGACTTATTGGCCGGAGCCCGGTCGATTATTACCTACTTCTTACCATTTGAAGAAGCCATTATAGAAAGCAATATAAAAGGGGAAAATAGCTCGAAGAAATGGGTAGTGGCTTATCGGGAAACCAATCAATTAATCCACGACTTAAATCAACATATAAAAGCGGAATTAAACACACTGGGGCAAGAGGTTAAAACTGTCTCGGCAACGGGAAATTTTTTCGAAGACGAATTGATAAGTGAATGGTCCCATAAACACGTTGCCTATATTGCCGGACTGGGAACGTTCGGGCTTCATAAAATGTTGATTACGAGCAAAGGTAGCGCCGGGAGAATTGGTAGTCTCGTCGTTGATTTCGAAAGCCCCCCTACTGATAGGCCGGAGGAAGAGTACTGTCTCTACAAAGTCGATGGCTCCTGTACCCAGTGTGTTGCCAGGTGTGTAAATGGTTCTTTGCAGGAGAATGCATTTGACAGGCATGGGTGTTACGACGCCTGTTTATCCAATGGAGAGGTTTATTCGGACATGGGGTCCCCGGAGGTATGTGGCAAGTGTACGGTGAATGTACCCTGTTCTGACAGAAACCCGATCCGATAAACCATTAACCATCTGGTTTTTAGTTCATCGTTTTTTCTCACCCAGGACTTCTTACCCTGCGTTAGGAGATAACCGAAAAATTTGCCTTGACAGGCTCCAGTTATTGGGTTAATATGTAACCGTTCACGTATCCGTTCACGTGAACGTTAACAAAAGGTGGCAAAAACCCTGTTTCCCTATGAATAAGAAAAAGAAAGTGACTATAGAAGATATTGCGGAAGAAGTTGGCTACTCCACTAATACGGTTTCACGGGCGCTAAACGACAAATCCGAGATCAAACAGGAGACTAAAGACCTCATATTAAAAACTGCAGAGGAAATGGGCTATCGTCCAAATCGGGTTGCTCAAAGAATGAGAGCTCAGAAGACCGGAATTCTCGGTGTCGTAGTTGCTAATAACGCAAACCCTTTCTTTTCAAGGGTAGTAAAGGGTATCGAGAGTGCTGCCGCGGACAGGGGTTATAACATCATACTTAAGGATTCGGATGAAAGCCCCGATAAAGAGGAAGAGGCGATAAAGATAATGTTGTCCGAGCAGGTAGATGGTTTGCTGATCAGCCCGGTGAATTCAGAAAAAAGCAACATAACAAAAATATCCGAGGACCTACCACTTGTTTCCTTTGCCCGACATTTTAAAGGTCTGAAAATCGATTTCGTGCTAATAGATGACCTGAAGGGCGGTTACCTCGCGACTAAACATTTAATCGAAAACGGTTATCAGGAAATCGCTCTATTGAACGGTCCGCTCAATGAATTGAGTGCTCAGGAGAGACTGGAGGGGTACAAGAAGGCTATTACGGAATCCGGAGGTGAGCCTGACCCTGAACTAATATACGATGGGGTCCTCACTATGGACCAGGGGTACCGGGCTGGAAAAAAGATACTGGATTCGGATCGCACACTGGACGCTGTCCACACTTTCAGTGATTTTGTAGCTCTTGGTTTCATGAAAGCAGCTGAAGAGGCATCTCTCAAGATTCCGGAGGATATCGGCATTGTTGGGTTTGACGACATTCCCTTTTGCTCTTATTCAAGAGTACCGCTCAGTACCGTTCACGTTCCCATAAAGGAAATCGGGGAAGAGGCGGTCAATATTTTGTTAGACAGAATCCAGAATCAGAGTAAAGAGGAAGATTTAGAAACAAATCAAGTAAGGCTCGAACCGGAATTGGTCGTTAGAAGTTCAAGTGGAGCTAAACAATTTTCCGAAACATAGCCTGGGAGGTGGTGGTAAGAACTAAACCTGTATAAAGTGTAAAATGCAGTACATTAATTTTTCTCCACTGGAGGAGGTAAAATGCATAATAAAGCTAAATTATTGATAATTTTAGTTGTCGCTCTTGGAATTTTCGCTGGATCTTTTTCCCTCGTTATAGCTGATTCACACGAGTTTGACTGGCGCCAGTTTGAAGGCGAAACTATCGTTGCCAGCTTCCCTGCTCACAAAGCTTACAATCACTGGGTCGATATGTTGCCCAAGTTTGAAGAGAAGACAGGCATCGAAGTCCAGGTCGATCAGATGAATTACGGTAAGATGTCCACAACTCAGACCCTGGAAATGAGTAAGCCTAATGGTGACTACGATCTCATCTCCATGGTAGGGCCCCTTTCCAAAGCAAAATACGCTCAGGCCGGTTACCTGGAACCACTGGGCCCAATGATGGAGAATGAGAGTATTTCCTATCCTGACTGGGATTTCGATGACTTCGTGGACAAACTTGTTACCACTCAAGGAAAGGTTTGTCTAACCTGTAAAGGAAAGAACATTTACCTCGGTGGGGGCGAAGGGAGCGATACCAAGTTGTACGCCGTACCAGCCAGTTCCGAGGTAAGCGTCTTTGCTTATCGCAAGGATCTGTTTGAAGAATACGGCCTGGTGGAGCCCAAGACCTTTGAAGATGTACTCGAGTTATCCGAATTCTTTGCCAAAAACGTCGATGGGGTCTATGGATTGACTATGAGAGGAAAGGCGGGTCATCAGGCGGGTCATGGCACACTGAACCTGCTAAAACCTTTTGGCGGAGAGATCTTCACGGAAGACTGGGAGCCTGCATTTACGAGCGAGAACGCTCTGGATACACTCCGGTACTTTAAGAAGATAGTCGAATACGGACCTCCGGGAATTCCCAGCTTTGGAGCCGGTGGAAACGACAACGCATTCCTCCAGGGCAAAGCTGCCATGTACCTGGACCATAGTCGAATCGCGTCCCTCGTACGGGATCCCGAGCAGTCCAAAGTCAAAGGCAAAGTCGCCTACACTACTATTCCGAAACGCAAAGGGATAGAAGATACAACGGTCGCTGAGACTGGTGGTTTTGGCATAGCTATACCCGCTAATGCAGGAGAGACGGACAAAAAGGCAGCATTTCTTCTGATGCAGTGGATGACAAGCAAGAAAGTTGAACGGGAGCTTATGACTGAATACGGAGTCCAGATCGTGGACCGGGAATCGCTTATGAAGGAGCCCGAGTTACAGGAGCAATTTCCCGAATACAAGGTAATGGCACATCAGGTAAAGCTGGCCGATCCCGCATGGCGCCCGGCAATTCCCGAATGGCCAGAGATTGAAACTGAATACTTTGGAATAGCCGTTAATAAAGTGCTGACAGGGCGGAAAGAACCGGAGAAGGCAATGGAAGATATAGTTAAGCCCGTCAGAGAAATAATGGAAGAAGCAGGCTACTACGAATAAATTACAGGAAAGAAGGATAAGGGCGACGCGTCACGCGTCGTCCTTATCCTCCCTTTAAGCTAAACCAAGTTATGTTAGGAAATATGAGTTTTATTGTCCAATATATGTTTGCTGGTTTTGCCCTGAACGGAACTTTATATGTAGGTCAGGAACGAAACAGAATTTTATATCAGGGGGAAGTGTGAAAGCTAAAAAAATACTTCAGAAGTTAACACCATACGGTTTTCTTGCTCCGGCGGTTTTGATCTTTGCCCTGGCTCTGTTTTACCCGGTATTTTATAGTATTAGACTGAGTTTCTTTAACTGGCGACTGGTAGAGGTTTACCGTAAAGCCCCGGAGTTCGTGGGAATACAGAACTACATAAAAATAATCCAGAGTCCGGCCTTCCAGACCAGCCTCAAGGTTACAGCCATTTTTATCACAATCACTCTGGCTACCGAGCTTATTGTTGGGCTTGGATTAGCTTTACTGGCGGAACGAAAGATCAAAGGCCTTCACCTATTCCGGACTATCTTTCTCTTACCCATAATGGTAGCACCGGTTGTAGTCGGGGTTCTCTGGCGGTTCATGTTTAATCCGAATTACGGTCTTGTAAACTACTTTCTGGGTTTACTGGGGTTTGAAAACGTTCTGTGGCTTTCAAAGCCCTTTCCTGCCCTGACCGCCGTTATACTAACCGATATCTGGCAGTGGACACCCTTTGTCTTCCTGATGCTTCTGGCCGGGCTACAGAACGTACCGGAGGACGTTCTGGAGGCATCTATCGTGGACGGTGCTTCCTATGTTCAGAGGCTCCGGCATGTCAAACTCCCCATGATCAAATCCATTATTGGGCTGACAATTGTTCTCAGGCTCATTGATGGGTTGCGAGCCTTAGTTGTAATGTACGTGATGACAAATGGAGGTCCCGGCAGGGCTACCGAGGTACTTTCTCTGCATATTTATAAAAAAGCATTTGTCAGTCGCAGGCTGGGGGAAGCCTCGACACTGGCCGTCTTTCTGATCATTATACTTTTAATCGTGTCTACCCTGTTGTTCCAGTTCTTCAATACGGAGAGGAGAACCTCGGCTTAATTGTTCTGTTAAAAAGATAGGTGGATTAGCAGGTTGGGGCTCCACCGTGGGGATGCAAAACTAGATTTTTAATCAAAGAGAGGTAGAAAATAACGATGACCCGACTCAATAAATGGCTGAGAGACTTTTCACTTCCGGGCTCTGAGAAGTTGCGTAAGATTGACAAAGCGCAGCTAATACGATACGCGATGCTGGTGCTGGCTGCCGGAGTTGTTTTGTTTCCGATATTTATTATGATAACCACTTCGTTTAAAACCAGAACACAGACTTTCTCTATGCCTCCGGTCTGGATATTTAAACCAACCCTGAAGCACTATCAGGAAGTCCTGTTTTCGGGAAACTTTCTTAAGTACCTGGTAAATAGTCTTGTTGTAGCTACCAGTACGGCCTTCTTCTCGATCCTGATTGGTGCTTTTGCGGCTTATGCGTTAGTGAGATTCAAGTTTCTTGGCAAACGCGCGGTCTCGACAGTCACTTTGCTGTTAAGAATGATTCCACCGGCAGTCCTGATTGTTCCGCTTTTCGTACTCTGGTTGAATATCGGAATATCAGGAAGCAGAGCGGGGCTGATATTTGCGTATATTGCCCTGAACCTTTCCTTTACCATCTGGATTTTGAGATCTTTTATGAACGAAATACCGGTGGAAATAGAGGAAAGTGCCGTAATCGATGGGTGTTCGGAGCTTGGAATACTTTTCCGCATTGTCTTGCCCCTGATAAAGCCGGGATTGGCCGTGGCCAGTATATTCGTTTTCCGAATTTCATGGAACGAATTTATACTTGCCCTGGTTTTGACGAACCGGACTACGAGAACCCTTCCGGTGGCAATTTCTCTCCGGATCACCCAGGTTGGCGTGCACTGGGGTGAAATTACGGCTATGGCTACGATAGTTGCATTGCCTGCTTTCGTTTTTACCTTTCTTTCCGCACGGAGCATCATCAGGGGGCTGACGGCCGGGGCGGTTAAGGGTTAAGAGCCGGCCCGGACAGGCGCACAGACAAGAAGTACTGGATTTTTTGATATGGGTTTGCTATAGATCTGAATTTAACTGAAAGCATTTTCCAATTATGAGGAGGTTTTTGATTATGGACCGAGAGATAAGCGAAATCGATAGAGATCAATGGCTACACGACGTTTTTCCCGAATGGGGAACATGGCTCAATGAAGAGATAGAACAGGAGGAAGTTTCGGACGGAAAATTTGCGATGTGGTGGCTTGGTTGTACCGGCGTCTGGGTAAAAACCCCCGGCAATGCCAATCTGGCTTTCGACTTCTGGGCCGGGAGGGGGAGATCTACGAAAGAACAACCACCTTTTGAGGGAAGAGAGGACTTCCAGATCAGCAGGATGTCAGGTGGAAGAGATCTTCCGCCTAATTTGCGAGCCATTCCTATGGTTATTGACCCCTTTGCTATTCAAGAGATCGATGCGATCGTTTCCACGCATATCCACGACGATCATATTGATCCTTATGTGGCATCTGCCGTTTGCGAAAACACCGACGCACCATTTATCGGCCCTGAACTATGTGTCGAGAAGTGGCATGACTGGGGGGTTCCCGAGGAAAGAACGAAGATCGTTGCGCCCGGTGATACCTTCTCCGTGAAGGACGTCGAAGTTAATGCTTTGAAATCCTTCGACAGGACTGCGTTAATAACCAAACCTCCCGCGGGTAATCTCCGTGGCGAAATGCCTCCGGACATGGACGAAAGAGCCGTTAACTACCTGATAGATACTCCGGGGGGCTCTATATATCATAGCGGGGATTCACATTTCTCCAATCACTATTTCAAGCATGGAAAGGATCACGATATTGACGTGGCTTTCACTTCTTACGGAAAAAACCCACCGGGAAGCACGGACAAGATGACTGCCTGTGATTGCCTGAGAGCTGCCCAGAACCTCGACGCGGAGGTACTCATTCCGTATCACTACGACCTGTGGTCAAATCAGGTAGTGGATCCGCGAGAAATCGAAATGTTACACGACTTCAACAGTCACAGGCTGGACTTTTCGCTCTTTGTATGGCGGGTAGGGGGCAAGTTTATCTATCCGGACCACAAGGATCTCGGGCGCTACGAGTATCCCCAGGGTGGTGAAGATTCCTTTACCGATAAACCCAATATTCCATACCCCAGTTTCCTTTAATTAGACAATAGAAAAAAGATAGGTGAAGATGGGCAGGGAAGACGGTTTCTTTCAAGTTAATACTTCCCTGTCATCTTCAGTATAGGCGCGGGTTTTCCGATCCGTTATCTCGATTTAAATTGGTAGAGCGCGAGGTAGTAAAATTTGAATAATAATTGAGGAGTTAATATGAAAGTAGAAAAAATAACTCTGGCAGATCTACCCGATGTTTATTCTACGGCGGAAATGAAGATGAACGGCGAAACCTGTCTTCTGGCTGCCCCGGAGAGCCATGGCGGGGCCTGGCTATTTAGCTCTTCTGAGCCGGAGAACGGTCACGAGATAGTGGAAAACCTCGGAGGCTGCATGAGTTTAGTTCCGCTGTCCGGAGAAGAAGGCGAGTTTGTCGCTATCGAGGGTTTTTACCCCGTCTTTCAGGCGGAAGAAGCCGGCGTGGTATATGTTTCCAGTAATGGAGGAAACTGCTATCAGGGATGGGAGAAAAAACGGGTCCTCGATCTAGCCTTTGTCCATAGAATAGAAGTAATAGAATCCAGTGGCCAGCTATATTTCGTCATTTCGGCCCTGGCGGAGGCGAAGAAGTCCCCGGGAGATTGGTCAAAGCCCGGAGCGACTTATGCCGGAAAAGTTCCGGATGACCGGAGCGGAAACTGGGACATGACGGAGATCTTATCCGGCATCTATAAAAACCATGGCATGCACGTAACTGAATTGGAAAACGAGAAGGTGGTTTTGATCTCCGGACAGGAAGGTATATTTGAACTTATCCCACCCGCCGAGGGAGGAAGCAACTGGGAAACCAAAAAGCTGGCCGAGCGGGAAGTGAGCGACGTATTTGTCCACGACGTGGACGGTGACGGGAAAAAGGAGATATTGACCATTGAGCCTTTTCACGGTGATGAGCTTGGATTTTACGAAAACGAAAACGGGAACTGGACTCGTTCGGCCACCTATCCGATAAAGTTCGGTCATGTCGTCTGGGCTGGAGAGCTACTTGGCAGGCCGAGAATCATTGCCGGCAGCAGAGAAGGAGATAGCGATCTCGTAGTTTTAAAGTGGGATTCGACCGAGAAGGCTTTAGTTCAGGACTTCATAATCGATAAAGAGGTAGGGCCGACTCAAATTACTGTTTTGAACCAGAACGGTAGTAGTCTGGTATTCTCGGCAAATAACGGCACTGGAAGTGTGGACCTCTACAGGCTGTACGAGTGAAAGCTAAGCTTTGGACTGAAGAATAAATATTCAGGGGATAATATGGAAAATTTACAAAATTTCGAAGAAAAGAACGAAGAAGTATTTTCCAGGTTTGAAGAAACTATTGAAACGGCTCCTGAAATACTTGAGGGATCGCTCAAATTTTCCTGGAGTAACTGGGGCTTCGGTCAGGAAGACCTGTTTGCCTCGGCAAAGAGATTGAGTGATGCCGGAATAAAGTACCTGGAACTACATGGAAACCGCTACGGCGAGTCCCTGGGCTACGAGGCAAAGGAAGTTCGAAAGGCACTCGACGAATTTGGCCTGGAAATTTCAGGTATATGCGGCATGTTCACGCCGCAAAACGATCTGTCAAGCAGTAAGGGCTGGATAAGACAGGAAGCAATTGATTATCTGAAGCGAAATATCGAGCTGGGCCACGAACTGAACGCAGAGTACTTTTTAATAGCTCCAGCA